>JAZQIH010000122.1:0-20633 GCA_045541015.1 Anaerovoracaceae bacterium | reverse complement strand
CCCCGGGTTTTTTTTATAGGGGGGGCGTTCTCCTTCTTTTTTTGGGAATTTTCCCCAAAAAGATGAAAGCAACCCGTCCCCTATAGCGATCACCTCATCGTCTCGCCCTTGTCGTTGACCATCACGCACATGTCGCCGGCGGAAACCATCGGCTCGCCGCCGAACTCGCGGACCGCAGCCCAGTGGCCGCCGGGAGCCTGGTCCAGCTTAACGCCGGCTTCTATCATCTTCTGCCTTACCTGCCTGCCGTCCAGATCCCTGAGTGCCTCAAGGCCCTGATCAACAAACAGCGCGGCGCCTGTGCCTGCAGCCTGGCCCATGCCCATGGACGGGGCGATCACCCTTATGGAGCCCATGGCGTGGAACTCCGCGGAGAAGCACCTTCCTACAGCCATCAGGTTGTCCACCCCTGTTGCAACCAGAGAGCGGAACGGGATCTCGCACCAGTTGCGCGGATCCGTGCGCACCTCCCAGGCAAGCGGCCTTACCAGCGGAGTGTACATGTAGTCCTCCGCGTCCTGCGTAGGCCTGCAGACCGCGTTCTCCACCGGAGCATTGGCGTGGATGTGCCTGTGCGCGGTGTGGAATCCCGGCGTGGGAACGTGGGTATCGTAGAACTCCGTGTGCTGCCATATGCCGTCCTCGAACTTTTTTGCGGCGCCTATATCAGTATCCTTAAGCAGGTACTCTCCAATAATGTGACGGCTGTCCCGGATGCCGTTCATGGAAGCGTAGGCTTCCAGCGTGGAGTCCTCAAAGCCCGGAACATCGCGCTTTAAGAACTCGTGGAACCAGATGACCTTCCTGTGCTGGTCCACTATCTGGCGGGTAAGGTCCTCCACGTCCGTGTTGTGGCAGTCGAAGGTGTGAGTGGCGTCCAGGGTAACGTCCATGCAGGTCTCATCGCGGCCAGCCATGGGATAGACTATGTTGCCCGGGGACAGGATATCGTGCAGGGTGCCGTTCTTTACCGCCTGGTGCTCCTTGTAGACTATAAGCGTGCGCTTTTTGGGGTCGTTGGGATCGAATTCCGGGTCCTTGCGCCACGCCGCGTTGGCCTCGTTGTACTTCTTCAGATTGACGTAGGCCAGCCTGAATCCCATAGTAACGGACTGGTTGAGCCCGCAGAACTCCGCGTTGCCTATCTCCGTAGGAACGTCCGCCGCAAAGGCCAGGTCCGCATCGCCTGTAGCGTCTATAAAGACCTTGCCTTCTATTTCTATCTTGCCGCTCTTGCAGTAGGCGATGACGCTCTTTATGCGGCTGCCCTCTTTTATGCACTCGACCACGTGGGCGCCGTAGAGTATGCGGGTTCCGGACTGCAGGACCATCTCCTCCAGCATCTGCTTGCCGTATTCGGGCTCCACGGTGGGAAGATGCGGCCTTTTAACGGCATGGCCTTCCGCGGCCAGCCTGTCCACCCACTCCTCGCAGATGCCATCCACGACGCCTGCTATGCCTGTAATGTATCCATTGGTACAAAGGCCGCCCAGGGATTCCCTGAGCTCCAGCAGTATTGCCCTTTTACCAGCCCTGCCTGCAGCTATGGCTGCAGCTGCGCCTGCGGGACCCCCTCCGCAGATAACAACATCGTAGTAAAACTTTCTGCAGACCTCCATAACAGTCTCCTTTCAAATAAAAAACCCGGCATAGCGGTGCCGGGTAAAGATGCTAGTTGGAATTTCTGGACGCTTTGAAGCCCCTGAGCAGGCCCTTTGCGAAATCCAGCATGGTTATAGCCAGGAAGCTGCGGCGGTGAGACACCACAGAAATGAACGGATCTACGGATATCAGCTTTCTGGAGTAGCTGGTGCTGATACGGTAGCCGACAGTCTCCTGCTTTACGTTGTCCCTTACGTACACAACGTCGTTAGCGTACGCTATAGGAGTAACGTTAGGATCGTCTATTACCATGTCCACAGTCTTGGACCTGTTGCTGTACAGCCACACTGCCTGGCGGCCTTCGTAGCTGTGCATGTACAGGATGTTGCCAAGATGATCGTCCACGTATTTGTAGGAAGCCTCGTCGAAAGCATCGCCCATGGCCGCCTTAACGTTTTCCATGCCGTAGGCCGGATCCACGTTCTCGTGGTGAGCCTTCATCCTCTCCATGTAAGCTGCGTAGTCCGAATCCGTATTGCTTATAGCGCGCGGCCCCTTGCTCGTGGAGAAGCTGATTATAGTATCGCTGTCCTCCAGGTAGAAGCAGTAGCAGTTCTCTATTACTGTGCCGAGGTTATCGCTTGGGGTCTCGTGCAGGTCTTTCTCCACCTGACCCTTGATCACAAAGCCTGCGATGACCAGCGCTATAACTATGACAAGGAAGAAGATCAGTCCCCAGGGAATGCGCCAGGTCTTTGCCTTCTTGTCCTTCTTTTTTACTGTTTTGGTCTTTTTCTCTTCTGCCATCCCTTAAGATGCTCCTTTTGAAAGTATTCCCCTTTTTTACTGGACCTTGCAGAGTATCTTTATCATCTGCTCGAAGCTCATATCGCTTGAAAGATCGAAGCTGCCTATCCGAAGGCTTCTGTCCAGCTTGAGCTCCACTACCTTAGCAATGAAGGTCTGCTTGTCCGATGCGTTCATAAGTCCGGCGGACACCAGCCTGTTTACTACGGTGCCCCAGCCGCCCTTAAAGCCGCTCTCTATGGTTATTGTTGCGTTTACTACAGTAGGTGTTACCGCAGGTTCTACAGTGCCCTCTCCGCCCTGGTTTATATCCTGGCCGGGATCTGTCTGGCCTGCGTTGGGATCCGGTTCGTTCTGGCCTGCGTTGGTGTTGGTGATTGTGTTTGCAGGCTTTGGATCTGCGCTCTGCTCGGTCTGGCTTGCCGGCGTGCTTGCCTTGTTAGCCAGGTACTGAGGATAGTTGACTATATCTGTGGCTCTCCAGACTATTATGCCTGCTGCCGCAAGAACTATCACCAGGGCGATGAATACATCGTTGATATCGTAGATAAAATCTCTTATTCTCTTGAACATTTTTTATCCCCCTTACTAAAAGAAATACCCCGTTCTGTTTATTATACTACTAATCTTCCTGATTGGCAAATTTTGTGTCAAGATCCGAGCGCTTGTACCTTATAGCGGTAAGTATCAGGCCGCAGGTCCAGCCTACCGGGAAGGCCGCTATTACAGCCAGCGGCGTGTTGGCTATGAAATGAGTCATCACGTAAAGGTACAGCTGCCTTACGCCTACGTAGCAGCTTATCATGATGACCATTGGCGCAAAGGAATCCCCTATTCCCCTGAGCGTGGATGTGAGCACCTGCCCGAAGCACTGCACCGCATAGAAAGGCACTATAAAGCGCAGGCAGTAGGCGCCGTATTCTTTTACAACAGGATCGCTGTTGAAGAACGATATTATCTGCGGCGCGAATATCATCAGCAGGGATCCGAAAATAATAGTGGGTATAAAGCACAGGATTATGGACGCTTTTACGCCCTGCTTTATCCTTGCCACGTTGCGCGCCCCGAAATTCTGCCCTACGAAGGTGGTTGCGGCAATGGATATGGACGAGATAAACATGAACAGTATGAGCTCTGTCTTGAAATACGCCGCGTAGCCGCTGGAAAAGTCCGTGCCGAACGAATTGATGTAGGACATTACGAATATGTTGGAGAAGCTGACCACAGCCATCTGTATAGCTGTAGGAACGCCTATCTTAAACACCCTGCCCATTATCTCGCGGTCGAAGCACAGGTCCTTGATGCGCAGCTTTATGCAGGAAGTTTCCCTCATAAGGGACACTACCGCAAGAACCGCGGATATGCCCTGAGCAATTACAGTTGCGTAGGCAACGCCGGCCGCGCCCATGCCAAGGCTCCTTACGAAGTACAGGTCCAGAACTATGTTGATGATGCAGGCTATGACCAGGAAATAGAACGGGCGCCTGGAGTCTCCAACAGCCCTCATGATAGCGGCTGCAACATTGTAGAAGATCTGGAAGGTAAGGAACTGGAATATGATCTGAAGATAGGTCTGGGCGTGCGGCACCATGTCCGGGGACGGGTTCATCCAGCCGATAAGGGTGTCCTTGCAGAGCAGGCCCACAACGGTAAAGCCCACGGAGCAGATGGCCGCCATAACTATGGAGGTGTGCACGGTGCGGGAGACCTTATCCAGCCTGCCTGCGCCGTAGTAGTTTGATATTACTACGCCTGCGCCGTTGGACAGCCCCATAAAGGTATTTACGAAAAGGTTGAACACCGGTGTTATGGTGCCTATAGCGGCAAAAGCCTCGTTGCTGGCGTAGTTGCCAAGCACCCAGGTGTCTACAGTGTTGTAGAGCTGCTGGAACAGGTTGCCCACCAGCAGCGGGAGCGCAAACATAACCAGCAGTCGGTACACGTTGCCGTGAGTCATATCGGTATCCGACTTGCGCTTTTTTACAGGAGCCGGATCTGCTTCATTTTCAAATTCTACGATAGAGTCTGTTGACATTAGTTTCGCCTTCTGGTAAAATTTTCCTGACGGATCAAGGGCCGAAAGGAGGCTGCATGGTCCGTATTTTTTGTATTGCTGTACTTGTTTGGCTGTCTGCCGAGGATATCAGGAAACTTGAGGTCTCGGACGCGGGGCTTGCCGCGCTGGCGGGTGTAGTGCTTGCAGGCTGCAGTTCCCAGGAGCTGCTGGACTGCCTGCCGCTGTGCGCCGGGATCGGGCTTTGCCACGCCGCTGTTATGCTTTTGTCCGCCGCTTTTAAAAAGCCCGCGCCTTACGGCACGGCTGACGCTCTGATATTTGCAACTCTTGCCCCGGTGTTCGGAGCAGCAGGCTTGTTTGCCTTGTTTGCTGCAACAGGCATACTTGCGGGGCTTTGGGCTACGGGCCTTGTCCTTACAAGGAAGGCCGGCGCCGGTGCTCAGATACCCTGCGTGCCTTTCATTACAGCAGCGGCAGCTGTCTTGACAATATCACAAGCGCAAGGTAGATAACTGTAACTGCAATAGCTACAGCATCTCCTTTTTCAAGTTTCATCTGGTGCATGCGGGTGCGTCCGGATCCGCCGTGGTAGCACCTGGCTTCCATTGCCATAGCCAGGTCTCCGGCTATGCGGAAGGCGGAAACGAACAGAGGAACAAGCAGAGGTATAAGAGCCTTTGCCTTCTCTTTTATAGAACCGTTCTCAAAGTCCGCGCCCCTTGCGGTCTGAGCCTTCATTATCTTGTCGGTCTCGTCCAGAAGGGTGGGTATGAAACGGAGCGCTATAGTCATCATCATTGCAAGCTCGTGAGCGGGAAGGCCTATCTTTGCCAGCGGCGAAAGCAGCTTTTCCATGCCGTCCGTAAGCTCTATGGGCTTTGTGGTGAGCGTCATGAGCGAAGATCCGAAGATCAGCAGCACCAGCCTGAGCCCCATGAACAGGGCTCTGTAGATGCCGTCCCTGGTTATGGTTATCGGCCCAAGCTTGGCCAGAACATCTCCTGTTGTTACGAAGAACAGGTTGATGACCATGGTAAGGATTATAAGGAAAATGACCGGTTTAAGGCCCTTGGATATGAATTTGAAGGGTATCTTTGACAGGGCTATTACTGTGCCCAGGAAGAGTATGCAGAGCAGGAACGCACTAAAAGACTTCACCACAAAAAGCGAGATCAGGTAAACGAAGGTGCAAACTATCTTGACCCTCGGATCCAGTCTGTGGATGCAGGATTCTCCCGGAAAATATTGTCCTAGTGTTATATCTCTTACTGCCATCTGCTCTTTACCGCGCGGATTATCTCCTGAGCGGTCTCTTCGAATTCCAGTTTGTTGTCGTCTACGTCCATGCCGCGGTTTTTGAGCTGCCAGAGGAAGGACGGGCAGGACGGGATGTCCAGGCCTATGGCCCTTAGCTCTTCCTCGTGCTCGCAGTAGACTTCCTTAGGTGTGCCAAGGAAGACCTTCTGACCGTGGTTCATTACAAGGACCCTGTCCGCGTACTCCGCAACATCGTCCATGTTGTGGGATACGAGTATTATGGACATGTCCATCTCCTCCCTGATGCGGCGTATCATTTCGAGTATATCGTCGTGGCCCTTGGGGTCCAGGCCGGCTGTGGGCTCGTCCAGGATAAGGACCTCCGGGCGCATAGCAAGAACGCCTGCTATGGCTACCCTTCGCTTCTGGCCGCCGGAAAGCTCAAAGGGAGATACTTCCCCTTTGTCGTCTGCGTTTATGCCTACAAGGTCCAGGGCGGCGCGGGCTCTTTCCTTCTGCTCTTCTTCCGAAAGGCCCTGGTTCCTGGGCCCGAAGCACACGTCCTTCATGACTGTTTCTTCGAACAGCTGGTACTCCGGATACTGGAACACTATGCCTACTTTGCGGCGCACCAGAGCGGACTCCTTGCCCTTCTGGCTGATAACGGTTTCCGTGCCGTCTTCGTGGACTGAAACTATGCGGCCGTCCGAAGGCTCCAGAAGGCCTGCTATGCTCTGCACGAGCGTGGTCTTGCCGGAACCGGTGTGGCCTATGATGCCCATGAATTCGCCGGCTTCCACGGTAAATGAGACGTGCTCTAAGGCTTTGGTCTCGTAAGGAAGCCCCGGGCTATATATTTTGCTGAGATCTTCTATTCTGATCTGCATCTATCCCTGCTCCTTACTGCACAAAAAGTCTGCGAGCTGCTCGTCTGTTACTATATCCGCAGGAACGTCTAGGCCGCTCTCCCTGAGCCTTCTTGCCATCTTTACGGCAAAAGGCAGGTCCAGCACGCCGAGATCGTCCCTGCTGAAGATCTGGGCCGGCGTTCCGTCCGCGTGGACTTTGCCGTGCTCCATGATTATTATCCTGTCCGCTTCTGCGGCTTCTTCCATAAAGTGAGTGATCAGCACCACTGTTCGGCCCTGGGAATGGAGCTTTCTGATGATGCTCATGATCTCCCTGCGGCCTTTCGGATCCAGCATGGCAGTGGGTTCGTCGAACACCACGCACTCCGGGTCCATGGCTATTACACCGGCTATGGCTATCCTCTGCTTCTGGCCGCCGGAAAGAAGGTGCGGGCCTTTCTTTCTGTGCTCGTACATGCCTACCAGCTGCAGGGATTCGTCCACTCTGCGCCTTATCTCGGAGGGCTCTATGCCTATGTTTTCCGGGCCGAAGGCTACATCGTCCTCTACCACGGAGGATACCAGCTGGTTGTCCGGGTTCTGGAACACCATGCCTACCCTCTTTCTGATCTCCCAGGGCTGGGTCTGCGATTCGGTGACGGTGTTGAGATCGTCTACCAGGACCTCCCCGGATGTGGGCAGAAGGAGCGCGTTCATGTGCTTTGCAAGGGTGGACTTGCCGGAGCCGTTGCTTCCGACTATTGCCACGAACGAGCCTTTTTCTATATTAAAAGAGACGCCGTCTATTGCAAACTCTGCTGCCTGCGGCGTGTCCTCTTCTCCCTGCTCGTAAGCAAAGCGAACGTCCTTAAGCTGGATCATCGGATCGCTAACCATAAAAATGATCAAATGCCTCTCCACGTATTAATTAACGCCTTATTATATACAGAATAAAATAACGTGTCAATGAAAGCTGGTTTTTATTTTTTCCTGTCACCTGTATGCAATTTTGCTACGGATACGGCGGAGATGATCAGTTCTGCGTCCCTGCTTGTTGCAGATTGGCTGGCGTGCAGGGGCAAATGCAACAATTACAGATCTCAAGAAAGATGTCAGTCTTGTTTGTTGCAGATCTTAAATATTTATATGCGTTTTGCAACAAAACCACGAGGCTGCATTCGGCTGTGGCATAAGACCAGTGAATCCATACCTTCCTGCAGCGTCAAACCCATATGCGCTCGGCCGCCTGAGGCACCAAAATCCCATGCAGAAGACTATTTTGTCCCTTATTTTTCTGAAAACCCGAGGTCTGCAAGAATAAAACAAGCATTACTCTTATCTGGGGCACCGGATTATAATTGTCTAAAATGCAAATTGTTGCAAAAGCCCAGGCCTGGCGAACTGTTTGTCAACAAATGCCCTGATCTTCTTTTTCCAACGACCGCGACCGTGCAGGCACGGATCCAAAAGCCACATATTGCATTTTTATGTTTGCTTCAGATGCCAGTTTGCAGATCCGTAGTTAAGCAAAACGGTCAAATAGCCGCGGTTTTGCCTAAAGCCAGTTTGGCCATTAGGCAAATAGCGCGCCAAACTCGGGTTTTGCCTAAAGTCATTTTAGCTAATAGGCAAATAGCATTATGAGCATCAGTTTTGCCTAATGTTAGTTCGGCCATTAGGCAAATAGCGCGCCAAACTCGGGTTTTGCCTAATTCTCAGGCTTTGCCGCAAAGGCTTTAAGCGGAATACCTGGTTTTATACGCTGCAGGTCAGCGGAATTTAGCCAAAATAGTGAAAAAACCTGTATTATGGGTAAAACCTTTGATCTTGCTGCGCCAGAAGTTTCACCAAAATCAGATGTTTAAGGCCACTTTTGGTAAGAGCAAAAAAAACTTTACCAAAACAGATGAAATATCGCCATTTTGACTAAAAACAAGCGCGCCCAGACACGACCCTTACCCGAGCAGTCAATAATTCGCCCGCGCCCAGACACGACTCTTACCCGAGCAGTCAAAAATTCGCCCGCGGCCGGATCAAGGTCCGTGCCGGGGCCGCCAAAGAATCGCCCACGGACAAGTGTTTTCGTGGTATAATACTTAAAACATCTTACAGGAGACAGATATGAGATTCGTTATACAGCGTGTTAAGCGCGCAAGTGTAAGCGTGGACGGCAAGATAACAGGGCAGATAGCGGACGGACTGCTGGTCCTGGCCGGGGTCTACGCGGACGATACGGAGCAGATCGCGGACAAGATGGTAAAGAAGCTCTGCGCTCTGCGTATCTTTGCGGACGAGAACGGCAAGACCAACCTCTCCGTGCAGGATGTTGGAGGCAGCCTTCTTATAGTATCGCAGTTCACCCTGTGCGCGGACTGCAGGCACGGCAACAGGCCCAGCTTTTCTGGCGCGGCCGGTGCGGAGCCCGCAGAGGCAATGTATAGATACATACTCGCCAAAGCTGCAGAGACTGTGCCAAACGTTCAGGCCGGGATATTCGGCGCGGATATGAAGGTGGAACTGCTTAACGACGGCCCGTTCACTATCGTTCTGGACTCTGAAAAAATATAGCAAGAGGGCAAAATGACTGAAGAATACACAAAAACAGCGCAAAACACAGGCGCAGAGGCAGAAGCTGCACAGGACAAAGACAAGCTTTCCGTGTGCCTGCTGAACGACTCGTTTCCGCCCATAGTGGACGGGGTGTCCAACGCGGTCGTCAACTACGCTACCCATATAACTGAAAAAGGTTCCAAAGCCATAGTCATCACCCCGGAGCAGCCGGAGGCGGACGACAGCGGCTTTCCTTTCCACGTCTACCGCTACCCTGGCATAGACCTCAGGGACTCCGTGGGCTACATGGCGGGCTACCCGTTCTCGCCGGCCACGGCCAAGCGCATAAAGGACGCGGACATAGACATACTCCACACCCACTGCCCCATCTCCTCCACCATCTTTGCAAGGAGCATGAAGGGCATAATAGACAAGCCTCTGATACTCACCTACCACACCAAGTTCGATATAGACATAGCCAAAGCCGTAAAGAACAAGGTTCTGCAGGACAGCGCAATTGCAGCTCTGGTAAACAACATCAGTGCCTGCGATGAAGTCTGGGCCGTAAGCGATGGCGCCGGCAAGAACCTGCAGTCCCTGGGCTACGAGGGAGACTACATCGTAATGCCAAACGGCGTGGACATTCCCAGGCAGAGGCTCCCTGAAGAAGAGACCATGGAGCTCACCAAAGAGCTGAGCGCCCCCGAAGGCGTTCCTGTCTACCTCTTTGTAGGAAGGCTCATGTGGTACAAGGGCATAAGGATAATACTGGACGCCCTGGCAGCGCTCAAGTCCCAGCAGATAGACTTCCGCATGGTATTCATAGGCGGGGGCCTGGACGAAGAAGAGATAAAGGCATATTCCGAGGAGCTGAAGCTGGGGGATAAGGTCAGCTTCCTTGGGCCTATCTACGACAGAAAGACCTTAAGCGCCTGGTACTGCAGGGCGGATCTTTTCCTGTTCCCGTCCAACTTCGATACCAACGGCCTTGTTGTAAGAGAGGCCGCGGCTTGCTCCCTGGCTTCGGTGCTGATCACCGGAAGCTGCGCCGCAGAAGGCGTAACGGACGGGCGGAACGGCTACCTTATAGACGAAAACCCCGCATCCCTTGCCGTAATGCTTGCAACCAAGGGCAGGGACCGCGCGCAAATGAGAAAGACCGGAGAGCTTGCCGCAGACGAGCTCTACCTGTCCTGGTCTCAGGCTGTGGACATGGCCATGGAGCGCTACCGCGTGGTTGCGGAGAACTACAAGGCCGGGCTTTATCCCAGGAAAAACAAGCCCCTGGACGGATACCTCCAATTCCAGGGGACCTTGATGGACCTTCTGAGCGATTCCTGGCTGGCCCACGTGGTAAAGGGGCCGGGCGCCAACATCACAGACGGTATAAAGAACTTTATCGATACGTATCTTTAAGGCAGATTCCGCTGTAAGCACAGTATTTGCAGGAATCGAAGATGTTTCCAACCTTCTTGGGGTCTGCGTCTATCCTGCCCATGGCTATGCTTTCAGCTGCGGAAGTAAGCATGCTGCGGAAGTTTTTGCGGAAGGCTTCCATGTCCTCCGGGCTTATGAGCTTGCCCTTCAGCTCTCCTTTGGAATCCCTGGAAACGTCCAGGACCGTGGACTTTCCGGTCTGAAGCAGCTCTTTGTCTATGCCGCACAGAACGTGTTCGTCCTGCACGGTAAGGCCGTCCAGCTTGTACTTCTTGTTGATCGACTCTGTAAGCTTTTCGGACAGCGCCTCCGAGGAAATGTCCTCCACCGCAGCGCTTATATCGTCCGAACTTATCCTGAAATAATAAATTCCGGCGGGCTTGCTTGCGCCATCTCCTATTGCGCCTTCAAGATAGGTCATGAGCTGCAGTGCAAGCCCTTTTTCTATCAGGGTCTGGTTGTAGCTTGTGCTTCCGGACTTGTAGTCCACTATCTTGGTGTAGCTGCCGCCGTCCGGGGCCGGGAGCCTGTCTATGCGGTCTATCTTGCCCTCCACAAAGACATCGCCGGCTGCTGTGTGCAGCACTATGGGCGGGAAAGTTGCTCCGCGCCCGAAACCTGTCTCAAAGAACATCTCGTCTATACTGCCTGCACGGACCTGTTCCACCAAATGCCACGCAAAGCGCATGCATATGATGCGCAGCCTGCTGCCCCTGTAAGCTTCCGCCTTGGAGGACGCAAGAGCACCGCCAGCAGCCTCTTCTGCCATGTCGTCCAGTATCTTTGCGAGCATGGCCTCCGCCTGCTCCCTGCTTACTGTCATCCAGAGGGAGGACGGGTCCGTTATCGGCTTTCCGGTCTTCCTTGCAGGAGCGCTTAAAGCCTCGCAAAGCTTAAGCAAGGCCTCGTGGAGTATGTCTCCCACTTCCCTGGCACCGATGCCGAAATCCCTTGGAATAAGCGGCCTTAAGCCGTATTCTATGTAGTGTTTGAAGGGGCAGGCCGCAAAGTTATCCAGCCTGGAGGGCGATAGCGAAAGCTTACCGTCCCTGCCGTACAGATCTGCTGCCAGCTCCTTGCCAAGCGGTTTGTCGCCCGGCTTGTATTTGAGCGCCGCCTTAAGCTGCGGAGCATCGCCTGCAAGTATGTTGTAGGCAGCCTTCCAGAGCTCCGGCACGGGGTCTCCCTGGGTGCCTGCCCTAAGGATCTGGGCTGTACGGCCAAGCGGGAACCTGCTGCCCTGCATAAAGGCCAGGTCATCTCCGCTGTTTTCTATATCCTTAAGCTCCGTTACGGAGCCGCACATGCTTTTTATCATTGGCAGCAGCGGCGAAGGCGAAAGGGTCTCCCCGCTCTCGCTGCCGGCAGGAACGCCTATCCACAGCAGATCCTTTGCGCACTGAGCTGCGCGCGCCGCCATGAATATCTCCTCTGAGATAAGGGAGCTGCGGGTCCTGGCCAGGGCCTTGCCTTTGTCGCTGAGCTGCTTAAGCTCCGCCTCCGTAAGAAGCGCGCTTCCGTCGGAACCGGACGGGATGAGGCCGTCGCACATGCTTGTGATAAAGACTGCCTTCTTCTTTGTGGGGAGGGACCTTCTGATGCCGCCTATCTGCACCTTGCCCTCCGCCTGAGGCAGCAGCCCCACCTTAACATCCGAGAGGGCGTCCATGAGTATGTCTGCCATCTCTTCGTTGCTGATCGTTTCGGATCCTATGAGCTCTGTCATCTGGGCCAGTATGCCGTCTATTATGCCCCAGAGCTGGCGGGTCTCCTCCGCAGCGTCCGCAAAGCCTTCGGCGGCCATGTCCGCGGCCTGCGCCTCCAGCCTTTCGGGAAGGCCTATGCGCTCCGCAAGAAAGCTCCTTAGGACTTCCGCCTTGGCTGCGGCAGTCTCCGCCCCTGCCATCTCCTCCGTGAAGCTCTCCAGAAGCGATGCCAGGCCCGCCCTGATACTTTCGCAGGCAGTAAACTGCGCCTCCGTGAAGTCCTTGTTTTTATACTTGAAAGGCTTAAGGAAAGCCTTGCCTTTTATGTGGAACTGCTTAACGTAGTGGCAGAAGGTCCAGATATCGTCCTCCGTGGCGTCCACAGCGCCGGAGCGAAGGAAGGAAACGACGTCCCTTGCCAGGAACTTTCCGTCCGCAAGCGCCATAAGAGAGCTTACAGTCTGGGCGGAAGAGCTGTGCAGTATGGCGCGCCTCTCGTCCATGAACACTGGTATGCCGGCCTGGGTGAGCACCCTTTTTATTATCTGGCCGTCGCTGCCCTGCTCTGGGGTAAGGACCACCATGTCCGAATAGTCCGCGCCCTCTTCCCTTACCAGCTGCATTATCCTTGCAGCCAGGGTCTCGGCCTGGGTAAAGGGGCTTGCGCAGCTCACCAGCTCCATGGCCGGCGCCTTAGCAGCACCTGCTGCGCCTTGTCCGCTCTGAGCCTCCGCGCCTATGTATTCGGCCTGCGCACCAAGAAGCTCTATGCAGCGCCTTGTGGCCTCGTACTGCATGCCCCGGCCGCTTACCAGCGCAACACAAAGCCCGGCAGAGCAGCGGTCCAGCTCCTTTAAAAGCTCCGCCTCCAGCACAGAAAGTGAGCTGAAACCGTAATAGTATATCTTTGAAGTCCTTATATGATCGCTGTCTTTTACGCGGCTTGCGGCAAATGCCAGCTCGTCCTCCGAATCCGAATAGGTTCCGGAAAGAAGCTGCTCGTAGGCCTGGGAAATAAGGCTCATATCAGAGAGCTTCCTTGAAAGCAGGCTCCCCTCACGGCAGCCCGCAGAAAGCTCCTTAAGGTCCTGAGGGCCAAGGCCGCCCTGCTTCATCTGGACTATAAAGTCCTTGAGCACAGCCGTAAACCTTGGGTCCTTGCTTACCGAGGCAAAGGCATCCAGCTGCGGCGCGGCTTGCTTCAAAGCCTTGCGCAGCATCATGCTGCGGCCGGTGGAGTCCACGTAGACCCTTCCGCTGCCGCCAGTCTCCCTTATAATATCCTTGCGCAGCTTTTCGGAAGAGATAATGTTCAGAGTCATAAAGCCCTTGCCGCCAAGGGTCTCCATGGCTTCTTCCTCAACTGAAAAAGTGCTCTGTCTGGGCACAGCAAGGATCACCCTCTGAAAGCCACCGGGGATGGCTTCAAGGTCCTTCCTTATCATACCAAACAGAGCGTTTTTAAGTGTTTCGTCTGAAGATGTGCAGACTATCCTCATTTGAATATCCTCAGGTTATCGTAGCCAAGGTCTGTGTAGTCAAGGAAACCTGTATCGGCTACCAGAGTGCGCCTGTACGAATCGCGGGTCCTGGTAAAGTACTTGGATACCAGTTCGTAGACATCAACATCGTACTCCAGGGATATAAAGTCCACGCCCACGGAGAATCCGCAGACATGCTCCGCCAGATCCTGAGCCAGCCTGTTGAGGATGTTGTAGTTGGATCTGTAGTAAGCCGCTGTATCCCTCTTGAATACCGATATCTGCGCGTTCTTTATAAGCTCGGTGGCCTTAGCCTTGTCCCAGAAGATGTCCTCTATGGCAAGGGGCTCGTCCGAACCGTCCTTGTAGCAGCGGAGGTGGTTCTCCTCGTAGCGGTAGTATTCCTTGTCCAGGCTGGGGCTGTTGTAGTACTCCGTGTAGCCTACAGAAGTGTTGATATAATCCCCTATCCTGTTTGCGTAGGAGTAGATGCGGAAGTAGCCGGTTGCGGTATCGTCCGCGGAGGTGTACTCAGCCGCGCGGTACCTGGCGTCCTTGGCTATGCGCTCCGCGTTCATCCAGTCCAGAGAAAGGTACTTGTTGATGCTGTCCGAAAGCTCAGCGTAGTTGTGGACCTCCGAATAGTAGTTGTACCTCTTGCCGCTCTCGCCTGATTCGTCCTCCCTTACGGTGCCTGGAATGGCTATGGGCTTAATGGAGCTTGCCGGGAAAGGCCTTTGCACAAGGCGGTACTTGCTTACAGAGCCTTCGTAAATGTCCGCAAGCTTTACCTGGGCCCGGCCCAGATTGCTTACCTCGTAAAAGTTTATGATGGCCGACTGCGCATCCACAAGCTCCGGGTTGCGGGTATCGAAGCACACCACCAGGCGGCCGTCCATATCCACGTAGAAGGGTTGATCCGCGTTTATTCCCTTGAAGCTTCCGCTGACGCGGATCAGCTGGTCTTCGGAGTCTTCACTCCAACCCTCGGCGGAAAGATCGCTTTGAGCTATAAGTTCTGCAATTTTCGAGTTGACGTATTTTACGGGATCCACCCCGTCTATGAACAGGTCCGCAAGCTTAAGCCTGCTGCCCGTGGTAAGGTCGAATACCAGGCAGGACTCGTAATCTACCTGCTCGCTCTTAGTTGCGGGGCTCTGCTCCCCTTCCGGGAAATAGGACTTGCTGTAGGTGATGCAGACAGAAAGCACGTTCTCCACGTTTCCGGCAACGCTGCAGAAGACATGAGTCTCGGATCTTCCGCTAGCGTACTTTTTCTCCAGCACCTTAGCGCCTGTTACCGGCGGCACGAAGTCCGCTGCGGAAAGCCTTGCGTATTCTTCGCTTATGGCCTTGTTTATCCTGTCCTGAGCGTTTGCGTCCTTAAGGCCGCTTATCTTAAGAGGCCCGTTGTAGTTGTTGCTTACCGTTATGGGGTTTTCTGCCATAACGTAATCAGGGGTCACGGTCTTGGGCGGCACATAGCTCATGTCTCCGCCTTCTATAACTACCGGATCCGCCTTCTTGCCGCAGGCAAACATGGATCCGCAGACCATAGCAAGTATCAGTATAAAAGCTGTTGTTTTCTTAATTCTGCCAAGCAATTTATGATAAGCCTACTTTCCTTTATAAGGGATATAACCCAGCTCTGTAGCTATCTGCGCAGCCTGCTTTCCGGCGCACCAGTTGGCTATCTTCCTGACAGCGCTGTCCTGGGGCTCAGAAGTCCTGAACACTGCATAAGCGGTATCTATCATGGGATACTTGCCGCTTGCTACTGCGTCGCTTGTAGGTGCAATGCCTTCTATATTAAGCAGTTTTATATTATCATCATAGTGCTGATTCTTTACAAAGTAAAGATAAGAATAGCCTATTGCACCGGCCGAATTCTTATAATTTGCCACAACGTCCACTATTCCGGCCATGGTGTCCACGCGCACGCCCTTGGGCGGCTCTGCAGTCTCGGCCTTGGATATGACGAACTTGTACAGCCCTGTCTGGCTGCCGGAGCCTTCGGAGCGCTGGTAGGCTATGATGGGCTCATCGTTTCCACCAAGCTCCTTCCAGTTGGTTATGGTTCCTGCGTAGATATCGTGCAGCTGCTTTACTGTTACGCTGTTTACCGGGTTGTCCTTGTTTACGAAGAACACGAAAGCCTCGCTTAGCACCGGCACGGATTCAAAGCCTATGCCCCTGGATTTTGCAAGCTTTTCCTGCTCTTCGGAAGGTCCAAGGCAGAAGATGAGGTCCGCGTCTTTGTCCACGAGAGCCGGATAAGCCAGGTCTGTGGTGCTGCAGAGCACGTACTGCTGAGCTTCTTCCTCCGTCTTTCCGAGTATCATTGCCGCGGCCTTTACGTAAAACGGCTTGAAGGCAGTGGCTCCGTCCACTATGGGCCAGTCCGCCTCGGAAAGGCTCAGGTCCGATGCAGTGTTTCCGGACTCCTGCTTCTTTCCGCAGGCTGCAAGGCTAAGCAGCATGGCCGCCGCCAGCAGCAAAGCAATAAGTGTTTTTGTTTTACCCTTCATTTGTTACCCCTTTTGATCTGAGTTTGCTCCAAATTACTTTATACATAGTGGTAAGGCAGGATGTGGAGCCTATCACCTGGGATATAGTCTCTGCCCAGAACGGCGCCATTACCCCAAGTCATAAATGCGGCAGGATAAGGGTCAGAGGCACTACCATTATGATCTTCCTGAACAGGGAGAAGAACAGCGCGTATTTGGGATAGTTGAGCGCCACAAAGGTGTGCTGACCGGTAAGCTGCATGGACATCATCGGGAAGGCTATGAAATACACCCTGGCGCACTTTGCGCCCACGGCTATGAGCTCCGGATCTTCCGTGAATATTGCGTACATCCAGTGCGGGGCAAATACCATCACGGCCCAGAACACGAAGTTTATAGCCATGGTTGTCCAGAGGATAACGGATATGGACTTGCTTACCCTCTCCGGGTTGCCCGCGCCGTAGTTGTAGCTCATGACAGGCATTGCTCCGCTGACTATGCCGTTTGCGGGGCACATGGTTATCTCCCTTATGGAGTTGATTATGGTCATGGCGCCTATGTAGTAGGTGCTTGCCGCGCCGCCCCAAGTCTTAAGGATGATGTTAACGACAGTCTGGACAACGCTGTTGGTAGCCTTGAACACGAAGCCTGTCGCGCCGAGCTTGATGATATTCCCAAGCTCCGGTCCGCATATCCTGAGCTTCTGCAGGGGAACGACCGGCTTTTTGCTGAACAGGAACGCAACCGCCCAGGCAGCGCTCGCTATCTGAGAGATGACCGTTGCAACGGCAGCGCCCTTTACACCCATGCCTGCTGCGTAGATGAGTATGGGATCCAGGACGATGTTCAGGGCTGCGCCTATCAGCACCGTGCCCATGCCCACCTTGGTAAAGCCCTGCCCGTTGATGAAAGGGTTCATGCCAAGGCTGATCAGCACCGGTATGGTGCCGAGCACGTATATCCTGAAGTAATCCGTTGCGTAGGGCAGAGTCTCGGCGTCGCCTCCCATCAGGGATAGCAGCCACGGGGACAGGGTGAACATCAGCACAGTCACAGCCGCGCCGACTATGAGCATGGTCGTAAAGGAGGTGTCCTGAATGCGTGCGGCCTTCTCGTTGTCGCCCTCCCCTCTGGCTATGGATGCCAGGGGCGCTCCGCCAACGCCGAACAGGTTGGCAAAAGCCGTTATCAGGGAAATCAGCGGAAAAGCCACGCCAACGCCTGTAAGCGCTGCGGTGCCCACCTCAGGGATGCGGCCTATGTAAAGACGGTCCACTATATTGTAGGTTATGTGGACCACCTCCGCTATCATTATGGGAAGCGAGAGCCTTATTATGGTCTTAAAGACGCTTCCCTTTGAAAAATCTCCTGTTACCTTGCCGGCCATATGGTTTTACTCTTCCTTGAATACTTCTTTTGCGAACGCCCAGAGCTCGTCTTCGGTGCCGAACACGGCTATGAACATGTAGTCCGCCATGGCGCCGGAAAGGGCTTCCGGCACCGGGCCTTCTTCCATGATGTGGTCCGCGTACTTTTCCCTGATCTCCTCCGCGCTGAGGGCGTAGTTTCTGCTCTTCCTGCGGGATGCGAACACGCAGAACTGCTTTGCCTGGCACTCTGTGGCGGTCTTTCCGAAGGCCATCATGTCTGCCCAGATCTTGTAGACGTCTGTGCCGTTGGCGTAGTCCATCATGTCCGGAGACTTTCCGCCGCTTGGACGCAGGTTCACCTCCAGGGCAACCACCTTGCCCTTCTTGCCAAGGCGCTGGTCCTCCGTAAGGCGGAAGAATTCGAAGTGCACAAAGCGGCTCTTTACGCCAAAGGCTTTAACTGCAGCTCTTCCGGCCTTCTTTATGTCTTCGGGAACTTCGGCTCTGATGTAGAACACGGAGTTCTCCTCGTTGTTTACGACGTCCATGAGGCTGTCCGGGGTAACGTTGCCGGTCTCGAACAGGGCTGTGCCGTCCGGTCCTATGATGGCGTCATAGGTCTCAACGCGGCCCTTTACGAACTCCTCCATAATGAAGCTGCCCTCCGGGCGCTCCTTAAGGAAGGCTTCCAGCTCCTTGCGGTCCGCAAGCTTGTAGGTGTGCGATGCGCCGACGCCGTTGTCCGGCTTTACTATTACAGGCCAGCCTACCTCTTCCGTGAATGCCAGGCAGCCTTCAAGATCGTCCACCATGTGGAACTTGGCGGCTGGTATCCTGGCCTTGGCGTAGTAGGCCTTCATTCCGGACTTGTAGCGAAGCCGTGGCATGTCGGATGGCTTAAGGCCCGGTATGTTGAAATCTTCCCTGAGCCTTGCGTCCTGCTCCAGCCAGTACTCGTTGTTGCTCTCAAGGCCGTCTATCCTGCCGTACCTGAAGGCAAAGTAGGCCACGCCTCTGTAGACCTGGTCGTAGTCCTCCAGGGAGTTTACTTTATAGTATTCGAAAAGCGCATCCTGCTGCTCCCAGCTGAGCGAATCGCAGGGCGCGTCCCCTATGCCAAGGACCCTTACGCCGTTATCGCGCAGCCCTCTGCAGAACTGCCAGTAGTTGTCCGGAAAATTAGGTGAAATGAATATAAAATTGGTCATTATTGCTCCTCCGGTCCGAGTACATAAGGCATAAAGTAAACTGCCTGCTTGTACCACCAGGGCCAGTCGTGGTCTACATCCCAGCCCCAGTAATCGAACCATATACGTATGCCGTGTTCGCGGCAGATCTTGTCTAAGTTCCTTGTGCTCTCGGGTATCTCCCAGCGGCCCTGACCCACGCAGACTGCGGCGCGGCCGGTGTCGTAGAGCTTTATGAATTCGTGATCTTCCGGCATGCCGCCCAGGTAGTGCTCCGGAGAGTTGAGGTAGACGTTTTCGTCCATGTAGCTGCCGAAGTAGTATTCGGCGGTGTACATTCCGCTGAGCGCCAGGCAGCCGGAAAAGATCTGCGGGAACCTCAGGTAGAGGTTAAGGGCGTGAGTTGCTCCAAGGGAACAGCCGAATGTGACTATATCCCTGCCCTGCCCGCGTCCGCCGCGCGGCTCCATGTACTCTCTGATAAACGGCACGACCTCCTGCACTATGTAGGCCATCCACTGCTCGTGCCTTTTTATGCGCCAGGCCGGGTCCGCGTTGTAGGCAGACCAGCTCTCCGCATCCATGGTGTCCACGGAAAAGACTATGCACCTGCCGCTTTCTATAAAAGGCGCCAGGGTCTGATCCATGTGAAAACTCTCAAAATCGTAAAAGCGTCCGTCCTGGCAGGGTATGTAGATGACAGGCTTTCCGCTGTGGCCGTAGACCTTGAGCTCCATGTTGCGCCCCAGGCACTGGCTGTAGTTTTCAAAATACTGTGTTTCCATCTCTTTTCTCCTGTTTCAAGTTCGGAAGATAATAATTTACAGCTCGTAGAACAGCGCGTCCATTATGAAGGGCAGCTGCTTCTCCCACGATGCTTCGTTGTGCTTGCCGCCGGGCACTATGCGGGCGGTGAGCATTACTTTTTTCTTAAAGAGCTCGTCTGCAAGACTTATCATCAGCGCCCTGTCTTCTTCCCCGCGAAGCTCTTTTTCTCCGCAGTCCATGTAGAGGTGGGTCTTTGCTATCCTGGCCTTGCGTATCATCTCAAAGACCTGGTCCTTGCTGAAGACGATGGCCGGAGACAGCGCTGCGCCCCTGGAGAACCACTTGCCATAACGCATAAGCGCGTATATAGTCATGAGCCCGCCCATGGAGCTTCCGCCGATGAAGGTGTACTTCCTTTCGGGAAGCGTCGGGAAGTGCTCGTCCACGTAGGGCTTGAACTCTTTGACCATCCAGTCCATGGTGATCTTGCCGCGGCCCTTTATCTTGCCCCAGTAGCCGTCCTCAAAGGAGAATGGCGAGTACTCGGAGAGCCTGCCGCCGAGCCTGCTGTCTTCCGGAAAGCTGTTGCACTCCGCTGCGGCTACTATAAGAGGCACGCGGTTCTCCTCCAGGAATTCCAGCATGCCCCAGCTTTTGCCATAGGTGGCGTCTTCGTCCAGAAATACGTTGTGGCCGTCGAACATGTAGAGCACGGGGAAGCGCTCGGCCGAGCCTTCTTCGTACCAGTCCGGCACGTAGACGTAGGCTTTGCGCTGCCAGTCCTCGGTAAGCTGCGGTATCGTTATGTTCCACTTGTAAAGCATTATGCTACTCCTGCTAAAGGTTTATTGTATAAAGCATCATGCAGCCGGGTCCGGGGCTCATGAGATCACTTCAGTGAGAGCTTCATGTCACCATCTTTGATGATGCCTTTGCTGCGCATGACCTTAGCCACGATCCAGGCTATGAGCCCGGGCAGGATAAAGTGCATCAGCGCTATCTGGATAAGGATCATGGTCGGGGAAACGCCGTTCGCGGCCATGTCCTGATATGCGTTTATCTGGCCCACAAGGCCCGCTGTTCCCATGCCGGAGCC
>JAZQIH010000121.1:0-11340 GCA_045541015.1 Anaerovoracaceae bacterium | reverse complement strand
AATAGAGTAGCTTATCTATTATATAAGTTGACTTTTCCGTTGTCAACAATATATACATTGCCTTTAGGAAGCATTTTTTGCAGTTCTTCCTCTATTCCGGTGGCAGATACGAATATCTGTACATCCTTCATAGTTTCTATAAGGTATCTTTGCCTGTTAGTATCAAGTTCTGAAAGGACATCGTCAAGCAAAAGCACTGCGTTGTGTCCTGTTTCCTGCTTTATGAGCTCTATTTCCGCAAGCTTTAAGGAAAGCGCTGCAGTTCTCTGCTGACCCTGGGAACCGTAGACCCTTATATCCTTTCCGTTTACTTTTATAGACAGAAAGTCCTTATGAGGGCCAAAACCGGTATAACCTCTTAAAATATCGTTCTTAAAGCTGTCTCTGAGCTTATTTTTGAACTGCAACTTATCTTCAGTTGCAGTCTCATACCTAATTTCCAGCTCTTCTTTTCCGCTTGAAATATCGCTGTGGATCTGCTTGCAGATGCCATGCAGCCTTTCGATGAACTTTTTTCTTTCCTCTACTATCCTTACGCCGTAATCGGAAAGAGCTTCATCGAAAACATCAAAGAGGTAGATATCGTCATTCTGATCTCTTAAAAGTGTATTTCTCTGCTTAAGGACCTTTTTATAGTTTCCAAGATCGCTGTAATATACAGGTTTTATCTGGCAAAGCTCTCTGTCCAGGAACCTTCTTCTAAGATCAGGACCGTCTTTTACTATCTTAAGATCTTCCGGAGAAAATATAACAACGTAAATATTCTCCAAAAGGTCAACATTTCTTAAAAGCTTTACACCGTTTACCTTTATAAGCTTGCCTTCTGTGCTGTAGGCTATCTCAATTTCGGTATCCGGCTCCCCTTCTTCTCCAACAACGCACTTAGCCCTTGCTATCTTTTCTCCAAAGGCTATCATTTCTTTGTCGTTGTTGGTCTTAAAGGACTTTCCAAGACCCATTATAAAGAGGCTTTCAAGAAGATTGGTCTTACCCTGAGCGTTGTCTCCTAAGATAAGGTTGAGCTTTGGATCGAACTCTACTTTCTGATCTTTATAATTTCTGAAGTTTTTAAGTTCTATCTGCTTGAAATACATTTAAGCTACTGTGATCCTTACAGGAAGCACCAGGTAGGTGTAATCTTTTCCGTCTACAGGCTTTATAAGGCAGGAGCTTACACTTGTTCCAAGCTCAAATGCTATCTCTTCGTCCGAAATAGACTTAAGAACATCCAGCAGGTACTTGGAATTGAAGCCAATAACAAGGTCCGGACCCTGAACGTCTGCTCCTAAGTGCTCGTTAACATTTCCTTCTTCGGATCTGGAGCTTATATCTATGCTTCCTTCCGAAATATTGAGTTTTACAAGGTTGTTCTTGCCTTCCTTAGCAAGAAGCGATGCTCTTTCTATGCTGGAAAGAACGTCTTCTCTGCCGGTAACTACTCTTGTTTTCCAGTTCTGAGGAATAATATCTGTGTACTTTATGAATTCGCCTTCAAGAAGCCTTGCGATAACTCTTGTATCCTCTGTGAGTATCTCCAGCTTCCTGTCTTCTATTACAAGGGAAACAGAATCGGAACCTTCGTCGTCTGCGATTATCTTGTTGATCTCGGAAAGGATCCTTGCAGGAACTATTATCCTTCTGTCTGTTCCTGTGCTTGCGTCTTTGTTTGCAACAGCCATTCTGAAACCGTCAAGAGCAACCATTTCTATATTTTCCGGCTTGAAGTTTATAAGGCAGCCTGTAAGAATGCCCTTCTTTTCGTCTATGCTTGCTGCAAAGACTGTCTTTTTAATAAGATCAGAAAGGTCTTCCTTCTTAAGATCGATGAAATTCTTGGATTCAACTCCTCCTATTACAGGGAATTCCTCTGCAGGAAGAGAAACTATGCTGAAATCGGAGCCTATGCACTTGATGTTGAGCTTTCCTTCTGCCTGCTCTATCGTTACAAGAGAGTTAGGAAGCTTTCTTATTATTTCTCCGAAAAGCTTTGCGGAAACAACTGTGCTGCCCTCTCCGCTTGCCTGAACATCTATGCTTGTTTCTATGCTAAGATCCAGATCGGAAGCAGACATCGTAAGCCTTCCGTCTTTAACTGTCATGAGTATTCCTTTAAGGATAGGAATTGTTGTTCTTACAGAAACAGCTCTTGAAACAGTGTTTATAGCCTTGGCTAAAGCTATCTGAGTACAAGTGAATTTCATTGCAGGCGCCTTTCTTTATAATTTTTTTGCTGTTGGTGATGTTGTTGGTCTGTTGAAAAGTTGATAAGCTCCGGAAAGCTTGATCTTTCAACGGTTTTGAGCTTTAAAAACCTGTGGAAAACAAAAAACATCTTTTCCACAGCCTGTGGATTATCTAAAGCTCAAGATTAGCTTTTATGTTGTTTATTATATTCTGAAGGTCCGGAGAATACTTAAGTTCATCGCAGATCTTTTCGTAGCTGTGCAGTATAGTTGTATGATCCCTTCCTCCGAATATCTCTCCAAGCTTCGGGAAAGAATAGTTCGGACAAAGCTCTCTTATCATGTATATAGCTATCTGCCTTGGATAAGCTATATTTCTGGACCTCTTTGATGATTCCATCTCAGAGACCTTTATCTTGTAGTAATTTGCTACAGCCTTTTTAATATCCGAAGGAGAAATATCGGATTCCCTGGTCTTAAATACATCTGTAAGCACCCTCTTTGCAAGAGGAAGGCTTATCTTTTCTCCGGTAAGAGCTGCATGCGCAAGAACTCTTGTAAAGGAACCTTCCAACTCTCTGATATTGCTGTTTACGCCCTGGGCTATAACATCCATTACAGCTATAAGGTTGGGATCGCTTATATCCAGGCCTTCAAGTATGGCCTTATTTTTAAGTATAGCCATCCTTGTTTCGTATTCAGGAGGCTGGATATCTACAGGAAGTCCCCAATTGAAGCGGCTTATGAGCCTGTCCGGAATGCCGTTAAGCTCCTTTGGAGGCCTGTCCGATGTGAAAACGAGCTGCCTGTTGGAATTGTAAAGAGCCTCGAAAGTATTGAAAAGCTCCTCTTCTACAGCTTTATTTCCTGCAATGAACTGAACATCATCGAAAAGCAGATAATCTACCTTGCGGTACTTATCCTTGAATGCCTGCTGGGTCTTGTTTCTTATTGCCTCTATAAGCTCTGTTGTAAAAGTTTCAGCGGAAACGTAGATATACTTTTTCCTTGCCCTCTTCTGGCTTACATAGTGGCCTATTGCATGCATAAGATGAGTCTTGCCAAGGCCGCTGCCGCCGTAGAGGAACAGAGGGTTGTACTGCCTGGAATAACCTTCTGCAACAGAAACAGAAGCTGCGTATGCAAGGCGGTTGTTGGGGCCGTCTACGAAGCTTTCGAAAGTGTACTTAGGGTTGAGGCTGTCTTCTGCGGAATAAGGATCTTCTGTTTCCTGGAGGCTCTCTTTTTCAGTTACTTCTATAGTGTAAACTTTGCCGAATACAGAGTTCATGCATTCGGAGAGGCTGCTCATGTGGTTGTTTACTCTGCTCTGGTAGAAAGCGTAGTTGGATTCCTTCGGAGCAAGCAAAAAGAGCTTCTGTTCCCTTTCGCTTATCTTTATTGGAGAAAGAGGCTTGAAGAAGGTATCTACAGCCAGAGGATCCACTTTTTTGCGCATAAGATCAAGCACACTGTCCCAGCATGCTTTCAGTTCCGTTTTAGTCATCTATGATGATTCCTTTTGGTATTATTCTTTTTAGTCTATTATATTATATCAAATCTTGCCTAAAATAGGGGAAGCTCACGTCAGAAAAGTAAAAAACGCGAGCTTTTGATTTGATATATATTGTGCCTGCGGATATTATACCAAAAAAAGTTTTCCACAGGAATATCCCAAGCATAAAAGCGAAAAAATTAAGGAATCCACAAGTTTTCCACAGCTTGTGGATAAAGTATTCCACAATTTCAACATGCAATATATGTTGTGTTTTTACAAAAAAATCGACCGAATGACGCACTAAAAAATTTTTGTGGCATTTTTCTGCATCAAGCCTAAAAAAATGGCTCAAATCGTTGATTTTAGACACACAAAATGTTATAATCTTACAGTTCAAAAAATACGTAAAAAGCCCAATATATTGGGGCGGAGGAGCTAGATGGCAGCAGAAGACATCACAAGAAAAAATGGGGAATATAATGCGGAACAGATCCAGGTTTTAGAGGGTCTGGAACCGGTCAGAATACGCCCCGGTATGTATATAGGTACCACCAGCAGCAGAGGACTTCATCACCTGGTCTACGAAATAGTGGACAACTCGGTGGACGAGGCCCTGGCCGGCTACTGCAAGACCATAAATGTTGTTATAAAAGAGGATAATTCCATAGAAGTAACGGACGACGGCCGAGGCATGCCTGTAGACGAGCATCCCAAGATGCACAAGTCCGCAATGGAAGTTATCATGACAGTGCTTCACGCGGGCGGAAAGTTCGGAGAAGGCGGCTACAAGGTATCCGGCGGTCTGCACGGCGTAGGTGCGTCTGTTGTTAACGCGCTTTCCGAAAGCATGTCCGTAGAGAGCATGAGGGACGGCAAGATCTACCGCCAGGAGTATTCCCGCGGCAAGGTAATGACCCCGGTAAACATAGTAGGGGAATGCGGCAGAAAGACCGGTACTCACGTAACATTCAAGCCGGATCCGGAGATCTTCGACGACACAGTATACAGCTTCGATACACTTGAATCCCGCCTCAGGGAGATGGCTTTCCTCAACAAGGGCATAAAGATAACCCTGGAGGACGAGCGCGGCCCCAAGCCAAGGAAGGAAGTTTACCACTACGAGGGCGGTATCAAGGAGTATGTAGAGTTCCAGAACAAGAACAAGACTCCTATACACCCGAGCATCATATACTACGAGAGCGTAAAGAAGGATAAGGAAGTAGAGATCGCCATGCAGTGGACAGATTCCTACACAGAAAATATCTTCTCTTACGCAAACAACATCAATACAGTTGAAGGCGGCGCCCACCTGGTAGGCTTCAAGACAGCTATAACCAAGGTGGTGAACGACTACGCCCGCAAGGCAAAACTTCTTAAGGAAAAGGATCCGGATCTGGACGGCAACGATATCAGAGAAGGCCTTACCGCAATAGTTTCGGTAAAGCTCACCGAGCCGCAGTTCGAGGGTCAGACCAAGACCAAGCTCGGAAACGCAGACATGCGCACCCTGGTGGATTCCGTTACCAAGGAAGAACTTATGGCATTCCTGGAGGAGAACCCCGGCCAGGCCAGGCCTATAGTAGACAAGGCTCTAAGGGCTTTCAGGGCCAGGGAAGCTGCCAGAAAAGCGCGCGATACCGTTAGAAAGGGCGCTCTGGAAAGCTCAAGCCTCCCCGGAAAACTTGCGGACTGCTCCGAAAAAGACCCGGCTCTCTCCGAGATCTTCATCGTAGAGGGAGACTCCGCAGGCGGCTCCGCAAAGGAAGGGCGCGACCGCAAGACTCAGGCTATACTGCCTCTCCGCGGTAAGATCCTTAACGTAGAGAAGGCTTCGCAGCATAAGATGCTGGCCTCCGATACCATAAAGGACATGATCACAGCCTTTGGCTGCGGAATCGGAGAAAAGTTCGATATTAATAAGCTCAGGTATCACAAGATCATAATCATGAGCGATGCGGACGTAGACGGAGCCCATATCAGGACACTTATGCTTACGCTGTTCTTCCGCCACATGCCTCAGCTTATAGAGGGCGGCTACGTTTACGCTGCCCAGCCGCCGCTGTTCAGGGTAAGGGTAGGTAAGGACATCTGGTACACCTACACGGACAAGGAGCAGGAAAAGCTGCTGGCAGACCTTGCAAAGCAGGGCAAAACAAAGCCGGAGATCCAGCGCTACAAAGGTCTTGGAGAGATGGATGCTACCCAGCTCTGGGAGACCACTATGGACCCCAAGCACAGGACTCTTATCCAGATAACCATAGACGATATGGCAAGGGCAGACCAGATATTCACCACGCTTATGGGTGACAGCGTTCCGCCAAGAAGAAAATTCATCGAGGAAAACGCGCAGTACGCGGTACTCGATCTGTAAGAGGAGCAAGATATGCCGGATCTTATACACGATAACAAGCTCGTTCAGCACGAGATATACGACGAAATGAAAAAATCCTACATCGATTACTCGATGTCGGTAATAGTAGCAAGAGCGCTTCCTGATGTAAGGGATGGCCTTAAGCCTGTCCACAGAAGGATACTCTACGGAATGGATGCTCTTGGCATAACCCCGGATAAGCCTCACAAGAAGTCCGCAAGGATAGTCGGTGAGGTAATGGGTAAGTACCACCCCCACGGAGATTCCTCCATCTACGATGCAATGGTAAGGCTGGCTCAGCCCTGGAACATGAGGAACCCGCTGGTGGACGGCCACGGAAACTTCGGCTCCATGGACGGAGACGGCGCTGCTGCTTCCCGTTACACAGAGGCCCGCATGGCCCCGTTCGCGCTGGAGATGGTAAGGGATATAGATAAGGACACAGTAGACTTCATCCCCAACTACGACGGTGAGGAAGTTGAGCCTGTGGTTCTGCCTGCAAGGTTCCCGAACCTGCTGGTAAACGGCTCCAACGGTATTGCTGTAGGTATGGCAACATCCATCCCGACCCACAACCTCAGGGAGGTAATAGACGCTACCTGCCTGCTCATAGACGAACCGGACGCGGAAGTAGAGGACCTGATGAAATTCATCAAGGGCCCGGACTTCCCGACAGGCGCTATAATCGTTGGAAAAGCAGCCATCAAGGAGGCTTACAGGACAGGCCAGGGCAAGGTCCGCATACGCTCAAAGGCAACCATAGAAGAGGGCGCCAGGGGCACGATGTCCATAATTGTTACCGAGGTTCCGTACGGAGTAAACAAGGCCGTTATGATCTCCAAGATGGCAGAGCTCGTAAGGGACAAGAAGCTCGAAGGCATAAGGGATATAAGGGACGAGTCCTCCAAGGGCGAGGTCCGCGTAGTTATAGACCTTAAAAAGGATGTAAATCCGCAGGTAATGCTCAACAGGCTCTACAAGCACACGGAGCTGGAGTCCAATTTCAGCATCATTATGATAGCGCTGGTTGACGGCCGCCCGAAGCTCCTGAACCTCAAGGAGATACTCGTAGAGTACATAAAGCATCAGAAAGAGGTGCTCACCAGAAGGACCAGGTTCGACCTTGCTAAGGCAGAGGCCAGGGCTCACATACTGGAAGGTTACATCATAGCTCTGGACAACATAGACGCTATAATCAAGACTATAAGGGAAGCCTATGACGATGCTAAAGAGCAGCTGATGAAGAAGTTCGGCCTTTCCGAGCGCCAGGCTCAGGCCATTCTGGATATGCAGCTCAAGAGGCTGCAGGGTCTGGAGAGGGACAAGATAGAGGCCGAATACGCAGACCTTCAGAAGAAGATAGCCTACTACAAGAGCCTGCTGGCAGACGAAAAGCTGCTGATGGGCGTAGTAAAAGACGAGCTCAACGAGATAAAGAACAAGTGGGGAGACGACCGCCGCACCCAGATCATTGCGGACGAGGAAGAGATAGACGAGTCCGAGCTGATCCAGGAGGAGGACATAGTCGTAACAGTTACTCACCTTGGCTACATCAAGAGGGTAACGGCTGATACCTACCGCACCCAGAAGCGCGGAGGCAAGGGCGTTACCGGACTTGCAACAAGGGAGAACGACTTTGTGCGCCACCTTGTAAGCTGCTCCACCCACGATCACCTGATATTCTTCACATCTCTGGGCAGGGCCTTCATGATAAAGGCCTACGAGATCCCGGAGGGCGCAAGGACAGGCAAGGGCATTCCTATCGTAAACTTCCTGAACACCATGCAGCACGAACGCGTTGCGTCCATAATGGCTGTAAGGGATATAGACGAGAACCGATTCTTAGTTGCAGTCACAAAGAACGGTATAATCAAGAAGACACCGGTCTCCGAATACATTACCAACCGCAAGACAGGCCTTATAGCTATCAAGCTTAAGGAAGGGGACGAGCTGGTAGGCATTGCCGAGACCACAGGCAACAGCAACATAATCCTGATAACCAAGCAGGGCAAGTGCATATGCTTCTCCGAAGAGGAAGTCCGCCCGATGGGCCGCAACGCAAGCGGTGTAAGGGCAATAGACCTCAGCAAGGGAGACGAAGTCGTTTCCATGGAGCTTGCGGCTAAGGGCGAAACTCTGCTGGTAGTTTCCAAGAACGGCTACGGCAAGCGCACGCCGGTCAAGGAGTACAAGATGCAGTCCAGAGGCGGCAAGGGCCTTCTGACCTACGATAAGACCAAGTTCGAAAAGACTGGCGAGCTTATCGGCGCCATCTCCGTAGTACCGGACGACGAGGTCTTCCTGATCAACTCCGATGGCATTATCATAAGGATAAGCGCCGGCGAGGTGAGCGAGCTCGGCAGGTCCACCCAGGGCGTAAGGATAATGAAAGTAAGCGAGGGCGCTGAGATCGTTACTCTTGCAAGGGCTCCGAGGGACACTGTGACTGAGGAAGAGAGCAAATAGTTAAAAAGTAAAAGAGCGGGCCGGATGGCTCGCTCTTTTGTATTGTCTTTTTGGGACGCAGTGCGTGCAACTAAATTTTAGTGCAGCAGCAAAACTGCGCTTAATCCAGTATTCCGCCCTGGTCTGCGCTGCGGGCCTCGCGGGCGTAGCGCTTAAGGTAGCCCTTGATGGGCTCCGGTGTGTAGCTCCACTTTGCGCGGCGCTTTGCAAGCTCCTCGTCGGAGACGCAAAGCTCCAGCTTGTGCTCTACAACGTCTATAATTATCTTGTCGCCGTCTTCTACGAGGGCCAGCGGGCCGCCTGCAGCAGCCTCCGGGGAAATGTGTCCAACGAAGCAGCCGTTGTTGGTGCCAGAGAAGCGCCCGTCGGTAATGAGGGCCGTGCACTTGTTGAGGCCCTGGCCGTAGAGCAGCTTCATGGGCTTGAACATCTCCGGCATTCCCGGAGCGCCCTTGGGGCCTGCGTAGCGTATAACTACAACGTGTCCCGGCTTTACGAGCTGCTTTGCTATAGCCTCGTTGGCCTCGTCCTCGCCCTTGAAGCATATAGCGGTGCCCTCGAAGTGGCGCACTTCCTCTGCAATGGCAGCCGGCTTAGCAACAGCGGTGTTAGGAGCCAGGTTGCCGTGCATTATAGCAAGGCCTGCAAGGGTGGAGAAGGGCTTGTCCATGGTGGTTATGACCTCCGGGTTGCTGCCGTAGAGGTTGCGGTAGCCCTCGGCGTCCTCCAGTATGGTCTTGCCGGTAACGGTGGTGCAGTCTGTGTAGAGGACATCCTTCATGTTCTTGATGACCTCCGGTATGCCGCCGGCGCGGTAGAAGTCCTCGGCGTCGAACTCGTGGGAGGCCGGGTTTATGCGGCAGATCAGCGGAATGGTCTGGCCGTATTCCTCGAACCACTCCATTACCTGGCTGGCCGGGATTCCTATCTCGTTGGCAATGGCGCAGGTGTGGATAACGCAGTTGGTGGAGCCGCCGGTAGCCATAAGCACCATAATAGCGTTCTTTATGGATTCCGGGGTTATGATATCACAGGCAGTGCGGCCGCTTAGGACCATGTCCACGATCATCTCGCCGGTCTTGAAGGCGGCGCGGGTGCGGTCGTTGTAGACTGCGGGTATAGCAGCGGAGCCCGGCACGGACATGCCCAGAGCCTCTGCCATGCAGCACATGGAGTTAGCCGTAGCCATGTGCTGGCAGGATCCTATCGTAGGTGCGCAGGCATCGGAGATGTCCAGAAGCTCCTGGTAGCTAAGCTTTCCGGCCTGCTGCATGCCCTGAGCCTCCTGGGCGCAGGTGGAGTCCGCCTTCTTCTTGGAGCCAAAGGCAGGGCCGCCCAGCATGCATCCGCCTGCAAGGAATATGCACGGAATATCCAGCCTGGCAGCAGCCATAAGCATGCCCGGAACTGTCTTGTCGCAGGAGCCAACAAGCACCAGGCCGTCCATGCGGTGAGCCTTGGCCATTATCTCTATGCCGTCCGCCACTATCTCTCTGGAGGGCAGGGAATAGCGCGATCCATCGTGGGTGGTGCAGACACCGTCGCAGACCGCAATGCAGCCAAATTCAACGGGAGTGCCGCCTGCGCGGTAGATGCCGTGCTTAACTTCGTCCGAAAGCAGGCGCAGGTTCTTGTGGCCCGGCACCACGTCCGCAAAGGAATCGCAGATGCCTATAACCGGCCTTCTGAAATCTTCATCGCTGTAGCCGTTAGCCTTGTAGAGCGTGCGGCAGGAGAGCATCTCGTCCGTGGAAAACGTGCCCTTTTTGAATTTTTCTTGCATAAAAACTCCTTTCATTGACTGATATGCCAGTGCATAAAATCATCACGATCAATTATATCATAATAATTAATGTGTTTTGAGAAGTTTTGATGCTGTGCTATAATATTAATATCAAGAAACAAGGAGGATGGAACATGGGTATTTTAAGCGGCCTTTTTGAAAAGAAATTCTGCGATTTCTGCGGAGAAAAGCTCGGTGTATTCGGCCACACCACGCTAAAGGACGGCTACATCTGCAAAAAGTGCGCCTCGCAGATATCTCACTGGTGGTCCATAGGCAAAACGACCTCCGTTGCGGACATCCACGAACACCTTATGTACCGCAAGGAGAACCTGCCAAAAGTAGAAGCCTTCCGCGTAACAAGAAGCCTTGGGGACTCCTGCAAAGTCCTGTTCGACGACGACGCCAGAAAGATCATGATCACTTCCTCTTCTGATCTTACCAAGGCCAACCCGGACGTTTTCGACTTTGACGATGTTACATCCGCGCGTTGGGATGTTTCCGAAAGCAGGTCCGAGATAACCTACAAGACAGAAAAGAGCGCCTTTACCAGCTACGATCCCAAGCGCTACACCTACAGGTACGATTTCTACATTACGGTCTACGTTAAGAACCCGTATTTCGATACCGTAAGGTTCAAGGTGAACAGCGGCTACGTAAGCATAGACCCGTACGCAGAGGGCGAGGCTAAAGAGGCCGCGATCAGGGCCACCCACCACCAGAGCGTCTACGGCTACGGCATCAAGCCGCCCACCCACGCCGCAAACGAATACGTGGACAAGTACACGCCGGACACAGAGGGCAACGAGGACTACCAGGCCTACAAGGCTCTTTGCGAGGAAATAGTCGGCGCGCTCTGCAACAAGTAGAAGACTGCAGGTTTAGGCCCTGTTTTCTATATTTGCGCAAATATTTGGTTGACAATTCGGGCACTCGATAGTATATTAATTGAGTGCCCGATTTTTCGGAGCATATTATATAGCCTTGTCCGGTCCGCCGGATAGGCAGCAGGTATCGGGGTGTAGCGCAGATGGTAGCG
>JAZQIH010000120.1:0-3996 GCA_045541015.1 Anaerovoracaceae bacterium | reverse complement strand
GGTCTTCTGCCACTATCTCGTGAGTTATGTAGTCCTTGCCGGAAAAGCCGTAGACCGCGCCTGCCGTAAGGACTGCGTTTATGAGGGTGGCGGATTCCTTGGAAGCCCAGCGCACGCCGTTCAGGTTCATGAACATGGGCTCAAAATCGTTTGAGCGGGAGCTCATGGCGTTTACCATGGCAGCATCGCCCAGACTTGCCCTGCCTCCGAGAATAAAAATAGGAGCCTCGCCTTTTTCTCCGTAGCTTTCGATAACAGACTTTACTTCCCTGTTACCAAAAGCAAGGGCGCCCCCGGCGAGGTTCCCGATATTATCCAGGAGTTTGTCTTTTGTGAACCTGATATTTCGCTCAGAAAGATCGGAGAACTTCACCTTAAGAGCGCCTTCGGAAAGGATCTGAGCCGCATTCTTTTCTGACATTTCAGTGCCTCCTTGGTTTGATGCTGCGCTGGCTGCGCATAATAACAGTTCCGGAACGCTCTATCTTCAACCACTTATATTATATAACCCGTTTGTAAAGCTTGCATTCCGGCTTTTTGCGTTTTCCGATGCTGTTTTTGCATAATAAAACCTTGCCCGAATATTAGTTAAAGGCATTAAAAAACGCCCATATGGGCGTTTTCTTAACATTATTGAAATGTAACAACGTTGTTTTGATTTAAAAACAGCATTGGTGATTCAAGGTCGCTCTCTTGGTGGCAGCTTTACTGATCCTCTTCAAACAGCGGAATGGCAGCTTTTTCGAGCTTTTCCAGCGCCTTGTTCTGGTTGTCCTTCATGCTGAGCATATAGTATTCCACCTTGAACCCGGCATCTGTAATGGGTATGTAGCATATACCCGGGGTGTGCCTCAGCTTTTCAGGCGCGGTGGAAAGGTACACGCCCCTGCCCTGCAGCGCTATTATGTCCTTGATGTCCTCCGGGTTGCCCACGTAGAGCAGTTTAGGCGTAAAACCGTTGGCATTGCAGGCTTCCTGGAAGTATATCGGGCGCTCGTCCTCCCCTATTTTAAGCGTATCAAGGCTGTCCCTGTGCGTTATGAAGGTGTAGCTCTGAAGGTCCGCAATAGTAAAGCTATCCTTGTTCTTTGGCCTGTAATACTCGCCGATAGCAAGGTACACATTACGTTCCCCAAGCATAGTGATCTTTACATCGTCTCCGAAATCCAGCCTGGGGGCGCCGTCCTTGATCCTGTAGACCATGGAGGAAATCATGGCATCGGCCTCGCCTGTCCTGATAGCCTTAAGGCAGCCGTATGTGGAGGCGTAGTTGATCTTAAGGACTATGTTCGGGTTTTCGTCGTAGAACTTCTCCAGCAGCGTTACTTTGGAGTACGAGTTGAACATGTGGGCGCTCCAGCACAGCGTTACAGACTTGGACTGTATGAACCTTGCCGCATCTGCCAGCGCTCCGTTGGACTGCCCGCAGGCCCTTATGAATGGCATTATCCTGTTGCCGTCCGCTGTCAGCTCCACGCTGGACTTCTTGGACTGCCTGCTGAAGATCTGTATGCCCAGCTCTTCTTCCGCGCTCTGCACCATCCTGGTGACCGCCGACTGCGCGCAGTACAAGATCTCCGCACTTCTGGTAAACGACCGCGTCTTCTCCACCGCCAGTATAGCATCTATCCATTCAGACTTCATAACACCGCCCTCCTGCCTGCATTATAGCATAATTTCTGCACTTAGGGACGGTTCTCAGGTGCGAACTACGCAAATAACACAGGATACGGGTTCTCTTTTATTGTATTTTACAGCCGGATCCGGGGCTCATGCGCTTTCTTCAGCCCGCTGCGCGGCTTCACGCCAAGCCTTTCCGGGACTTTCATCAGCTCACTGCGTACCGCATCCGCGCTCGCTGTGAAAGTCCATTAGGAAAGTCTATTCTACCGCTCCGCAAGCGCTTTGAAAGCGCATGAACGGCCCCACCGGCTGCATTCCAAATAAAAGAGGACCGCCTCCACTGATAATCACAAACTTGACACTTGTGGACGGTTCTCAGGTGCCAAATTAGTAAAACACAGGGAGCGGCTTGGGGTGCGTCTTTTGCTGCTGAGGTTTGGAACGGGTGCCTGCGTCCTCTGGGATACTCAGGGAACCCGGTCCTTAGCGATCGGCAAGCCGCAGGCGCAGCCGGAGCTTAGGCCCGCTGGGAGGGTCCCCTGGTAGCGAGAGCGTGTCCCAGGGATGCAGGCACCCGCTGCAAACAACTAACAACAAAACAGAGGCAGCCTAAGCCGCCTCTGCTGTTGTTTTATGAAGTTGGCACCTGAGAACCGTCCCCAAGTGCAGAGAAACTACCTGCCGTCTACGTAGGTGCAGACCTTGCCCGGGTTGAGCAGGCCCTTCGGGTCGAATACGGACTTGATGCCGCGCATCAGATCCATAACGTCCTTGCCGACAGACTGTTCGAGGTGCTTCTTTCTGATGATGCCGATACCGTGCTCGCCGGATACGAGAGCGCCGTATTCCTTGCCCTTCTCGAAGGCCTTGTCCAGGAAGAGGTCAGCTCTTCTGCGGAACTCTGCAGGATCCATGTCGTTGGTCATGCAGTTGCAGTGGATGTTGCCGTCGCCTGCGTGGCCTGTAGCGATAAGGGTGAGGCCGATCTCGTCCTCGATGCTCCAGAGGTATTCGCAGAAGTCTGCGATGTGGGATACCGGTACAACGATATCGCACTCGTCCATCTGGTTGTATGCAGCCTGCATGGCCTCAAGAGCAGCCTTGCGGACAGACCATGCATTTCTGAAAGCCTCCGGAGTGTCGAATACGACTACGTCCAGAGCGCCAGCTTCGAGCATAACTTCAGAAACGCCTTCCATGATCTCGTCCATGTCTTCTTCCCTGCGGCAGTCGAAAGTGGTAAGCAGGTAAGCACCGATCTCAGTACCTTCAGCGTCGTGCGGATAGATGACCTTTCCCATATACTTTTCTATGAGTCCGAGAAGGTTTCTGGGGATAAACTCCAGAGCCTGGGGATCATAGCCGGAGAGCTTGACCTTGGATACTGTACGGATGCAGTCGGTAAGATCTGCGAATACGCCCATCAGGGATACCTGGTACTTGGGAGCCGGGATCAGCTTGAGCCCGAGCTCGGTGATGATGCCCAGAGTTCCTTCGGAACCGATCATGAGGTTCAGGAGGGAGTAACCGGAGCTGTTCTTGGAGGTCTCGCCGCCGAGCTTGACTATTCTTCCGTCGGGAAGAACTACTGTCATGGTGCGGACGTACTCTCTGGTGCAGCCATACTTAACGGCTCTCATACCACCTGCGTTGGTGGATACGTTGCCGCCTACAGTTGCGTATACCTCGCCCGGATCGGGGGGATACATCATCCCATTGTCTACAGCAGCCTGAGCCAGGTCTACGAGCAGAACACCGCTCTGGATCCTTGCGATCATGTTGTCCTTATCGATGGAGAGGATCTTGTTCATCTTGCTGGTGTCAACAACGATGCCGCCGAAGAAAGGAACGCATCCGCCGGAAAGTCCGGTACCAGCGCCTCTGGGGATGATGAGAAGATCGTTGTCGTAGCAGATCTTGCAGACAGCGGAAACTTCTTCTGTGGTGGTGCACAGGCATACAGCATCAGGTGTACCTGTTCCGTTGTAATCCATTTCGTCGTGGGTAAAGTCCTCGACGATGTCATCGCCTACCAGGCAGCGGCCCGGAACGGCAGCCTTGAGCTGCTCAATAACAGCTGCAGAGGGTTTCTTGAATTCCATGTCTTCTCCTTTATTTACTTTCTCTTTTTAACTTCTTCGATGAGGAGCGGCAGTATCTGCTTTGCATCGCCTACGATACCAAGGTCTGCAACGCCGAAGATGGAAGCATCCTCATCCTTGTTGATAGCTACGATGTACTTGGAAGCCATAGCTCCGGAGATGTGCTGCATAGCGCCGGAGATTCCGCATGCTATGTAGAGCTTAGGAGCAACGATCTTACCGGACTGACCGATCTGGTGAGCCCTGGAGATCCAGCCTTCCTCTATTACAG
>JAZQIH010000119.1:0-13626 GCA_045541015.1 Anaerovoracaceae bacterium | reverse complement strand
TTAAGCGAGGGCACAGGGATAGCGGACAGCAGCGCCTTGGTGTAGGGGTGCCAGGTGTGGCTGAACAGCTCCTTGGTAGGTGCCTTTTCCACCATCTGGCCCAGGTACATAACGCTGATGTGGTCCGAAATGTGCTTTACTACAGAAAGGTCGTGGGTAATGAATATATACGCCATGCCCTTTTCTTTCTGCAGATCCTGCAGCAGGTTGAGTATCTGCGCCTGGATCAGAACGTCCAGAGCGGATACCGGCTCGTCGCAGATTATCATCTTAGGCTCAAGAGCCAGAGCCCTTGCAATGCCTATCCTCTGGCGGCGTCCGCCGTCCAGTTCGTGCGGGTAGGTGTCCGCGTAGCGCCTTGCAAGGCCTACCGTGTCCATCAGCTCCAGGACTCTCTTGCCTAGGTCCTCCTTGTTGGGGTAAAGGTTATGGATCAGCAGCGGCTCAGCTATCTGCTGGCTGACGCTCATGCGCGGGTTCAGGGAAGACAGCGGGTCCTGGAAGATCATCTGCATCTTGCTGCGCAGCTCCACGAACTTCTTGTTGTCTATCCTGGAGATGTCCTCTCCGTCGAACACTATCTTGCCGGAGGTCGGCGGGATCAGCTGCAGTATGGTCTTGCCGAGCGTGGACTTGCCGCAGCCGGATTCTCCTACTACGCCAAGGGTCTCGCCCTCGTCCAGGGTGAAGCTGACATCGTCCACCGCGTGAAGTGTGCCGTCCGGCACCATAAAGTATCTTTTAAGATTTTCTACTTCAAGAAGATGCTGACTCATTTTTCAGCGCCTCCTTCCTTTTTCTCAGCTCCGGGCAGCTTGGCTTTAAGCTCCGCTATCTGCTCCGGGGTAAGGAACTTGATGCACTTTACCACGTGGCCGGGCTCTGCCTCTACCGCGAACGGGTCTATCTTGCCGCAGTCCTCTGTCTTTTCCGGGCAGCGGTCGCAGAAGGAACAATAGGTAGGCAGATCCATAGGATCAGACACCAGGCCCTCTATGGAGCGCAGCCTTTCGACATCGGAATCAAGGCTTGGGAGCGCATCGAACAGCGCTTTGGTGTAGGGGTGCAGGGTGTGCTCGAACACAGCCTCCACGCTGCCGTACTCAACTACCTCGCCTGCGTAGATAACAGCTACCTTATCGCAGGTCTCGGCAACAACGCCAAGGTCGTGGGTTATCATCAGCGTAGCGGTGTGGAACTTCTTCTGAAGATCCCTCATCAGGTCCAGAACCTGCGCCTGAATGGTAACGTCCAGAGCCGTGGTAGGCTCGTCCGCTATCAGGAGCCTTGGGTTGCAGGCAAGCGCCATAGCAATAACTATGCGCTGCTTCATGCCGCCGGAGAACTGGTGCGGGTACTCGCTGTAGCGGTTGCCGGGTATGCCTACGGTCTCCATCATCTCAATGGCGCGGGCCTTGGCCTCTGCCTTGGACACCGGGTTGTGCAGGCTGACGACTTCTGCTATCTGGTCCCCTACGTAGTGCACGGGGTTGAGCGCGGACATAGGATCCTGGAAGATCATGCCCATTGTGCCTCCGCGCAGGTGGCGCATGCCCTTGTCGTGCTTTTTCTTATCTCTCTTTTTATTGGATGTGGTAACGATGTTGACGCCGTCCAGAAGGACCTCGCCCTGCACCACATGGCCTGCGTCCGGAAGAAGCCCCATGGTCGTAAGGGCTATGGTGGTCTTTCCTGCGCCGGTCTCGCCAACAAGGCCTAAAGTCTCGGACTCGTTGACAGTAAAGCTAATGCCGTTTACGGCCTCCGCAACGCCTTCCGGAGTCTCGTAGTGGACCACAAGGTCCTTGAGCTCCAGCACAGGCGGGCGGCCTGCTACTCCGTACTGACCTACTATGATAGGTGCTCTTTTTTCACTCATAAGGCACCTCCTACTTAAGTCTCGGATCCAGAGCGTCCCTGATGCCGTCGCCGAAGAGGTTGAGCGCAAGAACGGTGATCATGATAGCAAGTCCCGGGAAGAGCAGGACGTGCGGATATGTACGGATAAGGGTCTTTCCGCCGGAGAGCATAGCGCCCCACTCCGGGGAAGGCTCGGAAATGCCAAGGCCCAGGTAGCTCAGAGAGGAGATGGTCAGGATAGCGGTAGCTACGCTGAAGGTGAAGCTCGTGAGTATTGGACCTAAAGCATTCGGCAGCATGTACTTGACCAGCTGCCTTCCGCTGCTGGCGCCCATGGCCCTTGCGGACTCTATGTAGTCGTTCCTCTTAACTGTAAGTATGGAGGCACGCACTATACGGGCTCTTGCCGGCAGGGAGCTGATAACTATTGAAATTACAAGGTTTATGACACCTTTGCCAAGTACGGCTACAACTGCTATGGCCATGAGCATGGGCGGTATGGACTGGAAGATATCCAGTATACGCATTATGATCATGTCCACCTTGCCGCCGTAGAACGCAGCCAGCGCGCCGAGCGTTCCGCCTATGGCGAACGCCGCAATAACGCACAGGAAGCCTATAGGCAGCGATATCCTGGCACCCATTATGAGCCTTGAGAGTATGTCTCGGCCTGTGCTGTCCGTGCCGAGCCAGTGAGTGCTGCTCGGGGTCTCCAGACGGTGGTCGTAATCCGGCTCCGCGTAGTCGTAAGGAGCTATCCACGGGCCTATTATTGCTATGAGTATTATGAAGGCCAGTACAAGCATGCCTACGATAGCCAGCTTGTTCCTCTTGAGCCTCTTCCAGGCCTCCATGGCAGGGGTGGATCTTACTACCTTGCCCTTGTTCCTGGCTGCCTCTTTGGCCTTTCTCTTATCTACTTTTGCCATTGCAGGGGTATAGAGTTTTGCCATATCACACCTCCTGCGCCTTTGCGCTTCTGGCTGCCTCGCGTGCCTTCTTCTTTGCAGCGCGCCTGTTTGCTGCCATCTTGTTCTTGGCGTTGAACTCGTCCTTGAGCCTCGGGTCTATGATCGTATAGAGTATATCTATAAAGAGCATTACGAAGCTGAAAACGATAGCCAGGAACAGAAGTCCGCCTGCAACTGACGGCCAGTTACGGTTATCTATGGAGTTGAGCATGTAGAGCCCAACGCCGTTTACTGCGAATATAGATTCGGCTACGACGGATCCGCCCAGGGAGGACGCCAGGGTGTTGCCCAGCGTTGCCACAACAGGGATCAGGGAGTTGCGCAGAGCGTGCTTGAATATAACCTTGCTCTCCTTCTGGCCCTTGGCCCTTGCTGTCCTGATGTAGTCCTGCCTTATGACCTCCAGCATGGAGGAACGTGTGGTCCTTGCTATCATACCTACGTTAGCTATACCTATCATAGCTACCGGAAGCACCCATCCTGCAGCGCCGCTGTTTGCCGTTATAGGCGGCAGCCAGTTCAGCTTGATGGAGAAAATAAACATCATCATCAAGGCGAACCAGAACTGCGGCACCGAAACGCCGAACAAAGCAAAGACCATTGTGGCATTATCTATAGCCGAATATTGCTTTACCGCGGCTATTACGCCCAGCGGTATTCCTATTATCAAAGCTACGAGCACTGCGAAGAACGTAAGCTTCAGAGTGTTCGGGAATCTCGAAAGTATTTCTCCAAGCACTGGCTGCTTGGTGGTATAGGAGGTGCCGAAATCACCCTTGGTGAAAACTCCTATAACGTATCTGCCGTATCTGAGGATGAACGGGTCGTTGAGCCCCAGCTCCTGACGCTTCGCCTCTCTTACCTCCTCCGGAGCATCGTAGCCGACTATGGAGTCGACCGGATCTCCGGGAGCTATGGCGGAGAGCGCAAAGACTATCAGAAGAACGCCCAGTATTACCGGGATCATCCACAGCAGTCTTCTTATGATATACCTGCCCATATGTACTCCTGACTGTCAAAACACATTGTCCGGGGCGTATAGTACGCCCCGGGCAATTATAAACTGTGCGGTCTGAGTCTTGTTTCTACTTGAAGAAGCTCTTTGCGAAGTTGATATCGCCGACCTCTGTAAGGCCTATGCCGTCCAGGTTGTTTACACTGTAAGCAAGTCTGTCAGGTACATAGATAGGAATGGACGGAACTTCTTCGTTCATGATGTCCACGAGTTCCTTGTAGTACGGAGTAGCCTTCTCCATTACCGGCTCGGATGTGATCTTGTCGAACAGTCCGTAGACCTTGTCCTTGTCGGAGTAGGTCCAGCGCGGGCCTCCGCGCAGAGCTGCCGGTGTGAAGCGGCTGTCGTAGAACTTCAGCTGCTCGTACGGATTCGGGTTGGAGTTGTTGACTATCCAGCACTGGGTCTTTTCAGAAGCATCGTCCACCTGGATACGGTTGTAGAACTCGTTCTGGTTGGTGTCGATGTTGACCTTGATGGTGATGCCGGCCTTCTTGCCAAGAGCATCCCACTGCTGCTGGATCAGAGTTGCGTATGCGCTGTGGGAAGGCATAACGAGCAGGTTGATCTCCGGCATGTTGGAAGCATACTTGGACTGCTTGAGCTCTGCAGCTGCAGCATCAAGATCGAACTTGTAGTAAGTGGTGCCCGGCTTGAAGTACTGCGGGTTGCCTACCGGCAGGATGCTGTCGGAGTGCTTGCCGTAGCCGTTGAGAGCCATCTTGATGTTGTTCTCATAATCAAGAGCCATTGCGAATGCCCTGCGTACGTGGACATCGTCGAACGGAGCCTTGATGGTGTTGAGGAACAGGGTGTGGTGGTTGGTGGTAGCTTTGCTGAGTATAGCGAGCTTGCTGTTGCCCTGGATAGCAGGAACCATGTCCTCTGCAGGCTCCAGAGCCAGATCTACGCTGCCGCCCTCGAGCGCCTCTACACGAGCGGTTGCATCCTTGATGCTGATGAGGACGATCTCATCGAAGTAGGGCTCACCGCCCCAGTACTTGGCGTTCTTCTCGAATACTACCTGGGAACCTTCCTCCCACTTAACAGGAATGTAAGGACCTGTGTAGCAGTTAGGCATCTTGCCGCCGTTACCGGTCATGTTCTCGAGGCCGCCGCCTGCCTTAACAGAAGCTTCTACCATCATTCCGTAGGGGATGTTGGAGAGTGTGGTCAGGATGAACGGATCGGGGTTCTTGAGAGCAAGAACGAAGTGGGTGTCATCTACGACCTTGCAATTGTCGAGATCGAAGTTGCCAAAGTATCTTGCCTGCTGTCCGCCGTCGATTACTGCCTTGAGGCTGTAGAGGACGTCGCTTGCGGTGAACTTGTCTCCGTTCCAGGATGTAACATCGCTGCGGAGAGTGAATTCATACCTGAGACCTGCCTCGTCTGCCTGCTTAGCTTCGGTAGCGAGCATCGGTATGTACTTACCGGTATCGCCGTCGTAGTCGAACAGACGATCCATCATGATCTGCTGAGCCGGTGTGTTGAAGCTGGCTACAGTGACCAAAGCGTGCATGAGACTTGTCGGGTCTCCCTTGGTGGCGACGCGCAGTACCTTCTTTGCAGGAGCTGCGTTGTTGTTTCCGCCGCCGCCTCCGCCGCAGGCTGCAAGTCCGAAGACCATTATGCATGCGAGGAGTATTGCGATTATCTTCTTCATGATTTCCCTCCTAAAATTGAACTCATGATACGATTGACAAAAATTATACTAACACATCGGAAGGGGTGAAAAAGCCTGAAATGCGATATTTGTCATTTTATTAACAATACACCCCTGTGCACAGTGCACTAATAATTGTTGTTGCATGTAACACAACTGTGTTATAATTATATTGGCAATAGCAGTCCGCACACCCCAAAAGGAGCAAAAATGTTCACATCCAATATAATAGGCGCGTGCCTCGAAGGCCGCATAATATCAGATAATATGAAGGGTCACAGGGAGGAGTTCAACAACTTCCGCCTGCTGGACGAAGACGATGCCCGGCTGGTAAAGGGCAGTTTGCACATAGGAAATGCCAGATCTTTGTACACGGCCACCCGCGGGGAGTGGGACAGAAACTATGTTTATACAGTAATAATTACCGGCGGAGAGGACGTTCTGGACTTTTTCAACGAATCGCCGGGCTTCCATATTATATGCACAGACCTGCCGCGCACCAGCGTGGTGAACAACCTCAGCGCGCTGGCGGACCGCTTCAGCCGCATGTACTCCTTAAAGCGCCACCTGCACAGCTCCGTTTCTGTTGCGGACCCTATACTGCAGGGCGCAGCGGAGGCCATGGAGGCAGACGTTTTCTACCTTACAGGAAGGCTCAGGGTGCTGGCGCTGAGCAGGACGCTGGACTGCCCGGACTTTGCGGATCTTAAGATAAACGACCACGTGAAGCTGTCGGACGCCACAAGGCTCAGGGATGAATGGACCGTGTCCGGGGACTGGGCCATGAGGCTGGCGCCGCTGGACTACGAGGACAGGGTCTCGGCCTACCTGCTGGTGGTCACCAGGAACGACGCGGGGCAGCTGTTCAACACGGAGCTTCTGGAGCAGCTTCGAATGAGCATGGAGCGCTTCCTTGAGATAAGCTTTTCCGACCGCTCGGTGGCGGACTCCAGGTTCACGACCATGGCCATAGAGCTGCTGGACGGCAAGATAAAGGACCGCGAGGAGCTGGAGGACAGGCTCCACCGGAACATGTACACGTTTACGAGCCACTTTGTGCTTATAGTGCTGGAGTCCCAGAACCTCAACGAGCGCGTGGATCCGGAGATAATCCCGGTGCTGAGCTCCATGTACCCGGGGTCTTTCCCGCTGCAGTACGACAACAAGATAGCGCTGATGGTGCAGCTGGAGCACTATTCGCCGAACCCGGATATTAAGCAGCAGGCGCTTGGCGCACTGCTGGAGGAGTACCACCTGTACGCTTGCTACAGCTCGGTCACGAGGAACCTGCTGTCGCTTAGGACCACCTACGACAAGACTGCAAAGTGCCTGCTGATGGCCAGGACCTTTGCCGAAGACCGCAGCAAGCGCCTCTTTGCGGACGAGGATTTTGCGATGTTCGCGGTGATAGATACGGCCTACAACGCGGTGAAGGGCGATTACCACGGGGATTACATTAAGCTTTGCTCGCCGGCGGCCATTGCGCTGAACTACTACGACAAAAAGCACGGCACCAACAACAGCGAGGTGCTGAAGCGCTACCTTCTTAACGGCTGCAACATGTCCAAAACAGCGGAAGACCTTGGAATACACCGCAACACGCTTATGTACCGCATGGACAGGATACGGGAGATCTGCGGCAAGCAGTTCAATGACCAGGTGACGAATTTCCGCATGCTGTTTTCCCTGATGGCTATCGATTACATGGCCATCTACCGCAAGCGCGCCACCCTTTACACCCCCGCCTCCGACATGGACCAGGCAAAATAAAACCGCCTCTATGGGAGGCGGTAGGTTACGTATGGCTCGCCATCTATGCGGAGCATGCGGCCGTCTGCAACGAGTTTGTCCAGGTGGGACATGCATTCGCCGGCTGCAAACCACATCTGGGCCGGCGGGAAGTTGCCGTTTTCGTCCAGGTGGATCTTCCACCGCATGCGCTTTGCTATCTGGTAGGCCGTCAGGCCAGGCTCGTTGCCAACTATATTTATTATCTCGTCCAGCCTGTGCTGGTGGTGCAGCAGTATGCGGTCTATGCGCGCGTGGTAATCGCCCGGCTGCCTGTGCCCCGGCAGGGCCAGCTCAACATCGAACTTCTTTGAGTACTCCAGGCTGTCCAGGTATTCCTGCAGCGCGTTGGAGACGCCCGGCCAGAACGTGATGTTAGGCGTAATGTCGAACAGCACGTGGTCCCCGGTGAACATCACTTTTTTCTCCGGGATGTAGAACATGGAGTTGCCCGGCGTGTGGCCCGGTACCAGCAGCATCTGCAGCGTGCAGGAGCCTACGTCCAGCTTCTCCCCGTCCTGAAGTCCAACGAATTTTTCCTCGTCGAAATCCAGCTTCCTGCGGCTCTTTTCCGGGCCGAAGTTGATCATGGCATCGAAAAGGCTCTGGTCCGCGCCCTCGCGGCGGTCTCTTTCCCCGCGTTTAAAGCCGCCGCCCTTGTAGTGGGCAAGCAGGCTCAGGTGGTCCACCTCGGAGATGTAGATGCGGCGCTTTTCACCAACGAACCAGTGGTTGAGACCGGTGTGGTCTGCGTGCAGGTGGGTGTTGATGATGTTCAGGCGCTCCGGCCTGTAGCCGAGGCTCCGCAGGGACTTTCTGAGGGCGTCCTCGCAGCCCTTGGTGTTGAAACCGGTGTCCATGAGGAAGTCTTCCTCTCCGCCGCGGAAATAATAGGCGTTGAGGGTGCCCAGCGGGCTTCCTGCGAGGGGAACTACTATGCGGTAGATGTTTGTGTCTATCTCGTAGATCATTGTCTCAAATCGGCTGTTTTTGGCCTTTAACGCGGTGCCGGCTCTATTCGGAGACGGTCTTGAGGAGCAGCTGATAATAGTAGCTGTAAGCGTTGTTAGTGAACATGAACTGGAGCTCGTTGCCCCTGTCGTCCACGTAGATGATGCCGCTCTGGCCTATCTTGGTGGCATCGCCCCAGGTGATGTCTGCCTGCTTCATGTTGTAAGCACCAAGGTGCTCGGAGTAGAGCCTTGCTGCCTCGCCCCAAACAACGCTGCCGTCCTTGGCGGAACCGTAGGCTGTGTTATCGAAGGTGTAGCCGACAACTTCGGAGACCTCGGAAAGATCGCCGAATATCTGGCCGCCTTCTGTGAAGTACGCTGTGAAGCTGCCCAGATCGTTGGTGTAGGTGGCTACGTTGCCTTCATTGACGGTTATTCCGCCCTTCTCCATTACCTTCTGGAGCTTTATGAAGTGGGTGCCGGGGTAGCAGAGCTCCTCTGCTGCCTTTACGGCATCGTCCACGACGTCGAATTCACCCTCGTGGCAGTCCTTGCGGGTATCGTACAGCGTAAGGAAGTACGCGCGCGCGTCCAGAGTCTCTTCGAACTTGGCCTTGGCCTCCTCCACCCTGTCCACTATGGTCTGCCTGCGTATGCTGAGGAACTCTGTCCTTGCGTCCACAAGCTCCTGGTGCCTGGTAACGAAACCCTTGGCTCTTTCGTCCAGGGCCTCGTAGGCAGCTTCCGCCTTCTCGATTGGGATCCTGCTGTTTATGGTGATGGTGCCCAGGTTGTAGATCATTTCGTCTACCTTGGCAGCCTTCTCCTGCGCTATCTTGTTTTCCCTTGCCTCACATGCACTAAGCGACAGCACCATGAGCACTGCCAGCAGCACGCTGATAAATCTCTTCATTCTTATCCTCCGTAAAATAGCTTAACATATGGATTATATATGTTGAGCCTGTTTATTACAACCTGAAAATACAGGTTTGATATCCCTTCCGGCGCTAGATGTCCCTGCGGCTCTCCTCTATCTGCTTGTCTTTGGGCCTTGAAGTCTTGTAACTGAAATTCAGTGCCTTGCTCTGGCCCGGCTCCAGCGCCACTTTCCAGCTAAGAAGGCCGGTGTCTTTGCTGTGTTCCGCGCCGGATGCATCCAGCAGCTCAACGTCTATCTCCTTGTTCTCGGAGACCGGCACCTGGTCCTTAACTATTACCTCCGCTGCCTTTGCGGAGTTGTTGCTGAGTGTTATCTCGTAGGCGTATTCAACCACCATGAGCCCTTTCAGCAGTGTCGTGGAGGTCTTGCGGCGCAGCTCTTTTCTTCTGACGCTTATCTTTTCCTCCTTGCCGAGGGTGAGCTCTGTCTCTTCGTCTGTCATCTGCGGGTCCAGCCAGACCTTGCCCTGGTATATATCGCCCAGGTAGACTGCGGCCTCCACGCAGCTGTGCATGGGCAGGTCCGCGGCTTTTACAGCTGCCACCAGATACGCGCTCTGGTCCAGCTGGGGCACGCTTACTATGCGGTAGGTGCAGGGAACGGTGTAGCTGGTAACATCTGCTATCGTGCCCTCTCCGTTCTTTTTGACATCGCGCCTTCCGGGCAGGACGTACTCTGTGGCAGTTTCTGTGCTGTTTTCTGCCGCTGCAGGCGTTGCCATAAGGAAGCTGGGCATTGCTGCTGTGCCATCCAGGTCCGCGCTTTCCTCCGCGGCGTCCTCCATGGCGAATGCCATGTTGGCCTTCATCATCATCCTGCCGCCCATGGCGCTGGCCACCGGCCTGGGCTGCCTTATATCAAGGAAGAGAGGCAGGAGCCTCGGCACGCTGCCGGAAGATACAGGATCTCCGGTGAACAGGGAGAGCTCCACGCCTTCCCAGTCCTGGCTGCCCTGCTGGCAGATGCTGGCCTTCATGCGTATGGTGAGCGGGCCTTCGCCGTCCGAACGCACCTCGTAGATGGGGTTCCAGTAGGCCATGCCCTCGAAGCAGCGCAGCTCGAAGCTGTAAGTTCCGGCCTTTTCCGCTGTTACGTCTGCTATCATTACCGGAAGAGCATCGGCCTCGCAGACCTCTTCCAGCTCTTTTTTAAGCTCTTCTATCTTCTTTTCTGTGGCGCGGATGTCGCTGCCCAGGGCCTCTATGCGCTCCGCGTACTTTTCTATGAACTGCTCCAGCTCTGCTATGGGAAGCGATGTCCTGGAGCTAAGGTCCCCGTTGGCCTTCCACATGTCTATCTGCTGGCGCCTTGCGTCCGCATGAGCCTTAAGGACGTCTATCTGCGCGCGCAGCTCCTTTTCCCTGGGAGACTCTTCACCCTGGCCGGACTGAGCCAGGCGCATATCCGCGCAGGACAGCCCCTCCTGGCAAAGCAGCCTTGCGGTGTCTGTGTGGGCCGAAGCCGAAAACCCGTGCACGCATACGCTCTGCACGCCCGCCTCCAGTTCCACGCTGCCGCGCCTTATTACCTCCGCGCCGTTCCTGTAGACCTTTGCTTTTACGACTTTAGTAAAAAGATCCTTCATGGAAAAACCCCCTTTTATAACTCAGGATGCTTATCGTCGATAAACGATTCCGCCTTAAAATACAAGTGTTTCCGTGCGCGGGATGAGATCTTCCAGGTGCTTCTTGTAGCACGCTATCTCGCGCTTTCCTTCCTCTTCGTTGAGGCCGTTGCGCCTTATGCGGCGCCTCATCAGGCGGGTGTAGCCTATTATCTGGGCCTTCTCCGCCACTTCCTTTATGCGATCCGCGTCCTCCGTGCCCAGGTAGAGCTTAAGGCTCTTGTCCCAGATCTGCAGGGCCTGTTCGCGCTCTATGCCAAGGAATGCCTTTATCACGGACGGATCCAGCTCGGAGAAACCGCAGTATGCGTTGAACATGCTCGCAAGCTCAAACACCGGGTGCCCGTAGCAGAGCGTGTCCATATCTATCAGCAGAGCCTCGCCGTTCTGCACCATTACGTTCTTGAGGTGGTAATCGCCGTGCATCATGTGGAAATCTTCCGGCACAGCCTCCACCAGGGCGTGGAGCTTTTCGTAGTACTGGGGCTCCAGGTAATCCTTAAGGAAGTCCGCCCAGCCGAGCGCGGTCTTTTTCATGTCCGGCATGGAACCGGGCTTCACCTCTGTGGAGTGTATTATCTTGAGCAGGTCTATGCTGATCTGTGCAACCTCGTCCACGGTCTTTTCCCCGGCCTGCAGCAGCTTTGCAAGGCTCTTGGCATCCAGAAGCTCGAACACGGAGCCGTAGCCGCCGCCCTCCACCTTTACCACGTCGAAGGGTATAGCCGTAGGCACGCCAAGCACGAAGGCCGTCCTGGCCAGCTCTCTTTCCCTGTTGATATCGTCCAGGGAGTTGGGGTCCAGGTAGACCTTAACGATGGTGTCCCTGTCTATGCGGTAGACCTTGCCGTTGGCGCCCTGGCCTATAACCTCGCAGCCCTCCACGCTTATCTGCCTGGATGCCTTGTGGACCTCCATCATCTCGGTAAAGCCGGTGGTCTCCAGGATCTCGTAGACATCGCCGGAAACGTTGATTATCCTGACGTCCGGGCAGGCCTTCTTGAGCCGCAGGATTATGCGCAGCCCCGCGCTGGATATGTACTCCAGGTCCGCGCAGTCTATGACTATGCTTTCTGCGGGCTGAGCCTCACGGACCTTGTTTATCTCCTCTTCCAGAGCCGGTGCGTTGGCCGAATCTACGTGGCCCTTTACCTCAAGAGTCAGCACTCCGCCTTCTGCCTTGTAACCTAAATCACTCATTCTTTGACCTCTCTGAATACTATCTTTATCAGCTCCGCGTATTCCTGCCACGCTGCGTGTTCCTGCAGGGACATGGTCAGATCCCGCACCCTTTCGTAATACCACATCTGGGCCGCCGGATCCGGCTGGTTGAACACGCTCCAAAGGTCCATGCCTTCGCGCGCGTACAACCTGTAGAAGGACCTCATGTTGGAGAGCTTGTCCGCGAGCCAGACTATCTGAACGCCCGGGTCTTCCGCCTCCTCCAGCTCCTTGAGGGACTCTTCCTTTCTTATCATCCAGGTCTGCCTTGGCGGCTCGCCCTTCCTTTTGTTTTCTGTTTCGGAGAGCACCAGTTTGGTGACCCTTTCTCCGAAGCGCTCGTAGAGCTCGTCTTTGCTGGTCGGAGTGTCCTCCAGGACATCGTGCAGCACTGCAGCTGAAAGCACTTCGGGATCGTTCGTTATGGAGGAAGCTATTGCTGCCACCTCTATTGGGTGCACCAGGTAAGGCGTCCCCGCTGCTTTTCTGATCATCCCGTTGTGCACCTGCGCAGCAAAGATGACCGCATCTTCAAACTGACCCATCTGCTATATCCTCTTCTTAACTGTTAATATATTTGTATCATTCTCCCTGCGGTAGCTTACGTAGTCCATGGTCTTCTTTATAAGGAGTATGCCAAGGCCGCCTATCTCCCGCTGGTCTGCGGGCAGGGTGGTGTCCGGGTCCGGCACTGCCAGCGGGTCGAAGGGCGTTCCCTGATCCTTGAAGCTTATCACGGCCGTGCGGCCCTCGTCCTCCAGGTTGAAATCTATGGTGATATCCCCTGTTTCCGGCTTGTAGGCGTAGCTGGAGATGTTTGCGAACATCTCGTCCACGACTATGGCTACCTGCCTGCGCGCCTTGTCCGGGAAGCCCGCGGCGTTAAGCTCGTTATTTATGAATTCTGTAGCCGCCTGCAGGTTCTCCAGCGTTGCAGGCACCTTGAAAGTCTTCACAGGAGTCTCCTTTCCGCTCCCATCCGGGCCCGCCGGCCCGTTGTACTTAAGGCAGAGCATGGTTATGTCGTCGAACTGGTCCGCGCCGGATGCAAAGCTCTCTACCACGGAGCTCATGGCGCACACCAGCTCCGTTGGGCCTATGTTGTCCGCGTGGTTGAGCGCGTCCACCATGCGCTCTGTTCCGAAGGCATCGCCGGTGAAGTTCACGGCCTCCGGGATACCGTCCGTGTAGAGGAAAATGCTTGCACCGTTTTCCAGTTGCAGCTCGTATTCCTGGTATTCCACGTCCGGCATGCCGCCTACCACGAACCCGTGCTTGTCCTTGAAGATCTCGAACTTCCCGCCCGGCTGCTTTATGACCGGGTATTCGTGGCCTGCGTTTGCAGCCTTAAGCACGCCGGTCTTAAGATCCAGCATGCCCAGCCACACAGTAACGAACATGTCCTCGCGGCTGGCTGCGCATATCTGGTCGTTCATGGCCTTCAGGACCTCTGCCGGGCTCTTGCCGCTCATGGCAAGGTTCTTTATTATTATCTTGGAGCCCATCATGAACAGCGCGGCCGGTATGCCCTTGCCGGATACATCCGCCATCACCATGCAGAGATGAAGTCGGATCGTAGCCATGTCGT
>JAZQIH010000118.1:0-4919 GCA_045541015.1 Anaerovoracaceae bacterium | reverse complement strand
ACGCCGTTGACCTTGTTGTAGGAGGTCATTATGGTCAGCGGGTGTGCCTCGCGCACGGCTATCTCGAAGTTGCGGAGGTAGATCTCGCGCAGGGCCCTTTCGCAGACGCGTGAGTCGTTGGTGTTACGCTTTGTTTCCTGGTTGTTGCAGGCAAAGTGCTTGGGGCAGGCGGCTCTGCCGGAGCTCTGTATGCCTTTTATAACGGCTGCCGCCATCTTACCGGACAGCAGCGGATCTTCCGAAAAGTACTCGAAATTGCGGCCGCACAAGGGGTTCCTGTGGATGTTCATGCCGGGTGCAAGCAGAACGTCTATGTTGTAGTGTACCATTTCCTGGCCAACTTTGGCGTAGAGGGCCTGGGCAAGCTCTGCGTCGAAGCTTGCTGCCAGCGCCGTTCCGCAGGGGAGAAGCGCGCAGTATTTTTTAAGGCGAAGGCCGGCAGGGCCGTCGCAGCAGACGATAGGAGGCACGTGCTTTTTCTGAAGGCTGTCAGTGACCCCTCCGAAGACTCCGGCGTTGCCGGCTGTTCCAAGAGGGCTGCCCATCATGCCGTGGCCGCGGCTTAGGGCTTCCAGGTCGTCTGAGTTAAGTGCAGCGGCGAAGTCCTGCGGGCTGATCTTTCCTGTAAGCACATCTGCAAAGTCTGCTGTGCTGCCGGCTGCTTTGAGCTCTGCAGGAAGCTCCGCAAGTATCCTTTCTTTAAGCTCTGCGCTGTTTTTGCAGAGCGGGGTACATTTTTCGACTATTGTCTCGGCTCCTATGCGGATGCTCCCAAGCGCTGCTTTGGAATATGCGCTGCCGGTGGCTGCAAAGCTGTAGTATCCGCCTTCCAGCACGAACGCGGAGGAAGCTTCATCGAAGGATGCAAAGCATTTGTCGTCTGCGGCAAGTTCCAGCTCTTCGGACCCGCCAGGTGCCAGCTCAGAGGTCTTTGCGAATGCTGCAAGGACTTTTACAGGCTTATCTATGCGGCCCTTTGGCGCGCTGCACCAGAGGAGGATGGCTGTCTTTCCTGCGGCAGAGCCGGTGTTTGTAACGCAGACCTTAGCCTTAACATATTCTGCTTCGCGGGTCAAAGAGATCGGCTTTATATCAAAGTTCGTGTAGGACAGGCCGAATCCGAAGGGGTAGAGAACAGTCTCCGGGTGGCTGTCGAACCAGCGGTAGCCTACGTAGATGCCTTCCTTGTATTCATTGTATTCCTTGCCGCCGAAGTTGGCGCTGCTGGGGTAGTCCTCGTAGCGTCTTGCTATGGTGTCCGGCAGCAGGCCGCAGGGGGAAGTCTTGCCAAGCAGGACGTCCGCAACAGCGTTTCCGCTCTCCATGCCTCCCTGCCAGACTATCATCAGCGCGGAGATCCTGTCCGCGTAATCTTCGGTCCACGAAAAATCGATAATGTTGCCTATATCCATGAGGACAGCTACCTTGCTAAAAGCCGAGCACACTGTGTCCATCATGGCGCGCTCTTCGTCTGTAAGGTAGTAGCTGCCTTTTGTGAGCGTGTTTTCCCTGTCTTCGCCGGCGGCGCGGCCTATTACCACCACAGCGGCGTCCGCGGTCTTTGCGGCTTCTTTTGCAAGCTCGGGCGCGATGGGCATCTCCGGATAGTTCATTGGCCAGTGTCCCCACCACCCGTGGTCGGCTTCGTTGTCTGGTTTTGCGGTCCAGTCTTTATAGGCGCTTAGGACCGCCTGGTTCAGTTTTACGCCTGCGTTTTCGAGGCCTTCGATCAGGCTGACCTTGTACGGCGCGTTGACATCTCCGCCGCTGCCGTAGCCTACGTAGAACCAGTCCAGCTGGCAGCGTCCGAAAACCGCCACCTCTTTGTCCTTTTCGAGAGGCAGGCAGCCGTTGTTCTTAAGCAGCACGCAGCTTTCTGCTCCGGCTCTTCTTACCAGTTCCGGCATTCCCGGTGTTACATAGCGTTCTCCGGTAGCGCTTGTCTCCTCCTGCATGAGCCCGTTGCCCATAGCAGCATCGATAACGCGCTGTATCATCTTACCCATCTTTTTCTTCAGCCTGTTCATATTGAGCCTCCTTTTTTCTAACTATATTATAACAGCTCCGCCCACCACATCCCTTGCACATTTGTACGCTAAATAGTATAATTTGTCTGACAATTGGGGACGGTCCCGAATTGTCATTTTGGAAATAATTAACATTATGAACATCGACTACGATTATCTGTGCCGCGTAACGGCAAACTTGGCGGGCATACCCGTCCGCGTTTATCATGGAGATGATCTGCTATCTTTCCATTCTCCTGTAGCTCTCCCGGTAGACCCGGTTGCGCTTGTAAAAGAGCAGCTCTGGGAGATACAAGATCATGTGGGCTATTTTCTGACAGACCATTTTTACTATTACGGTATCCTTAACGCGGGGGACTACCGATTTATAGTCGGACCCACAAGGCAGCTTCCTGCGTCAGCGCAGGAGCTGCGGGAGTTTGCTTTTCTTGCAGGGGTCTCCAAGGACGACGCGGAGGACTTCACCCGCGGCATCAGAGCTATAGTCAATATGCCGGTGGAGAGCCTCCTTTTGATGTTGTGCTCCATAAACTATATGGTCAACGGTGAGAAGCTGGAGCTGAAAGACCTTACTATATCGACAGGAGAACAGGAGGGCCTGAATGCTATCCGGGCATCGCAGGTTATAGAAAAGGATGGTTTCGAACAGCCTCCGGTGCCACCGCACAACAGCTACAGCCAGGAACAGGCGATCCTCCGCATAGTCCGCAGGGGAGATACAGCCGCGCTGCGGTCCTGGATGGAGAACGCGCCAGCTATCAGGGGCGGAATAGTTGCTGCCGATCAGCTCCGGCAGATGAAGAATATATTTATAGTAACCGCAACGCTGGTGTCGCGCGCCGCTATCAGGGGCGGGCTGGATGTAGAGGACGCTTTTTCCCTGAGCGATTACTACATACAAAGCTGCGAGCGTCTGGACCAGCCGGAAAAGATCGTGAATCTGCAGTACCATATGGTACTTGATTACACTGAAAAGGTAGAAAAGCTCCACCTGGGCGGCCGGCCCGGCAAGCTTTCCGCGGCGGTGGCAAACTACGTGCAGCATCACCTGTCGGAGGTGATCTCTACCGAGGAGCTGGCGAGGTCTCTTTACATGAGCCGCACTTATCTTTCGGCTAAGTTCCGGGACGAGACGGGGATGAAGCTGGCCGAGTTTATCGCAAAAGAAAAAACAGAGGAGGCCAAAAGGCTCCTCCGCTATACGGAACGCAGTGCTGCGGATATTTCAGATTATCTGGGATATTCTTCGCCGGCGCATTTTACGCGGGTCTTTAAAAAGTACACAGGCCAGACCCCGGCTGAATACCGGGCAAAAAGAACTTGAGTTTAGTGGCAGAAGCCGCAGTCGTTGCAGGGGTAGCCGAATTCGCAGGGCTGGACTTCCGGAGCGGTGTCGGTCAAGGGCTTGTAGCCCATGGCTTCCGCCTCGGCGCGGGTCTTGGGGTAGCCGCTGGGTTTGACAGGAGGCGCTGACTGCAAGGCTGAACCGCTTGGGTCCGATGTATTCCCGGCATCGGTGTTTGATGCTGCAGCGGGGGTCTTTGCTGAGCCGGCAGAGTCCTGCGCCCCGTCGTAACTGCTATTGAAATCGTTCAGAAAATCGTAGATGTCCATAATGCTGTCCTGTCATTTTGCCAAGGAGAACCGTCCCCTTTAACTACTGTCATTTTGCCAAGGAGAACCGTCCCCTTTGCACATTATAATATGGTTTCGACTATTTTGGCGAGGGCTTCCAGGCCGGTGCGGTCTTCTTCGGTGAAGCGTGCGAAGCTAGGGCTGTCTATGTCCAGGACTCCTACAACGGCGCCGTCCTTGTGCAGGGGCACCACTATCTCCGAGTTGCTGGCGGAATCGCAGGCAATGTGGCCTTCAAAAGTGTGCACGTCCTTTACCAGCTGCGTGGCATCCTTTGCAACAGCCGTGCCGCAGACGCCGCTGCCCACCTCTATCTCCGTGCAGGCGACCTTGCCCTGGAAGGGCCCAAGCACCAGTTTGCCGTCCTCCATCAGGTAGAAACCGGCCCAGTTGATGTCGTCCAGGTGTTCCCACAGAAGCGCCGCCGCATTGGCCAGGTTGGCAATGCGGTAGGGGCAGATGGAAAGCACTGCCTTAACGTAGCTGTTCAGCTCTGCATAATCTGTCATTCTTTCTCTCCTTCGGCTGCTTCTTCCTTGCCGTTTCCGTTGCGGACCTCGTCCAGCTGGCTGTAGAGCGTGAACTTGGATATTCCAAAGAACTCGCAGAGGCGCACGTAGGACTTTGCGATCTGCATAGCGCCGTGTTCGTCCAGGTATTTGAGCGCCACGAGTCTTTCCTGGCGGGTCATTTCCGTGCCTGTCTTGCCAGTGAGGGCTTCAACATCGCGAAGGTAGGCCTCCAGCAGGTCCCCCACGTTTTGGATGAAGGACTTGTGGTGCACGGAAACATTGTTGTCCATCCCGATAAAGCTGTTGAGCGCCTTCTGGGCGTTAACAAGCTCCGAGATGTCCATATTTATGCAAACAGCGCCTATTACGCTGCCGTTTTCGTCTCTGATAAGTGTGGTGGAGGATTTGAGCGTCTTGCCGGAATCGGTATCGCCGAAATACAGCTCCAGATCCTCTGCTGTTCCGCCGAACCCCGGGAGACGGTCGAAGAACAGGCGCGGAGGAGCATCCCCGACAGACCTGCCGCTGACGTGGCCGTTGATTATCTTTACTATGGTGCTTCCCAGGTCCCCGCGGAAGTCGTGGACGACTATCTCGCAGTTGTTTCCCAGTAGCCTTGCCAGGTTTTCCAGAAAAGCCTCAAAATCCTTGTTGATCAGTTCTTTCATAGTAGTAAAAAAAGGCGGTGCTTTCGGCATCAGGGGGTCGGTTTGGCACACGGGGACGGTTCTCAGGTGCCGATCGG
>JAZQIH010000117.1:0-6630 GCA_045541015.1 Anaerovoracaceae bacterium | reverse complement strand
TGCTTCGAGTGTATCTGCGGCATGGAGCCTGCTACCATGGGCGTAGTAATAGTAAACAGAGAGTACGCAGGATCCACACCTCTTGGTATGAGCTTCGCAGAGCTTGCTTCCATGACTGGCGGCGGCCAGCAGACCCCGGGCTTCATGGGGCACGGCAAGCACTTCATAGCTTCCAAGAAGTTCATGAGAGCTGAGGGCGGTATTGCGCGTATAGTCTGGATGCCTTCCAAGCTCAAGGAAGAAGTAAGAAGCAGACTGGACAAGTCCGCATTCGAGCTCTACGGAATCGAGAACTTCACAGACATGATCTGCGACGAGACCATAGCTCCCACCGCAGACGAGCTTGAAGCAATGATCGAATACCTGACCGAAAAGGGCCACCCGGTATTCGGCCTCGAACCGTTCGACATCTAATAATAATTAGAAAACTTTAGGACAGGAGGAGAAAGCAATGTGTCTTTCAACAGCATATCTCGGAGTCAGAGAAGACGATAAGATAGCTGCCCGCTACGTGGACAGCATAACTGTAAAGGATGGCAAGGTCATACTCACAGATGTTATGGGAGCCGTAACTGAGATAGAAGGCACCATCTCCTACGTGGATCTTACCGGCGGCGCTGTAATAATACAGACCGAAAACAACTAAGAGTTCATCGTATTGCTATAGAGTTCTGTGATAAGGACCGTCTTTGCAGGTTTGCAGAGGCGGTCCTTTCACGTTCGGCGCAAAAGAAAAACCCTGCCCAAAGCAGGGTTTTATAATAAGTATACATAAAATAATTTATGAACTTTTGCTGTAGTGGATGCTGTTGTTTACCGGGTAGCCGCACTTGCTGCAGAAGAGGGCGTCAGGGCCAAGCTTGCTTCCGCACCTGGTGCAGAAGTTGTGAGTATCAGCCTGGGGCATTGCCTTAAAGCTCTTGTCTGCAAGCTCGGTTTCCTCGGCTTGGCCGGAAGTATTGGCGCTTGCTGTTCCCTGCCAGGTGTTTACCTGAGGCTCGGACTTTGGAACGTAGGATTTTGATGCGGTATCTTCCTTATTTTCGGAGAAGAGCGGGGCGCTTCCGTACTGGGCGGAAGCTCTGGTCCCGGTGTAATTGTAGGCAGAGCTCTTGTCCGAAGTTACATTTATAGTATTCGTAATGGTCCTGTTTTCCGCGCTGAGCGCTTCTGACGGCTGCTTCTTAAGGTAGGTAAAGCCAAGCAGAGCGTAAGCCGCAAAGAACATCACCAGGCCGAGAGCGTACATTATTACTGTCCTGGAACTGTACCTAATGTACCTTATAAAGCTGTACAGGTGGTAGACAGCCATAAACGAGCTGAACGCTGTAAAGATGCCTGTTACAGCCTTCTTTGCGTTCTGGGTGTTGAAGGTGATCATCAGCAGCAGCACCAGCGAGGCCGCAAGGCACAAGCGGAAGATCAGGGCATCCGCTGTAATGGTGAGCCTGTATCTTCTGAGCAACATGATAAGTACGTTTATTATCCGTTGCCCTATGAGCGACAGCGTTACTATCGTAAACGGCAGGGCGAGGGTCTGCTTGGGGAGCTCGTGCCTTTTTGCTACAAAGAAGGTGAGCAGGGCAGCTGCGCCTATTACCAGCAGGCGTATGAGCCATCCGTTGCCGCCTATGCTTATAAGCAGGAAGAGGAACGATGCTCCGGAGAGTATCATGGTTATAAGCTGGGTGGTGGTGAGCTGCAGGCTGTCCACGGCGCTGCCTACGCCTGTTGTAACAAACTGTGCGGCCTTTTTCGCCTCTTCTCCGGCCGATTTGAAGCTCTCCCTGACATCTTCTCCGGTAAACAGCTTTTCGCTTGTGTAATGGGCTGTTTTGGGGCTTTCAGAGGCATTCGCAGAGCTATCTGCGCTTGCGTCATCTGCAGCCTGGGCCATAGCGTCGTCTGCCTTAGCAGCCTCGTCGTCTGCTTCGTAAAGCTTGGCAAGCTCTTCGGCTTTGTCCTTTGTTATCTTTTCTTCTTTGGCAGCGGCTTCATCGATCTGCGCAATTACTTCATCGGCTTTATCGGCAACTTCATCTGCCTTAGCCGCAGCATCTTCAGCCAGGGCTTTAGCTTCGTCTACTTGATCTGCAGCAGCATCGTCAGCCTTTATGAACTGATCAGCAGCATCGGACTCTGCTTTAGCAAAAGCATCGGCAGCCTTGCTTTCTGCATCATCGAAGGCCTCTGCCGCTTTGCTTTCTGCAGCATCGAATGCCTCCGCAGCCTTGCTTTCAGCAGCATCAAAAACCTCAGCAGCTTTGCTGTCTGATACGCTTGCAGCCTCTGCCATCTTTTCCTCATAGGCCTTAGCGGCCTCGGCGAGAATAGTCTTAACCGGGGCCCCGCATTCTATGCAGAATTTGGCGCCGTCTATGATCTTAGTCCCGCATTCTGTACAATACATATCATTACCTCCGTTCAAGGTCATTTTCACATTAGATTTTAACACGAATCAGGGCCATGTTAAATGTTTTTATTGTGTAGATGCTGTTATGGAAAGGTGGTGGAGACAGAAAAACAATTTAGAACACTGCTTTCGGACTTTATTGTGGTTTTTTGAATAATGAGTCCGAAATTTTTTAAGATTTGACATCGTTTCAGGCTGATAATAGGCGATTGTAAGTACCGGCTTAAAAGCGGTTTCTATATGCTGGATATCCATCTGCAGAGTATACTAAATGTAGAACCTGGATATAAGAGCTTTTGATCCATTGCAAACCGTCCTTGTGCTCATTTGAGTTTTTTCGGACCGAAATGCCGGATCTATTTGAATCAGTCCGAAAAAGTCTGTCCAAAATCAAATTCCAGCAGCTTGCACGATTCCTGTTTACTTCGGATGCGTCCCGGATATATAATTCTAATGCCGCCAAGCATCCGGCATGGAGAATATGGTAACCACACTGAAATACAGCAGCACAAATACATATTTCGTTAGAGAAAACGGCGCAGGTCTGCTGGTAGACACCGGATACGCAGGCACTCTTCCTATGTTTTTCAAGGCGCTCAAGACCGCAGGCATAAGTATCAAAGATATTGACTTCTGCTTTGCCACGCACTATCATCCGGATCACATAGGCCTGATAGGCGAGCTCCAGGATCTAGGTGTAAAGCTGATCATAGCGGATGTGCAGCTTCCGTTCGTGCACTTTGCGGACAGCATCTTTGCAAGGGACGGGTTCAAAAGCTACAAGGCTCCGGATGAAAGCACCGCAACCGTTATAAGCATAGAGCAAAGCAGGGCGCTGCTTGCGAGCCTTGGGATCAGCGGAGAGCTTGTCCACACCCCGAGCCACAGTCAGGACTGCGTGTCGCTTGCACTGGACTGCGGCGACTGCATAGTTGGGGACCTGGAACCGCTGCCTTACCTTAAAGCTTACGATGACAACCTGGCGCTCAAGGCGGACTGGGACAGGATACTTGAGTTTAAGCCAAAGCGCGTACTGTATGCCCACGCCAACGAGGGGCATCTTTAGAGGTCGATCTGATGGAACTAAAGAACAACCTGCCTGAATGGGAAGAAGATTACGTGATCACAGCGCTCTGCTACGGCTGCCGCAAGTGCGTGCTGCTTTGCCCGGCGGAGTGCATAAAAGGAGACAGCGTGCCATTTTATATAGACGGCGATAAATGCATACGCTGCGGCAACTGCAAAGAGGTCTGCCCGGTAAGCGCTGTGCAGCTGATCTGAAAACAAACGGTGAAGTCCACATTTTAACTGCACTTTCTAAATCTGCACTTGCATTCAGGGCCGTTTACCCTTATAATATCTTCTGTTGCAAGTAAATAAAGCCGTGGGGCATTAGCGCAGTTGGGAGCGCGTTTGACTGGCAGTCAAGAGGTCAGGGGTTCGAATCCCCTATGCTCCACCAATAAAAAGACCACCTTGTGTGGTCTTTTTATTGGTGTGGGCAATACGACAGAGGGATTCGGCCCCCGGTCAGTCATATATCATAAAAGGCACGTCCCAAGCGTACATTTAATTGAATATCCATCTGGTTTTATGGTAAAATAAAGAAAAAAACATAGGAGGAATATTATGTTTGGTTCGTTATCATTCGCAGCTATACTGCTCGTCATCCTTAAGGCAGTTCTTTACTTCGCCATAGCATTCGTTGCTATGAAGCTCATACTTGCAGCCGAAAAGAAGATCCTTGCCAAGACCAAGATGGACGACATAGTCGCCAACTTCATCGTAACCATTACCCAGGCCATCCTTTGGGTAGTAGTCATCATGATAGTTCTCTCCGCTATAGGTGTAGACACCAGCTCCGTTCTTACAGTTCTGGCTACCTGCGGCGTTGCTATCGCTCTGGCTCTCAAGGACAGCCTCGGAAACATTGCCGGCGGCATACTCGTTATCACTTCCAAGAACTTCGGCAAGGGCGATTTCATCGAAGTTGCTGGCAAGGCCGGCGTTGTTCAGGACGTAGGACTTCTTTACACAACCATCCTCACACCGGACAACCAGGTAGTTACTATTCCTAACGGCGCGCTCACCACAAACAGCGTTTCCAACTACAACAGAGCAGGCAGCAGAAGGGTTGATATGGACTTCGGCATTGCTTACAAGTCAGATATCGCCAAGGCTAAGGAAGTCATTGCTGCTATGGCTGCTGAAGATCCCAGAGTATTCAAGGATCCGGCTCCGTTCGTTGCAGTTGACAAGTATCAGGATAATGCAGTAGTGTTCGCGTTTAGAGTATACTGCGCAAGCGCAGATTACTGGGATGTCAAGTTCGCTCTGCAGGACAAGGTAAAGGATACACTTGCTGCAAACGGCATCGCAGTACCTTCCAGACACCTGGATGTTACCGTAGAGAAGTAATCAAAGGAATTACATGGACCTCGAAAGAGAAGATTATCAGGAGCCTCACTGCCCGTTCTGCACAGATCAGTGGCAGGACGAGGCTCCTGTGCATGCCATACCAATTGGGCGTGTACTGGAAAAACTGGATGAGTACTACAGCCGGGACGATTTCTCCGGTGCTTTAAGGCTCATAGATTACTGGATGGCCGAGGCTGAAGACGGAAACGATCTTCGCGGCCAGTTTTCGCTTAGAAACGAGCTCATGGGCATATACCGCAAGACCGGTAAAAAAGAGCAGGCCACTGACAACGCGGAGAAGGCTCTGGTGCTTATCAAGAAGATAGGCCTGGATGGCAGCGTTACAGAAGGCACTGCTCTGGTAAACGCGGCCACAGTCTACAAGGCATTTGATGAGCCGGAAAAGTCCATGGCGCTTTTTGAGCGCGCAAAGAATATCTACGAAAGCTACCTTAAGGAAGACGAGCGCCTTGGCGGCCTTTATAACAACATGGCCTTAACGCTTGCGGACCTCGGCAGGCTGGATGATTCCCAGGCAATGTTCCTGAAGGCGTTAGAAAGCCTTGCTGGCATACCCGGCACCCAGGCCCAGCAGGCTATTTCGTGGCTTAATATAGCTGATGTTCTTGCGGAAAAGCACGGACTTGCAGCTGCGGAAGAACAGATAGCTGAGGCTTGCCAAAAGGCAGCGGAGCTTCTGGATTCGGAAGACATAGTCAAAGACGGAGAGTACGCCTACGCCTGCGAAAAATGCGCCCCGGTGTTTGGATACTACGGATTTTTCATGGCGGAAGAGCATTTCAGCGAAATTGCAAGGAGCATACATGAAAGGCCTTGAGCTTTCAAGAGAATACTACGAAAAGTTCGGAAAGCCCATGCTGCAGGAGAGTTTCCCGGAGCTTCTGGATAAGATAGCTGTGGGGCTTTGCGGCAGCGGCTCGGAGTGCTTCGGTTTTGACGACCAGCTTTCCAGGGACCATGATTTTGAGCCCGGATTTTGCATCTTTCTGCCTTCGGAGGATATAGTCAGCCGCAGGCAGGCGTTCCTTTTGGAAAGAGCGTATTCGGCTCTGCCAAAGGAATATCAAGACCTTAAGCGAAGCCTTATGACTCCGGCCGGCGGCAAAAGACGCGGCGTGTTCAGAACATCGGATTTCTTTACCGCAAGGATAGGAAGCCCGGCAGCGCCGGAAAGCGCAGAGCAGTGGTTTGCCATACCGGAGTACGCCCTGGCAGAGGCCGTAAACGGAGAAGTGTTCTACGACGGCCTCGGAGAATTCACCGCAATAAGGCAGGCTGTTTCCTCCATGCCCCAGGACGTGCGCCTCAAAAAGCTTGCGGGCTGCCTTATGATGATGTCCCAGAGCGGCCGCTACAACTTTGAGCGCTGCATAAAGCACGGGGAAAACGGCGCGGCCCAGCTTGCGGTAGTGGAATTCGTGCAGCACGCTCTGCACGCAGTCTTCCTGCTGAACAAAAAGTACGCCCCTTACTACAAGTGGGTGTTCAGGGCTGCCAAGGAGCTTCCTGCGCTTTCGGAGCTTGCAGGCCCTCTGGAGTACCTTCTTTGCAGCGGTTCGGAAGACTTCGGATCCAGGCTGTTTACTATCGAAGAAGTGTGCGCAGCAATAGTTGCTGAAGCAAGGCAGCAGGGGATATCTGACAACCTCTGCGAGGACATAGAAAAGGACGCCTGGTCCATAAACGACCACATAACAGACCCGGCCGTCCGGAACGCAAACATCCTCTTTGCAGTCTAAAATACAAGTCGGATCGTAGCCATGTCGTTCTGTGAGCCA
>JAZQIH010000116.1:0-13505 GCA_045541015.1 Anaerovoracaceae bacterium | reverse complement strand
CAGAACGCAGGCACCATGACCCTGCAGATAAAATACTACAACAAAGTAAACCACCTTTCCCTTGGCACCATCAGCAAGCTCTGCAAGCTGGATTACCGCTACGAAAGCGGCAAGGTGTTCATCTACCCGCAGGCAAACGATCAGCCCAACATCTACAGGGAGATAACAGAAAAGGACCGCTTCGATACAAAGATCAACCTTATATGGCAGACAGTAACTCCCGGAAGCGTGCTCACCTCCAAGGACGGCAGGTCTTTCCAGAACTGCGATACCGTACTTGCGCCAAGCGCTAACGAGGGCATAGATGTTATGGCACCTGTCTGGTTCAGGACAATTAACAACGGCGGCGGAGCCGTAACCAACTACTGCGATCAGGGCTACATAGACCTCTGCCACGCCAACGGCATAAAGGTCTGGTCCTGCGCCACCAACAACTTCGATTACAGCGGCGGATCCAAGTACGTAAACGAGGAGCTGCTTCCAAACGAGAGCTACCGCAACAAGACCGTGGCCCAGATGATCCTGTACACTGTGCTCTACAATGCGGACGGCATAAATGTAGACTTCGAGTCCATGTCCAAGTCCATACTTCAGGGAGAGTACAACCTCTTTATAGGAGAGCTGTACAAGCACTGCACCAAGCTCGGCATTACCCTTTCCGCTGCCACGATGCAGGCTTCCACATACTGGGCATCCCGCTACAACTTCGAGTTCCTGGGGCAGAATCTGGATTATGTCTGCCCAATGACATACAACGAGCACTGGACCCTCAGCGTAGGCCCCGGCTCCACGATGTCCAGGGATTATTACACTACCATGACAAACAACCTGATCAGCTATGTTCCTAAGGAAAAGATACTGATGGGTGTTCCCTTCTTTACTCAGGTATGGCAGGTAAGCACGTCCTGGGCGCCCGAATATCTCTGGGCAGTTAACTCCAGAAGGGCTATAGAACTTATTACAGACAACAACTGCGTTCCTGTCTGGGACGAGCCCACAGGCCAGTACATAGCAGTATACCCGACCAACAAGGGCGCCGGCCCGGATCTGGTCATGATATGGCCGGAGGACACCCGCTCCATGGCGCAGAAAGTCAAGTATGTTCTGCAGAGCGGAATAGCCGGCACCGCGTGCTGGGCTAAGGGCCAGGAATACAGCGAACTTCTGGATGTCTTTGGCCTGGTCTATAAGCATAATATAGATCCGGATACTATACCAGGCTACTGGCAGGCAGATGCTCCGGAACCTCAGCCTCTGCCGCCCAAGTACAGCAAGGGCGATGCTAACGGAGACGGCGCCATAGACGCAAACGATATTACAGATCTTTCAAGGCACATTGCAAAGATCTCGGACATAACAGACGAAGAGATGATACTTGCCGCGGATGTTGACGGCAACGGAGAGGTAGACGCTAACGATCTTACCCTGCTCTCCCGCTACGTGGCCAAGATCATAGATTCCTTCGACCAGGCAGACGAACAGCCTGCGGAGCAGACCCAGCATGGCGGCACATCTTCAGATCCGCAGCCCTCTTCTGAGCCTCAGACCCAGGAAGATCCTGTATACGCAGCAAACGGCTATCTGAAAGGCATAAAAGCTTCTGAATATGTAACTGTTGCCGACCCTGCAAGCATATCAGTCACGAAAGCCGAGACCGACGCCGCAGTCAAAGAGATGCTTGCCAATCTGACCGATGACGGCAATGTTCCGGCATGGACAGACGATTTCGTAAAGACCGCATTCTACAATGTCTACGGCTGGTCTACGACCTCTGAGGCGGAAGCCGGGATAGCAGCAACACTTGCACACTCAAAATATGTAAGCGCAGCTTCCTGGCTGAAAGACGTTCCCGCAGAGCTGGTGACTGACACATATAATGAGCTCGTTGCCAATGCCGAAGCTGAAGTCGCAGCTCAGGGCAAGGACCTTGACAGCTATGCTGCTGAGCTTGGCCTGGGATCTTCAGATGAACTTAAGCAGCTGTATAAACTGCAGGCAGAAGCCAATGTCAAGGTCACCTTTATATATCAGGCACTGGCAGAAAGAAACGGCTATGAACCAACTGAGGCGGATATCAGAACTTACTTCAATAATAACACAGGCAGCGAAGACTACAGCGCCTACGAGGCTGACTACGGGCTTCCGTACATAAAGGCAGTCGTTCTTAGCGATAAGATGGAAGAGCTTATCATCACCTCAGCAACGATAGGATCTTAAACAGAATATATTTATAAAATAAAAAAACCGGAAGGCTGAGCCTTCCGGTATTTTTTTTGTTATTATGCTTCTACAGCAGGTGCTGCTTCCTCAGCTGCAGCGGGATCCTGGCAAGCCTTGATGCTCAGGGAGATCCTTCTGCGTTCCTTGTCGATCTCAAGGATCTTAGCCTGGACTTCCTGGCCGATCTTGAGCTCGTCAGCAACTTTGCCGACTCTCTTGTAAGCGATCTCGGAGATGTGTACGAGTCCGTCGAGGCCCGGGTTGAGCTCTACGAATGCGCCGTATTCCTTGATCTGAACGACCTTACCGGTAATGATCTGGCCGACCTGATACTGCTCGTCTATTACGGACCAGGGTTCCGGAGCGTTCTGCTTGAGACCGAGGGAGATCTTGCCCTTCTCGGCGTTCATGTTGAGGATCTTTACATTGATGATCTGGCCGATCTTCAGAGCTTCCTGCGGGTGCTTGAGCTTGCCCCAGGAGATCTCGGAGATGTGAAGGAGTCCGTCGATTCCGCCGATGTCTACGAATGCGCCGTAGTCGGTGAATCTCATTACCTTACCTTCAACAACATCGCCAACGTTGAGGGTGTTCCAGATCTCTGCGATCTTCTTCTTTCTCTCGTCGGAGAGGAAGTCCTTGTGGGAGAACACTGCCTTGTTTCTCTTCTGGTCTACCTTGGTGACCTTAACAGGAAGAGTCTTGCCGATGAAATCATCTGCGTTCTCTACGTAATGATCGGAAAGGAGGGACATGGGAATGAAACCGGAGATCTCCTTGTAGTTAGCGATAACGCCCTTGTTGACTTCCTTAACTACTGTGACTTCTATAGTCTCCTTGTTTTCATAAGCCGCGCTGATCTCGTCCCAGTTCTCGCTGGACTGGAGCCTCTTCTTGGAAAGAAGAATGTTACCGTCTCCATCGTCCGTCTTGATTACCTTGGCCTGAACTTCATCGCCTTCCTTAAACACATCTTCTAATGTTTTTCCCTCTTCAAGAGAGACCTCGTCCTTGTAAAGGATGCCATCCTTCTTGCATCCAAGATTTACAACGATGTGGTCTTTGGTGACCAGCACAACGGTACCCTCTACAACTTCATTGCGTCCGGGGAGCTTCAGCGACTTTTCGATCTGGTCCATGTAAGCGGACATATCGTTAACTTCTTCGTTCTGCGGGTTCTTAGTGAAAACTTCACTCATTTTTGTGACAACCTCCTTAATTATGCGTTCGGGTGCAGATGCACTCGCCGCAACTCCTATTCTATTACAATTTTGTAAATCATGCAACGAAATATTGTCTGATTTTTCCACAAAAATCGTGTTTTTGCAGTATTTTTTGCATATATCGCAGAGTTTTTGCGAGTTGGACGAGCCTGGATCACCGATCACGACCATAAGGTCCGACTTTTCCGCAAGAGCGGCCGCTGCATCCTGCCTGTCCCTTGTTGCCCTGCATATGGTGTTTTTGATCTCAGCATCAGGCCTTACCGACAGGATGGCATGACTGCAGCTCTCAAAAAGCTCTTTTGTTATGGTAGTCTGGGCAGCAACTGTAAGCGGAAGATCCGTGCATTTTACTGCGCACTCTTCTGCCTCCTGCGGGCTTCCAGCGGCAAATGCCGGGCCTTTTGTACTTCCTAGTATGCCGCGGACCTCCGGGTGCTTGCTGTTTCCTATTACGATGAGCGCCCTGCCCTCCGCGCCTGCCAGCCTTGCGATATCGTGGATACGCGCCACCAGCGGGCAGGTTGCGTCTATAATGCTAATGCCACGCTCCCCGGCACGCAAATACGTGCTGTCCGGTTCTCCGTGAGCCCTGATAAGAAGCCTTGCGCCTTCCGGGACTTCGCCTACATCCTGAACCGTTCTGAGCCCTGCCGCGGCAAGCTCGTCCGTTACGATCTTGTTGTGTATTATCTGCCCCAGCGAATAAAGCTGCGCACCTTCCTGCGACGCCTTTTTGAGCTCCGTGTAGGCGGTCTCTACTGCCTTGGTGACCCCGAAGCAAAAGCCTGCGTGTTCTGCTACTGTAATCGTTGCCATAACTGCCTCCAGTATGATTATATCACCATTCGGCGGGCTTTGCGACAAATCTTTACCTTGATATACAGACCCTTTTTAGGTTATAATCGTTCATATGAAAAAAGTTAAGGACAACATTCTTCTAATAGGTATGCCGGGCTCCGGAAAGTCTACTATAGGCAAACTGCTGTCCTCCATGACAGGCATGGAGTTCGTAGACGGAGACGAACTCATAGAGCAGGCAGAAGGCCTTAAACTCCAGGAGATCATAGATCTTAAAGGCCTGGACTATTTCAGCATGCTGGAAGAAAAGATCCTTTGCGAGCTGGATATAAAGGGCCACATTATAAGCCCCGGAGGCAGCGCGGTCTACTATCCAAGAGCTATGGAACACCTCAAAGAGATCTCCACTGTAGTTTATCTGTTCACAGATGTGGAGACCTTGCTTTCTCATATCAAAAATATAGATTCCCGCGGCATAGCGTTCAAACCGGGGCAGACTTTCAGCGATCTTTACGAGGAGCGCTGTCCGCTTTACGAACAATACGCAGACCTTATAGTTGTTGCAGGGCATTCTCAGCCGAAGTCCCTTGCCAAAAAGATAATAAGGCAGCTTGGCCTTAGCCTGCAGGTATAAGCTCCAGCCTTCTTATTATGTGCCTTGAAGTACAGCGCCTTTCCAGCGCTTCTTTTTTTATCCTTTGAAGGCTGCGTCCGAACGCAGGTGCGTGCTGCATGGCGATATCAATGGCAGCATCCAGTATAAGCACGCTGTCGTCTTCTGTGATCTGCGCTTTTATGCAGGCTAGTTCTTCCAGGCTCCTTACGCAGAACAGCACCCTGCCAGTCTCCGGTGAAAAGCATATCTGCTCCGGAGCCGTATCCAGGCAGCAGGAAGGTATCAGCCAGTCCCAGGCGCAGCCTGATGCGGAAAGCATCTTTATGGTGAGCCTGCGCATGGCCTCAAAGGGCTGCCCGCCTGAGGCTCTAAGGCAGTACCCAAAGGCCCCGGACATATCCATAAGGCCGCTCTTATCCCAGATAACTATCTTCCTGCCATCCGCATAATAAGAGGCCGCAGGGACCAGCGCCGGGCACCCTCCCTGCTGTGCTATATCAAGGGCGTATCCGTACATCAGTTCTCTCCAAGGCAAAGCATACACGGCGTGTAGCCCTGCTCTTTTGCTTCGGACTTGGTCATGGTCTCGTAAGTCTTTACCACGCTTGCACATGACCTCCTGTGGAACACCCTGGAGCTTTCTGCGTAGATGCAGACCAGAGCCCCGTCCGGAAGCGCCCCGGGCTTGCATAGCTGGCAGGCCTTATAGCTGCGGCGAACTGCGGAATTGAGTATCACCTCTATATCTCCTGCCTTCATTGTCATGCAGCCTTCCCTGTGGTACCGGATGCCTCTTTTGGGGAAGACATAGACAAGCTCGTCGTCAGAAGACGCTATCTTGTCCGATTCGCCTATAAAAGGCCTGTAGATCAGCCTCAGCAGCACTCCGTTTCCGGGCCGCGAAAGCTGCAGAAGGACATCGGTCTTTATATCCAGCCCGCTGGCCGCAATAAGGTCCACCTGCAGCTTGGCGCGTTTTGCCATGACAGAGTACGAATTCTGCTCCGAATTTGCCTGGTTTATAACGGAAAGCAGCAGGCATATCATAAGGATGAACACCGGAAGGCAGCACGCTGCGTCTACAAAAAGCGAGCCTCTCCTACCTGTATACGTGCTCCTGCTCGACATCTCCAAGCCTCTTTTTCATGATAAACGTTGCGTTAAGATCAAAGCCGTAAGCGTAGTTTCGGAAAGAAAAGTTCCCGCCGTCCAGCTTGCTTATATTGAGCTGCATTATATCCATGAGCCTAGCCAGCTTCTCGTTTCTGGGCAGCATTGCAAGCAGTATACGCAGGTACATGGAGTAATCTATGCCGTCCACCTTGCCGCCCGCCATGAGGGTCTTTACCTCCGCTATAGATAGCGCCGCTGCTGTCACAGTAGAGATCAGAAGCTCCCCGCTTTCGGAAACGTATTTCACTTCGTTAACAGCCATCCTTATAGCAAATATGCTCAGCTTTACAGCCTTAAGATTTGCGGCATCGTTATCATTTCCGTAAAGTATGTATTCCAGCTCCCTTTCCAGATAGCAGCCGTCCTTTTTCTTAAGGGCGTTGGAGCACATAGCCATCATGTATTCGTCCTCTATTGCAGCTGCAAAAGAGAGGTCTTTTATGCCTCCTGAAAGCAGCAGGGATATGCGCTTTGGGTATCCAAGCAGCCTGCTCGGAAGGCGCCGCCTGTCTATTCCGCCTATAGCATTTCCCTTGGAGCCGCCGCTGTCTTTGCCAAGCTCTTTTTCGGCCTTCTTTACTATGTCCTGATCTTCCGGACCATCCTCCGAAGGAAGCACGGAAGGATCTGCTCCGGACTTTTTTGAAAGCTCCATAAAATACTCAAGGACCCTGCCTTTCGTAACAGCGGCTCCCGGAGCAAGCCTTCTTATCTGCTTTCCGAAAGCCGCTGCTTCCAAGGCCGGATGAGCCTCGCAGGAACAGCTGACCCTTATAGCTATGGGCTGTACAGCCGCCTTTACCGTAATAAGAGAGCCGTTTATATAAAACGAAGCGAGCCTGCCGAGCAAAGCATCGTCTCCCCTTACAGCAAAGACCCCGTATCTTTTGTACAGGTCCTTCTGATACTCGGAAAGCACTGATCTTCCGGCTGTTGCACATACCGTCTCGACTATGCTCCTTGCTGCGTGTCCGCAGGCTGCGTTTATTATCATGACGATAGATGTTACAAGCGTCAGAAGTATCATCATAAGATATACAGTTGTAAAGCCCTTTACTTTATGTGCCATCTTCCTCTGAGTATCGCTTCGGCAGGTATGCTGCCGCCCTTTGCCAGCTCTTCTGCGTATTCAGCGTTTGCAGCGCTGCTCTCCGCCGTCCTTGCGTAAAGATCAGTTCCTAGCTTTACCATCCCTGCAATTATCAGTATCACCAGGGGAATGATCAACGCGGCTTCTACCTGAGCGCTGGCCCTAAAACTTCGCATTAAGAAGGCTCTTGAACACGCCGTTAACGAAGGAAGTAAGCTGTTTGTTGAACAGCAGGCCCACGGCTATGGCTATTGCTATGAGTATAGCAACCTGTACCAGTTCCATTCCTCTGCGGTCGCAGACCATGCCTATCCAGAACCTGTTAAGTAATGATCTCATTTTGTTCTCCTTTCTACATACTCATAAAAGACGGCAATGCCGTTATAATTATCAAAGCTAAAAGCAGCAATATAAGTGGAAAGCACAGCCTGGTCTCGGCCTGCCTTACCCTTGCCCTTGCCGCGGACATCCTTCCGGAGCTTTGCATTTCCCTTTCGCGCTCCAGCTTGTCTGCAAGCGAAGATCCTCTGCCCGCATGCTCGTAAACAAGGGTGGCGAACCTCATAAGATCCGCAGAGGCGGCCTTCCTTGCGTAGCAGTAAAGCTCCGTTACAAAGGACGTGTTTTTTGCCCTGGAAAGCGCCTTAAGGTCCCTGAATATCGTGTACAAAGGCCCGTCATCCGCAGACTCACGGCTAAGAAGCTCTGAAAAGGCGCTCTCAACTACCAGACCCGCGTTCAGCAGCAGTATCATCTGCAGGCTCATGTCCGGTATCTGAAGCTCAAAAGCTTTCCTGCGCCTTTCCATCTTTTTCTTTGCGCCGTCGTCCCTCTTGAACCACACAAACACCGCTGCAAAGCCGCTTGCAAGAAGCACCAGCCCGGGAAGCGGATCCGAAGGCAGGCTCCAGTTAAGCCTCACACCATCCAGCAGGGTCGGCAAGGCCAGAACAGATCCGTTGTCTTTTCCGCTGAGCCCCTCAGCTGTATCTGCGGCTAGCTTATCCAGGCTGCTGAGGTAGTCTTCCAAGCCGGGATCCACCCTAACTGAAAACTCGCAAAGCCTGCTGTATTCGCCCACGCCCAGCTGTGCTATCAGTGTAAACAGGGTCGGGCCCTCCGCGCCGATGTAGCTGAGATCGTCTGTTTCCCAGCTTATAAGAACTCCGTTAGGCGCCTGCTCCGGAAACTCCAGGCCCTCTGCCAGCCGGGCCTTGATCCACTGCTCGCATTCGTCGAACAGGCTTTCCGCCTTTTCCCTTCCTATATGCTCCGGGAGCACTGTTATGCTTATATCCTTTTCCAGGGCCACATCCTTATAGCTAAGGCTCACCCTTAATGGGACCTCCCGCTCCTGCTGAAGCCTTTCCAGCTTCTCAACTGATACGCCTCCTTTGGACAGAGCAGAGAGCAGCAGGAACAACGCAGCACCGGCTATCAAAAGCAGGCAGGCAGCCATACCGTAGCGCTTTTTCCTTAAGGATGCGGCAAGCTTTGGGTCCTCTCCTGAGTAGACCAGCCACGGGCAGCCGAAAGCGTAGTCTTTTTCCTTTACAGCTTTATATTTATGATCTTTACGCCCCAAAGCAGCGCGGATATTATCAAAAACAGACAAAGCGTCATCACCACCCTTCCTACGCCGGTCTCGTAGAGCACCGATACATAGCTGTAATTAGCCAGGTTCAGAAACAGCAGCACCCCGGGAGGCATGGCGGTAAGCAGTATCACATCTATCTTCTTCTGAGAGATAAGAGACCTTGCTTCTTCCTCCAGGCTCATCTTGTCCAGTATAAGGGAGGCGCTTTTGCGGCAGACCTCCTCCAGGTCTCCTCCGCAGAGCTGGCAGGTGGTATACGCCGCAGCAAACTGCCTTATCTCCGCCACATGGCTGCGCTCTCCGAAGGATCTTAGCATCTCCCCTATATCCGCGTGCGACTGCCTGTAGCAGGTACATATGTGCGTAAGCTCCATACAGATATCGCTCTGCTCTCCGGCGGAGTTTGCCGCAGAAGAAGCCGCAAGTTCCAGCGCAGAAGGCATCTGCCTTCCGGACGCCGCAGCGCCGGAAATAGTGTAGAGCACGTCCTTAAAGCCTTCCGCAAGGGCAGACCTGCGCTTTTCAGCAAGCATTGAGCGGTACACCTGCTCCAAAGGCAGAGCCAGCACACATAGCGCGGCAGCTGCAAAAACGGACCTGTAGAACAGAAGCCCCAGCGCGGCAAGGCAGCCAAGCGCGGCACCGTAATATGCAGCCTTCTGCTTTCCGCTGAGCCTGCAGACCGAATAATCAGGCAGGCCTGCCCCAAAGCTCGAGCTTTTCTCTGTTTTTGATAGCTTCCCCGGTAGGCTGCAGACCTTTTCCCGGAACATAAGCGTATATCTTTGCAAGCGCGATCCTGCCTTCATCCAGTCCCCTTACCTCCGAAATCTCCATTACTCTGCGGTGCCCGTCCTCCGTCCTGGCTAGATGCACGAACACATCTATAGCCTGGGCTATCTGCCCTCTTACTGCGTCCAGCGGAAAATCCTGCCCGGACAGAAACATAGTCTCAAGCCTTGCAAGCATGCCGCTTGCTGAGTTCGAGTGACCAGTGGACAAGGAGCCATCGTGCCCTGTGCTCATGGCGGCAAGCATATCCACTACCTCCGCGCCTCTTACCTCTCCGACAATTATCCTGTCCGGACGCATCCTGAGACTGGTCTTTATTAGGTCCCTGATACTTACGCCGCCCCTGCCCTGCGCGTTTGGTGCTTTGGCCTCCAGGCGCACCAGGTTTTCGTGGCCGCGTATCTGCAGCTCCGCGCTGTCCTCTATAACTATTACGCGTTCCGCCGGCGGTATGTGGTCCGAGAGAACGTTCAAAAACGTGGTCTTCCCGGAACTTGTGCCGCCGCACACGAAAATGTTGTACCTGGCCCTTACCAGCGCCTTTAAAAGCTCCGCAGCCTCCTCTGAGATATCGCCCTGCTTTACCAGATCATCCATCTGCATGCGGCTCTTGTTGAACTTTCTTATTGTAAGTATGGGGCCTCCTATTGCAATGTTAGCTGCCACAGCGTTAAAGCGGGAGCCATCCGAAAGCCTTGCATCCACTATAGGGTTAAGATCGTTCATCTCCCTGCCAACTCCGGCAGCCAGGCGCTGTATAATCTGCTCCAGCTGGCGCGGCGTTTCGAAGCGCAGCTCCGCCCTTTCTATGCCGTGCCCGCGCTCCACAAAAATATCCGCAGGTCCGTTTACCATGATCTCTGTTACTGCTTTGTCGTCCGCAAGGTCCTGAAGTATCTCCAGTTCGCACCTGAGCGTGCAGAACACCAGCCGCTCAACAGCTGGAAGCGTTGAAAACACGTGCTTTCTGCCTGCGGCGCCACGCGCGCAAAGCCCCTGAAATTCCTCCAGGACCAGCCTGCGGCAGAGAGCCTCCACTTCCTCATCCGTTGCGGACGGGCTTATCCTGGCCCTTGCCTTTTCCGCAATGCCAAGCACCGAAAGTTCAGCCGCACGATAGCTTCTTCGCAAGCTCTCTCACCTCCGCCCCAAAACGGCTGTATATATCATCCGTGCCGGCCTCATCGTACTCCGGAGCAAAGCCAACAGCGTTTATCCCTATGCTGCCAAGGTGGTCTATCAGGGTCTGGCCAAGCTCCATCCGCTCCGGCTGCCAGCCGAGGCAGACTACAAGATCATCACACATATCGAAAAGCTCGAACGCAGCCCCGTAATCCAGCGGAATGTCCGCTACTATCCTGTCGAACATGCCGGACAGCTTCTGCAGCATGGAGGATGCCCCGTGAGCGTCCAAAAAGCTGCAGGGGTTTATTATCCCTTCAGTTCCAAGGCTCCAAAGGCCGTTCTCCCCGCACACAAAACGCGGCAGGCCCACCTCTTTGCCGTAGGCAAGAGAGTAAACGAAGGCCATGGCCCCATCCTGAGCCGGGCTGTACTTTTCCGAGAGCGCGTCAAAACTTATATACAAGGTCTTAAGGCCGCCCACCTCCGAAAGGCTGCGCCCAAGGCTTACCGCCGCTGCTGTTGCGCCGCATCCGCCCGCAGCAGAAGTAAAACCTATAAGTCTGCACTCCCCCGCATGCTTCAAAGCGCAGTCCTGACTGTATTTTTCTGCTATATCCAGTGCTGCAGCCGGTGCCGACATGTAATTCTTCATTTCGTATATCTCCTCTCCGCAAAGCGCTTCTGCACTGCACGCAGCAGACAGGTCCATTCCGCTTATCATAAGCGAGAGCCTGGCGCACATGGCCCCAGCGTATTCCTTATCCTTGTGACAGATGTAGAGCGTTTTCCTTTTCATTTCCAGCAAAATGTTATCATCTCTTTATCTGTCATTCAAGCTAATTTTTGGCAATTCTGCACAGACTTTATGTTGCACTCGCAACGCCGCCGCGCCATGCCTTTATAATAAAAAAGAGAACAGCATTTCTGCTGTTCTCCTTGCCTTTTTAGTTTTTTATCAGAACTCCAGGCTCTTCTCTATGAAGGCCTTAAGATCTTCTATCTTTACTCTCTGCTGCTCCATGGTATCGCGGTCGCGGACTGTTACGCAGCCGTCAGCTTCGGTATCGAAGTCCACAGTAATGCAGTACGGGGTACCGATCTCGTCCTCTCTTCTGTAGCGCTTACCAATGCTTCCGGAAGCATCGTAGTCCACCATGAAGTACTTGGACAGGTCTGCGTAGACCTTCTCAGCCTGCTCGTTCTGCTTCTTGGTAAGAGGCATAACAGCTGCCTTGAACGGAGCCAGTGCCGGGTGGAAGTGCATAACTACGCGGCTGTCTGCCTTGCCGTCCTTGGTAAGGTCTTCTTCCTCGTAAGCATCGCACAGGAACGCCAGAGTTACGCGGTCCGCACCCAGAGAAGGCTCGATAACGTAAGGAATGTAGCGCTTCTTGGGGTCTATAGGATCTATGTACTCCATGCTCTGGCCGGAAGTGTTCTGGTGCTGGGTAAGATCGTAATCTGTACGGTCTGCAATGCCCCAGAGCTCTCCCCAGCCGAACGGGAAGAGATACTCGAAGTCTGTTGTAGCCTTGCTGTAGAAGGAGAGCTCTTCCTGGTCGTGGTCGCGCAGGCGGAGCTTGTCCATATTCATTCCCAGGCTTTCCAGGAACTTGCGGCAGTACTCCTTCCAGTAAGCGAACCATTCGAGGTCCGTATCCGGCTCGCAGAAGAATTCAAGCTCCATCTGCTCGAACTCCCTTATACGGAAGATGAAGTTGCCCGGAGTGATCTCATTTCTGAAGGACTTACCTATCTGAGCTATGCCGAAAGGCACCTTTTTGCGGGATGTCCTCTGGACGTTCTTGAAGTTTACAAATATGCCCTGAGCAGTTTCCGGACGGAGGTAGATCTCTGACTTCTTGTCCTCTGTTACTCCCATGAAGGTCTTGAACATGAGGTTGAACTGGCGTATTCCGGTGAAGTTCTCCTTGCCGCAGCTTGGGCACTTGATGTGGTGCTCTGCAACGAACTTTTCCATCTGCTCGTTGCTCCAGCCGTCTACAGAACCGCCGAGATCAATGTTGTTTTCAGCAGCAAAATCCTCGATGAGCTTGTCTGCTCTGAACCTGGAGTGGCACTCTTTGCAGTCCATAAGAGGGTCCGAAAAACCGCCCACGTGGCCGGATGCTACCCAGGTCTGGGGGTTCATAAGTATAGCGGCGTCCAGTCCTACATTGTACGGGGATTCCTGAACGAACTTCTTCCACCATGCTCTTTTAACGTTGTTCTTGAGCTCTACACCTATAGGACCGTAGTCCCATGCGTTCGCAAGACCGCCGTAGATCTCCGAACCCGGATAGAGGAAGCCTCTGCCTTTGCAAAGGCTGACGATTGTGTCCATCGAAAATTCTTTGCCCATGATTGCTCCTGTTTTATTATTCTTTATCTGCGGCATCGGATACGGCGTCCTTGATGTCTTCTACTGCGTCTTCCACAGCATCCTTGACATCTTCCACCACGTCTGCCACAGCGTCCTTAACATCTTCTGCTGCGTCTGCTATATCATCTGCAGCGGCCTCTGCCTTCTTGCCGAAACGTCCGGAAAGATCCTCTGCCTTGTCCTTTGCTGCAGTGTAAAGGCCAGCGCCTACTTCCTTTGCGCTCTCATAGAAAGCTGCGCCCTTTTCCTTGGCGTTTGCGTAGAATTCAGCGCTTCTGTCTTTTACTTCGTCCATTACGACGCTGCCCTTGTCTACTACTGTATCGTAGACATTGCCGGCCTTTTCGGAAACATCAACGACTGTGCCGTCTTCCTTAATGAGTTCTACTCTGCACTTAGTTACAGCAGCTGCAACAGCGGAAGCCACAGCGCCCCACGGGAAGAGCAGTGCGCCTACTGCGCCGAAGGTAACAGGCAGGCTGAGG
>JAZQIH010000115.1:0-1553 GCA_045541015.1 Anaerovoracaceae bacterium | reverse complement strand
TTTTCCAATCTTCACCTGTTCCTGAATATAAAAGGGGCCGGTCCTTGCGGTGCCGGACGGCATCGAACGACCCGTCCCCCTGATGCCAAACCGTCCCTTGTTTCGCAAGTTAAGCGGCGCTGGGCTTGAGAACAAAACGCATCGGAGCTTCAATGCTTTTTGTTGTCAAGCCTCTGCCGCAGAAAGGTAAAAAATGAGATTCACAGATTACAGAACATTCAGGACCGCGCTCGGCGGCAGACTGCTCGAACTGGAGATCGGCAAAGTCTGCGAACAGGCAAACGGTCAGGTAATGGTGAAGTACGGCGATACAGTAGTTAACGTGACCGCTTGCATGGCTAAGACCGCAAGCCCGGATGCCGACTTCTTCCCGCTCTCCTGCGACTACGAAGAAAAAATGTACGCAGTAGGCAAAATACCCGGAGGCTTCATCAAGAGAGAAGGCCGCCCGGCAGAAAAGGCTATACTCAAGTGCCGTCTTATGGACAGGCCTTTAAGACCTCTCTTCCCGAAAGGATTCTACAACGCAGTAGAGGTCCAGGCTGTTGTCATGAGCGTTGATCCGGACTGCGCTCCGGAGATCTGCGCTATGATCGGCTCTTCCGTAGCTCTGGCTATTTCCGACATTCCCTGGGACGGCCCCACAGGCTCCGTTCAGGTAGGCCGCATAGATGGTCAGTTCATCATCAACCCGACTCTCGAGCAGAGAGCAGCTTCCGAGCTCTCCATGTACGTTGCAGGTACAGAAGAAGCTATCATGATGGTAGAGGCTGGCGCTCAGGAACTTCCCGAGGCCGTATGCCTTGATGCTATCATGTTCGCCCATGAAGAGATCAAGAAGCTCTGCCGCTTCATCAAGGAGATCGTTGCTGAGGTCGGCAAGGAAAAGGTAGTTCCCGAACTCAAGACACCGGATCCCGCTATCGATGCAGCAGTTCGCGAGTACGCAGTAAGCAAGATGCACGATGCTATCCTTACCAAGGACAAGCTGGAGCGTCTGGACAATATGGATGCTGTAGAGCAGGATACCAAGGATCACTTCGCAGAAGTTTATCCCGAAGGCGCAAAGGATATCGATGCTGTCCTCTACAACATCACCAAGGAGCAGGTCCGCGGAATGATCCTGGACGAGGGTATCCGTCCTGACAACAGAAAGCTGGATGAGATCCGTCCTATTTGGTGTGAGACCGGCATACTCCCCAGGACCCACGGCACAGGACTCTTCAAGAGAGGCCAGACTCAGGTCCTTTCCGTAGTAACTCTCGGAACTCTCTCCGAGTCCCAGACACTGGACGGACTCGATGAAGAGACCGAAAAGCGCTACATGCACCAGTACAACTTCCCCGGATTCTGCACAGGCGAAGCTAAGCAGCCCAGATCCCCCGGAAGGCGCGAGATAGGCCACGGCGCTCTTGCTGAAAGAGCTCTGCTGCCTGTTCTGCCCAGCAAGGAAGAGTTCCCGTACGCTATAAGAGTCGTCTCCGAGGTACTTTCCTCCAACGGATCTTCTTCCCAGGCTTCTGTCTGCGGTTCCACACTTGCTCTTATGGACG
>JAZQIH010000114.1:0-3332 GCA_045541015.1 Anaerovoracaceae bacterium | reverse complement strand
AAAGTCTTTTCTACCGCTCCGCAAGCGCTTCGAAAACGCATGAGAGGCCCCACCAGCGGCGCAATACAAACAATAATACATGCCACCATTCGCAGGCAGCAATCTGTGCTTTAAAAGTGCTCAGCGGGCTTTAAAATACCTGGCCCGCACCGGCTATTTCATCACAATAAAAGAGGACCGTCCCCCTTGCGCTTTTCAGCATAGAGAACCGTCCCCTATGATAATTTTTTGGCACCAGAGAACCGTCCCCAAAGTGCGATCCCGGGCGTTTCTTAGGCATCGGAAGAACCGTCCCCCTGATGCGCCCTGATGCGCGGTCCCATTTATTAAGCATAAAATGCGTAGAAAATTATATAAATCGCTTGACAAGTTTAATAAAAGTGGTAGACTTAAGCTGAAATAAGGGAAAGGAGCACTGCGTAATGGGAAAGAGTTTATACAGCCTCATGCTTATGGATGAGGTGGTAGAGGAAATAGATAAGCTGGCGCTGCGCCTGGGCACCAACCGGTCCAACCTGGTCAACCAGATCCTGGCCGAACACGTATCGGTCAGCACGCCGGAAAAGCAAATAGACAGCATATTCCGCCAGATGGAGGAGCTGATAAGCCGCAGCACGGACCTTGTACCTCTGGTAACGCCCAACCAGCTGAGCATGTCCTTAAAAAGCAGCCTCAACTACAAGTACAGGCCAACAGTAAGGTACACTGTCCAGCTCTACAGGGACCCGGAGGACGCGGTGGGGGAGCTTGCCGTAAACTTCCGCAGCCAGAGCACAGGCCTGCTCAACGGAATGGCGCAGTTCTTCATGCTCTGGAAGCAGCTGGAGGACTACTACCTGCGCGGCATATTCGAGCCCGGCGCCATACGCTACCAGCTGTCGGAGTCGCGTTTCGTAAGGACCATAGCGGTCCCGAAAGGCCGCACATACAGCGCGGAGGACCTAAGCAAGGGCATCTCAGACTACGTTACATTCTTTGATAAGGCAATGAAGCACTACCTTGCCGGCATGCTGACCGAAAGCGACCTGGAGATGCAGTACGCAAGGTATTGGCACAACAATAATTATTTGATATAGGGGGATGGGGAGTATGAACATGAACATGTATCCGCAGGATCAGGATAACAGAAAGCCTCTCGAAAAGTACGGTTTCGACCTTGTGGAAAGGGCGCGCCAGCAGAAGCTGGACCCTGTCATAGGCCGGGACGACGAGATACGCAACTGCATCCGCATTCTGTCGAGAAAGACCAAGAACAACCCGGTACTGATAGGCGAGCCGGGCGTAGGAAAAACAGCCATCGTGGAAGGCCTGGCGCAGCGCATACTGCGCGGAGATGTGCCTGAAGGCCTCAAAAACAAAACAGTGTATTCCCTGGACATGGGCGCACTGATAGCAGGCGCAATGTTCCGCGGAGAGTTCGAGGAGAGGCTCAAGTCCGTGCTGCAGGAAGTAAAGGACAGCGAGGGCAAGATAATCCTCTTCATCGATGAGCTGCACACCATAGTCGGGGCCGGAAAGGCAGACGGCGCAATGGATGCCGGCAACATCCTGAAGCCAATGCTGGCCCGCGGAGAGCTGCACTGCATAGGCGCAACCACGCTCAACGAGTACCGCAACTACATAGAAAAGGACAAGGCTCTGGAGCGAAGGTTCCAGCCGGTGCTGGTGGGCGAGCCTACAGTAGAGGATGCTATATCCATTTTGCGAGGTCTTAAGGAGCGCTACGAGATCTACCACGGCGTGTCCATACACGACAGCGCCCTGGTTGCAGCCGCAACGCTTTCAGACCGCTACATAAGCGACAGGTTCCTTCCGGACAAGGCCATAGACCTGGTGGACGAGGCCTGCGCCTCCATCCGTACGGAGATGGACTCCATGCCTACCGAAATGGACCAGCTCCGCCGCCGCATAATGCAGCTGGAGATAGAGGAGATGGCGCTCAAAAAGGAGAAGGACAACCTCTCCAAGGAGCGCCTGGAAAAGATAAGAGAAGAACTGGAGGACCTCCGCAAGCAGTTCGAGGAGCTGCGCGCCCGCTGGGACGAGGAAAAAGGCGCCGCAGAGCGTATCAAGGAAGCCAAGGCAGACATAGAAAGGGTCACCGGGCAGATAGAAGAAGCCCAGCGCCGCTACGACTATGAAACAGCCTCAAAGCTTCAGTATTCAACGCTTCCCGGCCTTGAGAAGAAGCTGGCGGACCTCCAGAAGGCCGCTGAAGGCAAGGCCGGCGCGGACAGGCTGCTGCGCGATACCGTAACAGAAGAAGAGATCGCGGAGATCGTGGCCCGCTGGACAGGCATCCCGGTATCCAAGCTGATGGAGGGCGAAAGGGAGAAGCTGCTGCACCTGGAGGACATACTCCACAAGAGAGTCATCGGCCAGGACGCCGCAGTAAAGTCCGTGGCAGAGGCCATCTTAAGGTCCAGGGCCGGCATAGCAGACCCCAACAGGCCTATCGGTTCCTTCCTCTTCCTGGGCCCCACAGGCGTAGGCAAGACGGAGCTCGCAAAAGCCCTGGCTGAAGCCCTGTTCGACGACGAAAAGAACATCGTCAGGATAGATATGTCCGAGTACATGGAGAAGTTCTCAGTCTCCAGGCTGATAGGAGCGCCCCCGGGGTACGTGGGCTACGACGAGGGCGGCCAGCTTACTGAGGCTGTGCGCAGAAGGCCGTACAGCGTAGTGCTCTTCGATGAGGTCGAAAAGGCTCATCCCGAGGTCTTCAACGTGCTGCTTCAGGTGCTGGACGACGGCCGCATAACGGACTCCCAGGGCCGCACGGTGGACTTCAAGAACACGATAATAATCCTTACAAGCAACCTTGGATCGCAGTTCCTGCTGGACGGCATAGACGCTGCCGGCAATATAAGCAAGACTGCGCAGGACCAGGTGAACGCGCTGCTGCGCCAGAGCTTCAGGCCGGAGTTCCTCAACAGGCTGGACGAGATCGTAATGTACAAGCCGCTCACCAAGGACAACGTGGCTAAGATAGCGGATCTGCAGCTTGCAGGCCTGGACAAGAGGCTGGCAGACAAGGGCCTTGGCGTGATCGTTACCGAGGACGCAAAGCAGTTCATAATCGACAGCAGCTACGACCCGCTGTTTGGCGCAAGGCCGATGAAGCGCTTCATCCAGGACAACGTGGAGACGCTGATCGCCCGCACCATGCTGGAGCACGACGACCTGGACATGGGTGACTGCCTGCGAGTCTGCATGAAGGACGGCGAGCTTGCTGTAGAGATCGAAAAGGCGGCAATAAAGCCGGATGAAATAACAGAATAAACTAACAAAACGCAGGGGGCGCATCAGGGGGACGGTTCTTCCGATGCCGG
>JAZQIH010000113.1:0-4654 GCA_045541015.1 Anaerovoracaceae bacterium | reverse complement strand
GGACGACGACCTCGCAAGGCCAATCATAGGTATCGCGTGCTCCTACAACGAGGCAGTCCCCGGACACGTCAACCTCCGCGATCTTTGCACCTCTGTAAAGAACGGCATCTACAGAGCAGGCGGAACTCCCATAGAGTTCGGTGTTATGGCTTGCTGCGACGGCGTTTCCGACAACCACTATGGTTCGCACTACGTCCTGCCCTCCCGCGATATAATCGCAGACACCGTGGAGGCTCAGTGCAGGGCTCACGCTTTCGACGGCCTTGTAATGCTGGGCAGCTGCGACAAGATAGTCCCGGGCATGCTGATGGGCGCCGCAAGGCTCAACATCCCCGCCATTTTCGTGGCAGGCGGCCCGACTATTTCATCCCCTCCTTTCAGAGAAAAGAAAAAATCCAACTCCACCACCATTTCCGAGGCTTACGGACTCTACACCAAGGGCGAGATCTCCGAGGAAGAGCTCCAAAAACTCACCACCACCTGCATGATGAGCTGCGGCTCCTGCCAGTTCATGGGCACAGCTAACACCATGAGCAACTTTGCGGAAGCAATAGGCATGTCCCTCTCCGGCTCCGGCGCCATCCCGGCGGTCTATCTGGAGAGAAAGCGCGCCGCGTTCAGGAGCGGAGAAAAGGTCGTAGAGCTGGTAAGAAAGCACATCACACCCAAGCAGATCATAACCTGGGAAGCTATAGAGAACGCTATCATGGTCCTGATGGCTGTGGGCGGCTCCACCAACGCCGTCATCCACACCTGCGCTCTTGGCCACGAGCTGGGATTCGACGCGGACAAGGTAATGGACGCCTTCGACAGGCTGTCTGTGATCCCGCACATCGCCAAGGTCTCCCCGGCCAGCACCGAGTTCGACTGCGAGGACCTCTACCGCGCCGGCGGAATGCCCGAAGTTATGCGCCAGCTGCGCTCCAAGCTCCACCTGGACGTTATGACTGTTGACGCCTGCACCCTTCGCGAGAACCTGGACAACTTCTCGCCGCTGATGCCTGTCGACAACAGCCTGATTAGGCCGCTGGACAATCCGTACAGCACCCTGGGCGGCCTTGCTATAATGCGCGGCAACCTGGCTCCGGACACCGGCGTTGCAAAGCCGGCTGCCATTGCTGAGGAAGTCCGCAAGTTCACCGGAACCGCTATCTGCTTCGACGGCGAGCACGACTGCCTGGAGGCCATAAAGGCCCAGAAGATAAAGCCGGGCCACGTTGTGGTAGTGCGCTACGAAGGCCCCAAGGGCGGCCCGGGCATGAGGGAGATGTACCTGACCCTCAAGATGCTCAACGGCCAGGGCCTGGCAAAGAGCACCGCGCTGATCACCGACGGACGCTTCTCCGGCACCAATAACGGCTGCTTCGTTGGACACATCTCTCCGGAAGCTGCTGAGGGCGGCCCGATAGCGCTGGTCCGCGACGGCGACAAGATAACCATAGACGTTTACGAGAAGAAGCTGGAGCTCCACGTTTCGGACGAAGAGCTGGCACGCCGCAGAGCTGAGTGGACCTACACTCCGCCCACGGAAGTTCCGCCGGGATACCTGCGCCGCTACGCCAAGCTGGTCTCCTCCGCAAACAAGGGCGCCATCCTTGAATAATGTGCAAAAGGGACGGTTCTTTTTACACATTTTAACAAAAAGTGAAAGAGAACCGTCCCCATCAACTAGCAACTATTTTTCAGTTACTTAAAAAGGAGCTGCAAATGGATTATAAAAAGATCGAAGAGAACAAGAGGATAGCTACTGAGTTCTACTACAACATGGGCATTGCCAAGGATCCGGAAGGCATCAAGCCGTTCCTGGGCGATAAGTTCATAGAGCACAGCCAGCTGGTCGCTGACGGTCCGGAGGCATTCGTCCGCTTCGTCAAGTTCAGACGCGACAACTTCCCCGAAGCCCGCAACGAGATCAAGATGACCATCGCGGACCAGGACAAGGTAATGTTCCACGTCTATTCCAAGCTGACCCCGGACGGAGTCGGCCGCAACATCGTGGACACCTTCCGCATCGAGGACGGCAAGGTAGTTGAGCACTGGAACGTCACCAAGAAGATGGAGACCCTGGAGTATCCGCCGCTTACCGACAACGGCATCTTCAACCCCCTGGGCGACGACATCCTGACCGACCTGGACAAGACCGAAGAGAACAGGAAGCTCGTTACGGACCTCTACGTTGCTTACGGAATCGACCACGACATAGAAAAGTGCTTGTCCCTGATGGGCGACGTTTACATTCAGCACAACCCCAACGTTCAGGACGGCCCGGCTCACTTTGCGCGCTTCGTAAAGTGGAGAAGAGAGAAGTATCCGCAGTGGCAGAACAAGATAATGGTCACCGTTGCGCAGGGCAACCTGGTAGGATTCCACGTACATTCCACCATGTTCCCCGGCGATGCCGGCCGCAACCTGGTAGACATCTACCGCGTGGAGAACGGCAAGATCGTGGAGCACTGGGACACCATCATGAATGTTGAAGTCGGCAAGTTCCCGCCGCTCACCGATTACGGTCTGTGGTGATAAATGCCTAAAAAACTGACTAAAAGAATGCCTGCCGCCGAGCTGAAGAAGTTCGACGGCAGCTATGTGAGCATCCGCGACGTTGATAGCAACGTTTTCGAAGGGTGCTGCACGTACAACAGCAGCGAGTACAACGAGCACGAGTTCGGCATCGCAAGGCCTGCCCTGCAGATCGCGAACTTTCTCTTTACCACGTCCGATATAGAGAAGATCGAAAGCCTGGAAGGCCACAGCGGCCCATACGGCAAGTTCACCACGGCCTACGGCCTGATAGAGGATCTGAACTTTGAGGACGGCCCGGACTGCATAGACGAGGAGCTCTTTTCGGACGACGAGGAGCTTGTCTGGCGCATGCTGCTCTGCCTGGACGCCCACCTGGATCCGAGCGGAGCTTTCGACCACGAAGACTCCGACGAGATCGTTGAAATGGTGAAGGAACTCGAAAAGCACGCTCCCAGCGAGCGCTGCAGGAAGGCCGCAAAAGAACTGCTGCAGGCCTGCGAATAAAAAAGAACCGCGGCCCTGTGGCCGCGGTTTTAATGTGAACGAGAACCGTCCCCTATATCATTTCATTACTATGTGGCTGCCGTCCTCGGACCAGTCGAGCGCAACGCCCAGGTTCGCGCCGTCGGTCTGGGCCCTCATGAAGTCCAGGACCTCCTGGGCTCTTGCTTTGCAGGCCTCCGGGCTGCTGTCTGATCTGACGGAACCGAAGCGCGTCAGCACAGTTATCTTGCCCGAGTCCTCTATGTAGGCCGGAATGAAGCCGCACTCCAGCCTGCCCTCCTTGTCCGCAAGCACCTGCGCAATTATTGTCAGCCTGGACTTTTCTGACCACGGATAGAAGTCTACCTTGTAGTGGCCGCCGCCCCTGCCTTGCCTTGCGCGCTCCTTAAGGTAAGCCACCATCTCCGGCGTGTCGTTGTAGCCGGCGGTCATGGCGTAGGTAACGCAGACAAAGTTGCCCAGGCCGTGATAGATCGGCTTGCCCTTGTAGTATTCCACGCCCTTCAGCACGTGGTGATGCACGCCGAAGATTATATCCGCGCCGGCGTCTATTGCCAGGTGTGAGACTTCCCTTTCGTAATCGTCCAGCCTGGGGATGTCTCCGCCGTTTCCTTTATGGAAGACTACCACCGCGATGTCGCAACTGGATTTCAGTGCGCGCACTTCTTCGGCCAGCTGAGCCTTGGCATTAGGCAGCATGTAGGTGTCTATGCGGGCGGGGCAGCCAGGCATATCGAACGCCGGAGTGTAGGAAGTTTCCACCTTTACGTAGTTGGCACCCGGCTTCTGCGACGTTGCCCAGCCGAGCTTGGGGCCGGTGCAGTTGTAGGACAGCACGCCCACCTTAATGCCCTTTTTCTCTATGATGACAGGCTTTTTGGCGTCCGCCAGCGTGGCTCCGGTGCCGCAGTGCGGCATGCCTATCGCATCCAGCCTGGCTATGGTATCGTTCACGCCGTTGGGGCCGCAGTCGTAGGAGTGGTTGCCGGCGGTGGTCACAAGATCGAAGCCCACGCCCGGCAGGCAGTCCAGGTGCTCTGCCGGCGACGGCGGCGCCTGTATCTCTATGCAGGACGGCTCCGTGCGGTCCTTGCTGGTGTGCGGGGTCTCCAGGTGGCCTATCATAACGTCCTGCGCCTTGAGCACGTCCTTGCAGTCCTCAAAATACTGCTCCACAGGGCCCGGCTCATCCAGGATCAGGTCCCCAACGCAGCAAATGCTGATCTTATCACTCATAACTACTCCTTTCCGGCAACAAACTCTTTCTTTTAATTATACCACATTCCGGACCCGGCTGCATGGGCTGCATGGACCGCATTAACAGGAAAACTGCAGAATCGGCAGCTTTAGCTGTGACCTGCAGTTTTCCCGGGCATATCATGAAAAGAACTTTTTACTAAAGACCATTGATCTCCCTGGCCCTCTTGCAGGCAACAAAGTGATCCTTGGACAGCTCCTCAAGCTTAGGCGTGCCGGCAAAGCACTCCTCGCACGCGAAGCGGCAGCGCGGAGCAAAGCGGCATGCATCCTTGGGGTCGATCGGGCTCGTCAGCTCGCCCTTGAGTATCTCCCTCTGCTTCTTGTTCTTAAGCGAGGGCACAGGGATAGCGGACAGCAGCGCCTTGGT
>JAZQIH010000112.1:0-17314 GCA_045541015.1 Anaerovoracaceae bacterium | reverse complement strand
ATGGCTACGATCCGACTTCCCTGATGCCGAACCTGCAACACATTCACCATGCTGGATTTCAGACTACCAACCGAAGAAGACCGCGCCGCGCTGGAAAGCTACGTTGCGGAGCACAGAGCCGCCGGAGAGACCGGCCGCCTTACTGCTGCCGCGCAGCTGGAGAGCATGCCCTTCGGCAACTGGCTCAGCAAAATCTACGGCCGCACCAGCCCAGGCGATCCCAAAAGCAGCTACGTAATGCTCTGCCTGGATACGGACCGGCCGGAGACGGACGGAAGGCCACGCCTTGTGGGCATAGTAAACATACGGCCCTGGCTCTCCGACACAGATGCGGAAATCTACGGTCACGTGGGTTACGGTGTGCGTCCCAGCGAGCGCCGCAAGGGCTACGGGACCCAGATGATGCGCTACGCTCTTTGGTTCTGCCGTCAGAAGGGCCTTGGGCGAGTGGTCGCCGGATGCTACAAAGAAAACGCCGCATCAGCAGGAGTCCTGCGCAAATGCGGCGGAGTTCTCTATAAGGAGGGGGATTTTTACACCCCCGAAGTGATCAGCCAATACTACGAATGGACTTATGCATCGGAAGAACCGTCCCCCTGATGCCTATTTTTATAATACTCGTTGACCAGGCTCCTATAGCCCAGGGCCTTCAGGTCCTCGTATCTTACGTTAAACCTTGATTTTGTGCGCTTTCCGGAGATCAGGAAGCGCAGCTGATCCTGTGCGTAACTATCTATCAGTTGCAGACTTTCTGTGGTATTTATCAGCGGGAAGAACCACCTGCTCCAGTTCAGCTCGTGCTCGCCGGGAAGCTCCTCTGAGCCGGAATGCTCAGCCGCCGCGCCATCCTGCTCAGCTCCAGACTCCGCCCCGATCGACTTGTCCCAGCCCGGCCCCAGCAGCTTGTTGTTGAATTTTCTGATAAAGGCCAAAGCTGCCTTCTCTCCGGACACACCTTTGCGGTCCCGCCACCTTGCAAGCGCCCGTGCTTTGCGGCGCATTTTTGCCTTGAGCTTAGCCACCGTGGCAGGGGCAATATCCGTCACCCCATCCTTATAGCAAAAGCCCAAGAAGGTCCAGCCATCGCCGGGCGCGTAGAAGTTCTCCTTGGCCGGATTCACAGACAGCCCCTCTTCTGCCAGAAAGCTGCGTATCTCCTCTGCCCGCCTGCGCATCTCTGCTTCAGTCTCGGCAAACACTATTATATCGTCAGAATACCTTGCGTAAGGCGCGCCTAGTTCTGCAAAGCGCCTATCCAGGTCCTTAAGGTAAAGGTTCGCGTAAAAGGCTGACAGCGGCGTTCCTGCCATGATGCCCTTCTGCTCCGCGATCAGGCGGCACTCTCCGCCGACCCGCAGCGCATCCTCCGCGCCGAGTTCCAAAGCCTCATCATCCTCCGCGCCAGGCTCCAAAGCCTCATCAGCCTCCGCGCCAAGTTCCACCCGGCCGCCCTCTATCACGCGAGGCTCAAGCAGCAGCCCCGCCAGAAAGCCGTAAAGCTCCGGCTCGTCCGCCAAAGCCTCCTTAAGCCTCGGCAGAAAGCGCTCCACCGGCACAGAATTGAAATAGTTGCTGATATCCACCTTGTAAGCCCACATGTGCTCTATCCCAGGCGTGCTCCGAAGCCGCCTCACCGCATCCTGAGCCGTGCGTCCCGGGCGGAAAGAATAAAGACCGTCCGAAAACAGCCCATCGTACTTCCTAAGAAGCAGGAAGGTGAGAAGTTTAAGAACGGTATTCTCTGGTTCCGGATATATGTAGACGACCCGCTTTTTCTGCGAGGCCATCTTGCTTATAACGGCGCGCCTTGGAAGCGGGAAAGGCTTATTTTCCCTTATCCTCTGTACTACCGGTATGTAGCTTTTTTCCTCTATTGTTCTTGCCAGAGCTGATGCTTTCGGCCTTTGCACCGGCAGCCGATCCCTGTACTCTGAAAACCTTTCCCAGCAGTCTGCGCAGGAAAGCTCCGAAAGAATTGTCATTCATAGATGCTCCTTTATAAAAAAGCGGAAGACAAAGACTTTAAAGCCCAGAAAATTCTGGGATGTACCGGGCCGTACACTAAGGCGCTGCCTGCGAAGCTTTTTATGCCTCGTGCCGGGTCCGCCGCAGGCGCAATGCGTTCATCTTCCGCCTTTTTGCTGTTTGTTTTGCTACCTTCCGATAGCAGAGTTCATGCGCCTTACAACGTAGCTGCGCGTGTTCCACCAGCCCTCGTAGTCTATGTAGAAGCGCAGGTAAGGGATGCCTTCCCTGCGGCAGTTTCTGCGCAGCACTTCGGGATTGCTCTTTCTGGAAAGGAGCTCCACGACAAGCGCCTGCTTTTCGCCGTCGCGCTCGTAGAACCTGTACACCGTGGTGTTTCCGCCGTAGCCCTTTTCGCGGGTGATCTTGAACTCCGCAAAATCCGCCTTGAAAATGCTCTCGAAGTACTCCTTGTAGGTGCCTGGGAAGTTGTACTGGTTCTCCTCCGCTGGCATTACAGGCCCCCAGGAGTCCCCGGACGGCTCGCCGGCCGCGCCGGAATAGTCTATCTTAGCGCCCTGCTGCAGCTGCGCTTCCGCAGCCTCCTTTTCCTTTGCCCGGTCCTGAGCTACGCCCACTATCGATTTGACAAGGAGCCCAAGATCGATCTCATTCTCTTCTTCCTTGTTCTTAGGTGTGCCTTCCGAGTTTTCCGCCACTTTCTTGGCCAGATCGCCGATATCGCCGACTAGTTTTGAAAAAAGACCCATTTTGTGACCTCCTTGTTTAATATCTACGACTTAATAATACCCGAAGAAAGGCATTTGTCAATAATAAAATAGGACGGTTCGGCACCAGAGGGACGGTTCTGGTTAGAGGGGACGGTTCTGTTTCATCTTTTGACAGTTTTTGTCAAAAAATGAAACAGAACCGTCCCCTCTAACCAGAACCGTCCCCTCTGATCGTCCTATTGTCTTAAACGCTATTTTGCTTTTCCGAATGCTGCGTACAGGTCGGTCGGGTCGGATAAACCAACACCAGCCAGCGTAATACATGCGCCGTAATCGCTGCCGTCGCGCAGCCAGAACTGGAACTCGTTGATCGTGTAGCCATTATAGCTGATATCCATCTTGAGCACAGTCTGATCCTCACCCATGATCTTTGTCTTCAGGATCTCGCTGCTTACCATGTCCATGCCTCTTTCAGCAAGCTGCTTCTTTGTTCCCTCAAGGTTCATATTGTACAATTCCTCTACGGAATACTTGCTCGTACTCTTCATGTTGCCGTTGAGCAGGATGTTGATAGAGCTTCCGCTGTTGTTGTTTGCGTAGCATACGATCACGTTCTGATTCTTGTCCACAAGTGCGGAAAAATCGTCCGCCTTAAGATCGTCTGCCTTAAGACCGCTCATAGCAGCGGTGTTTGCGTCGTCGTAGAAGGACCAGCCGCTGGGAAGCTTGAGGCTGAACCCGAAGTATTTGTTAGTGTAGGTGTTCCCGCTTATAACGCCGCGGTCCAGCTTTGCCGGTGTGGCTTTCCCGCCGCCGCAGGCTGCAAGGCCAAGGACCATGCAGAGGGCAAGTATCAGTGCAATTGCTTTTTTCATTGTTTCTCTCCTACTTAAGCTTGCTGAACGCTGCAAATAGGTCGGCCGGGTCGGACAAACCAACACCAGCCAGCGTAATACATGCGCCATAACCACTGCTGGGGCGGACCCAGAACTGATACTCGTTTATGGTGAGCCCCATATAGTTTATATCCATCTTGAGCACAGCCTTTTCCTCGCCGAAGATCTTTGCCTTCTGTATCTCGGTGTGGACAAGTTCCATGCCCTGCTCGGCAAACTGGGCCTTCATGTCTTCCATCACCATCTTGAACATCTCTTCGTCCGAATACTTGACGATCGCCTTCATGTCGCTGTTGATCAGGATGTTAACGGATGTTCCTGTCCCGCTATAGGCGTAGCATGCCATTACCTGATTCTTTTCGTCCACTAAAGTAGTCAGATCGTCCGCGTTAATGTCCTCCGGCTTAAGGCCGCTCATTGCGGCGGTGTCTTCGTCGCTGTAGAAGGTCCAGCCGCTGGGCAGCTTAAAGCTGAGATCAAAATATTGATTTGTGTAGGTGTCTCCGTTTATCGTGCCACGGTTCAGCTTGGCCGCCGGCGCGTTGTTGGATGATCCGCCGCAGGCTGCAAGGCTGAGCACCATGCAAAGAGCCAGGATAAGTGCGATTGCTTTTTTCATGCTTATCTCCTGTTTTCGTTCACTATAGTTAACGCTTGTTTATCAAACTATCCAAAACCCTACTTCAGCGTGCTGTACATGTTCCAGATGGACGCATCTTCCTCGGCTCCGACCTGGGTTATGGTGACTATTCCAATGAAATCTGTGTCGTTGGTCATGATCACCATATACTGGTGCAGATCAATACCGGATGCAGTCCTGAGGATATGTACGACCTGCTTATCTGCGCCTGCAAACTTAACTGTCTTGAGCTCTACAGTCTTAAAACCGGATTCCGCGTTTTTCAGGTTCTCGGCCTGGCTGTCCTTCAGTAACGCCAGGATATCAGCTTCCTTAAATGAGTCATAGGAACTGTGATAGGATGTTGAAACGATGATGTTTGTTCCGTTAGCAGCAGTTGCCTGCATCATGTAGATGGAACCTGTTCCGCCTTCTGCCAGTTCCTTGATCGTCTTTGTCTTGAAGATATCCGCAGAAGTTCCCATATTTGAAGCTACTTGCTCATCGCTCTGGAACTGCCAGTCGGAGGGCAGGGTGACCTTCAAGTTGTAGTATTCGTTGGTGTAGACAGAGCCGTCTTTCTTTCCCCAGTCCGGACCCTTGTCGTCTGCTGCCGGTTTGCTGCTGGGAGTGTTGGACCCGGAGTTTGCCGGAGTGGTGTTTGCGGAGTTGTTTGCTGAAGCCGCGTTGCTGTTGTTGGCCGGTGTGGTCTTTCCGCCGCCGCAGGCTGCAAGGCTGAGCACCATGCAGAGGGCGAGGATCAGTGCAAATGCTTTTTTCATAGTTTTTCCCCTTGTTTTGCTTGCTATTATCTGCACAGCGGACGGGTCCGCTATGTTATTAACCTATTGTCATGCCGGGCTGGTCGTCCGGAGATACAAAGTGCAGGTGGCCTTCCGGGTCCTCGGAGAAGAGCAGCATGCCTGCGCTCTCAAGTCCGCGGAGCTTTCTGGGCGCCAGGTTGGCTACCACCATAACGTGCTTGCCTACGCACTCTTCCGGCTTGTAGTGAGCCGCAACGCCGGAGATTATCTGGCGGGTCTCAGAGCCCATGTCTACCTGGAACACCAGCAGCTTGTCTGCCTTGGGGTGCTTTTCGGCCTTGGTTATGACGCCTACGCGCAGATCCAGCTTCTCGAAGGTATCGAACTCTGTGTTCTCCTTGAACGGCTCGTAGCTAACTTTCGGTCCTTCGGCAGCCTTCTTCAGAGCCTCGAGCTCCTCCAGCTCCTTGGCAACATCAAGCCTCGGGAAGAGGACGTCGCCCCTTGTTACCTTCTGGCCGCCGAGAGCGTCGAACACGTGGGTGTCCTCCCACTTAGGCTCGCCCTCTATGCCAAGCTGCGCCCTCATCTTTTCGGATGTGGTGTGCATGAACGGCTGGATCAGGACGGATACCATGCGCAGGGACTCTGCCAGGTCATGGAGCACCTCGTTAAGGCGGTCCTTCTTCTCCGGATCCTTAGCCAGCACCCAGGGAGCGGTCTCGTCTATGTACTTGTTGGCGCGGCGCACCAGGGTCCAGATGGATTCCAGCGCGTAGTTGAACTCGAACTTGTCCATGTGGGCCTCAACGTTCTTGTAAACGTCAAGCGCCACCTCGCGCAGCTCTTCGTCTGTATCGCCGTGAGCAGCAGCATTCTCCGCCGGGATGATGCCGCCGTTGTACTTTTCTATCATGGTGACGGTGCGGGACACCAGGTTGCCCAGGTCGTTGGCAAGGTCGAAGTTCATGCGCTTGATCATGACCTCGTTGGTGAAGTTTCCGTCCATGCCGAAAGTGTACTCCCTGAGCAGGAAGTACTTGAGGGCGTCCACGCCGTAGCGGTCGATCAGGACCACCGGGTCCACAACGTTGCCTACGGACTTGCTCATCTTGCCGCCGTCTATCAGCAGCCAGCCGTGGCCAAGAACGTGCTTGGGCAGGGGCTGATCCAGGCTCATGAGCATTGCAGGCCAGATTATGGAGTGGAAGCGGACTATCTCCTTGCCTACAAGGTGGAAGTCTGCCGGCCAGTATTTTCTGTATTTTTCGTCGCTCTCGCCGTCCAGCTGCGGGAAGCCCAGCGCGGTAACGTAGTTGCTGAGCGCATCCAGCCAGACGTAGATGGTGTTGGTCTCGTCAACAGGAACAGGAATGCCCCACTTTACGCTCTCGCGGGAGATGCAAAGGTCCTCCAGCCCCTGGTCTATGAAGCCCAGCATCTCGTTGACGCGGGTCTGAGGCTGCAGGAACTCGCCGCCCTTGAGCAGCTCCACCAGCTTGTCCGCGTACTTGGAGAGGCGGAAGAAATATGCTGTTTCCTTAGCTTTTTCAACGGGTCTGCCGCAGTCCGGGCACTTGCCGTCCTTTAGCTGGCTCTCGGTCCAGAAAGACTCGCAGGGGGTGCAGTACCAGCCCTCGTAGGCGCCCTTGTAGATGTCGCCCTTGTTGAACATCCTCATGAAAATGTCCTGCACGCGCTTTACGTGGCGGGTTTCCGTGGTGCGGATGAAGTCGTCGTAGCTGATCTCCATGGTCTTCCACAGCTCTTTGATGCCGCCTACGATGTTGTCCACGTACTGCTGCGGTGTGACCCCTGCCTCTGCGGCGCGCTTTTCTATCTTCTGGCCGTGCTCGTCCGTTCCGGTGAGGAACATGACGTCGTAGCCCTGAAGGCGCTTGAACCTTGCCACAGCGTCAGCCATAACTGTGCAGTAGGTGTGGCCTATGTGCAGCTTGTCGCTGGGGTAGTAGATAGGTGTCGTGATGTAAAAAGTCTTCTTTTCTGCCATTGTATACTCCTTTTGTGAAATGGGGACGGTCCCGAATTCACATTTTATTAAAAGACCGGAAGGCAGTGCCCTCCGGTCTGTAACTAACGCGGTAATGCTGCGGCAAATACGCAGCGGGCACTTAAAGCAGCGCGGCTCCCCCGCGCACGCGCATGCCCATCATGGAGTTGTTGACGATGCAAGTTGCCATCAGTTGCTCCTTTGTTAAAAACGGTGGTCCGAAAAATACTGCGGACTACCGTTTATTATCGCTTAAAAACGTTGGATTGTCAAGGGTTTAGCTGAACTAACAGGACGGCGGCGAACATCAGCACGCAGCCGAAGAGCTCGCGAGGGGTCATGGCCTCCTGCAAAAGGACCCAGCCTGCCAGCGCGGCAAAGACGGCCTCCAGGCACATGATCAGCGCCGCTGCCTCTGCCTTGGTGCTCTTCTGCCCGACCAGCTGCAGGGTGTAGCCGACTCCCGCGGACACGATGCCTACATAGGCTATGGAGACGCGCGCCGCCCAGAGCCCTTCAAGCGTTGGAGTTTCAGCGATCAGCGCCCAGATGGCGGAACCCAGAAAGGCCACAACAAACTGCAGGAAGCTCATCTTGATCGGGTCGGCCTCCGCGGAGTAGTAGTCCGCGCAGAGTATGTGGCCCGCAAAAACGATGGCGCAGCCGAAAACGTAGGCGTCGCCCTGGCCTATGGTAAAGCCCTCCTTGATAGAAAGCAGGTACATGCCCACAGCGCCGATGGCTACAGCCACCCAAGTCTTGATCCGGACCTTGCGACTGAAGATCAGTGCACCAAAGATCGGCACGAAAAGCATATACATGGAGGTTATAAAGCCGGCTTTTCCGGCGGTAGTGTACTGGATCCCGATCTGCTGGAGGTTGTTCGCTACGGTGATGAAGAGCCCGCAGCCTATGCCGCCCTTGAGTGTCGCGCTGTTGAAGCGGAAGACTTCTTTGGGGCCGCGGACCACGGCAACGACTATTGCCAGGAAGACAGATGCCAGAAAGCACCTGGCCGCCATAAAGGTGACCGGCGGGCAGTGGTCCATGCCCTCCACCTGAAAGACGAAGGCTATGCCCCACACGAACGCCGCGCCAAAGAGCGCAAGCGGCCCGGTTATGCGGTTTTTAGCGGTTGTATTATCCATTTAAAACAGGGAGCTGATGGCTTGCCAGATCATGGGGAGGAACATTGCGGGCAGGAAGTTGGCCACTTTGATCTTCTTGATCGCCAACATGTTGAAGCCTATACCAATCAGGAAGATGCTGCCGATCTGGGCAGACAGCGCAACGACTTCCGGCAGCAGGATGGGCTCCAGAAGGCTCGCGCCGGCAACCAGAAGCCCCTGGTAGATCAGCACGAACACGGCCGAAAGCCCTGCGCCTGGGCCGTAGGTAGCCGCAAAGGTTATGGCGCCTATGCTGTCAAGCGCGCCCTTGGTTATGTAAGTGGTGTGCACGTTCTGGATGCCGGACTCCAGCGCGCCGATAAAGGTCATTGAGCCTATGCAGAACAGCAGCACGGCCTGCACCATTCCCTCGGAGAAGTTGCCGGATCCGCCCTTGCTGAACTTGCTCTGCACCCAGTCGCCCAGGCGGTTCATCTGCTTGTCTATGTCTATGAGCTCTCCGATAGCGGTGCCAAGCACCATAAAGATCAGCGCCTTGAACGGCTCCTTGATGCCGAGCGCCCCCTCCACGCCCATCAGGATCACGAAAAGCGCAAAGAGCTGGAACACGCGCTCCGCCACGCGCTTTACCTTTTCCGAGCGGAAGATGCATCCTATGACGGTGCCCAGGATTATAAGGCCCGTATTTGCAAGAACTCCTATGTATTTATCCATTTTTCAGCCCTCTTGGCGGCTCCGGAAATGATACTATGCGGAAATTATAACACCGAATACACTTGCCCGCAATTTCATTTTAGTGTATTATAAATGGTAGACAAAAACGCACAACAAGCAGCAGCGGCATTTGCGTCACGCTTGGCCGCAAAAAACTGATAAGGGGATAAACATGTTTGGAAGAAAGAAAGAACCGGAACCACCGGTCATAAACGAAGAAGAGCTCAAGAAGTTCCAGGAGCCGGTCCGCGAGCCGGAACCCGTTAAGCCCGTGTTCAAGCCGGCGCCAACCACCAAGATCGGCGAAGGCATAACCATGATAGGCAATTTCGACACCAAGGATCCTGTGGAGATCAAGGGCACGCTCAGGGGCAACATCAGGTCCACCAGCAGCGTTGCTATCTCCGAGCACGGAGCGCTTATAGGCGAGGCCGCGCTGGATTCCATGAAGGTAGAAGGCCGCATAGACGGCACCGTGCTCTGCAACCAGAGCGCAGAGTTTGCGTCCACCGGCAGCATGAAGGGCAACCTCTCCACCGGCACGCTCAAGACCGCAGACGGCGCAGTTTTCGAGGGCAAGCTTAACATGCTCCCGCCCAGAAAGGAAGCTCCGGCAAAGAAGGCGCCCGAGGCAGCGCCGCAGGCTAAGGCCCAGGCAGCTCCGGCCACCGGGGATCTTAAGGCTGCAGTAAACGCTGTCCAGGGCGATGCCAAGTCCGAGGAGCTCTCCAAGCTCTCCCTGCAGGAGGCTTTCGCTCAGGAGAGAAAGGGCCGCTAGCAGGCTGAGCCGCGGCGGAATGCCCGGCAAAGCTGCGCAGACCGCACAATATCAACAACTTCGCCCCTTTGAGAAGCTTAAGTATTGACAAGCTCCACAAAGGGGCGTATTATATACACAACATTTTGAAAGGAAAGTTGTATGAAACACACAAATTGTTCATCTTCATCGTCTTCCTGCTCCGGATCCTCTTGGGTACCGGTGTTTTGAATACGAGCTTTCCGATCAACTAAAACCGCTATATCCAAGACCGGAAGGCATTCCTTCCGGTCTTTTCGCTATAGGGGACGGTTCTCTTTAACCAAATCCCCTGCACGCCCTATAGCGAAAAAGGTTAAAGAGACCCCTCCCCTATATCAAATGCAAGACAGAGTTTACAATTTCTCAGCTGGTCCAAGCCAGCTGCCGCTGCCGGTGCTGGAGCAGGCGCAAAAGGACCTGCTAAGCTACCCTGGCGCAGGCACGTCTGTGCTGGAAATGAGCCACCGCAGCAAGTCCTTCGACGACATAATCGTAGAGGCAGAAGCCAGCCTGCGGCGCCTAATGGACATCCCGGAAGACTACGCCGTGCTCTTCCTTCAGGGAGGCGCCACGCTGCAGTTCTCCATGGTGGCCATGAACCTTGCCCGCCAGGGAGAGACCATGGCCTTCATCAAGTCCGGCCAGTTCTCCTCCAAGGCTATGCAGGAGGGCGCGCGCTGGGGCAATGCCGTGTGCGTGGCCAGCTCCGAGGATAAAAACTACAGCTATATACCCAAGATAGACCCGGCCAGCTTCCCCAAGGACGCCAGGTTCCTGCACTTTACAGGCAACAACACGGTGTTCGGCACAGCGTTCTGGGAGCTCCCGCAGATCCCGGCCGCAGAGGGCGGCGCCGCAAAGACCCGTCTGGTGGGCGACTGGTCGTCCTCCATCCTGGGCATGGACATAGACGTTAAAAAGCACGACCTTATCTACGCTGGCGCGCAGAAGAACATAGGGCCGGCGGGGGTCACGGTAGTCATCCTGAAAAAGGATATTCTGGACGAGCCGGTGGACCCTCTGCTCCCCGTAATGCTGCGCTACAAGGCCATGGCGGACGGCAGGTCCATGCACAACACCCCACCCTGCTTTGCGATCTACGTATCCGGCCTGGTGTTCAAGTGGGTGGAGGAGCAAGGCGGCGTTGCAGCCATGGAGAAGATCAACCGGGAAAAGGCCAGCCTGCTCTACGACTTTATAGACGGTTCGGACTTCTACACCGGACTGGCGGAGCCGGGGTCCCGCTCCATAATGAATGTAACTTTCAAGCTCCCAAGCAAGGAGCTGGATGCCGAATTCATAGCCCTCTGCGCATCCAGGGGCATGATCAACCTCAAGGGCTACCGCACGGTGGGCGGCTGCAGAGCCAGCATCTACAACGGAATGCCTATCGAGGGCGTAAAGAAGCTCGTGGACACCATGAAGGAGTTCGAGCTCGCAAAGAAAGGAATGACACCATGAACAAGATCCTGATACTCAACACTGTAGCGGCCGAGGGCCTGGCAGAGTTCGACAAGGAAAAATACACCATAGGCCAGAGCGTGGCTGATCCGGACGGAATAATGGTCCGCAGCAAGCCCATCCACGACATGGAGTTCGGGCCCAACCTTAAAGTAATAGCGCGCTGCGGCGCAGGGGTCAACAACATCCCGCTGGATCGCTGCACAAAGGCAGGCATCTGCGTGGTGAACGCCCCCGGCGGCAACGCCAACGCTGTAAAGGAGCTGACGGTTGCGGCAATAATCATGACCATGCGCCATGGCTACAACGCCATGACCTGGGTGCGCGCCCTTTCCGACGAGGAATCCTCCTACGGCAAGGACGTTGTGGAGTCCGGCAAGGAAGTGTTCCGCGGCCCGGAGATCATGGGCAAGAAGATCGCCATCATAGGCGTGGGCAATGTCGGCAGCCGCATGGCCAAGGCCTGCCACGACCTGGGCATGAAGGTCGTCGGCTACGACCCCTACCTCTCCCACGTAAGGCAGCAGGAGCTGCGCAACTACCTTGAATTTGCGCCAAGCTTCGAGGAGGCTATCCAGGGCGCGGACGTTGTTACGGTCCACACCCCGCTGAACGACGAGACCAAGGGCATGATCAATGCCAGGACCATTGCTCTTATGAACGACGGCGTCTACCTGGCCAACTTTGCGCGCGGCGGCTTAGTGGACGCGGACGCTGTCTGCGACGCGCTGGACGGTGGCAAGATAGCCGGCTACGCCACTGACTTCCCGACCCCCCGCATGAAGACCATGGACAAGGTCTTCTGCACTCCGCACCTTGCGAGCGGCACCCCGGAGGCCGAGATCAACTGCGCCGTTATGGGCGCCCGCCAGGCCAAGGATTACATAGAAAACGGCAACATAGTCAACTCCGTTAACCTGCCGAACGTCAGCTTTGCCCGCGCGGACGGGGACCGCATCACCGTCATCCACGACAATAAAGTCGGTATGCTGGGCCTGATGACAGAAAAGGTAGCCGGAGCAGGCCTCAATATAGAAAACCTGGTCAACAAAGCCAGGGGCGAGGTCGCCTACACCATTCTGGACTTCAACGGCTCCGTGCCAAAGAGCGTAGCGGACAGCATAGCAGCCATCCCCGGCGTCATCCGCGTCCGCGTAATAGAATAGCTAACATAGGGGACGGTTCTCTATGCTGAAAAATGCATAGGGGACGGTTCTCTATGCTGAAAAATGCATAGGGGACGGTCCTGCCCCGGATGATCTCTCAATGTCAATTTGCGTTGCTTGATGCAACGGGCATGCCCTGATAGACTTTTCTCAGAAGAAAACGAAAGGGGTGTCAAATAATGCTTAGTGAAAACATCAAAACTTTAAGGAAGGCCAAGGGGCTTTCGCAGGAAGAGCTTGCGGTAAAGCTGAACGTGGTGCGCCAGACCGTCTCCAAGTGGGAGCAGGGGCTGTCCGTGCCGGATTCCGACATGCTGCTGGCTCTGTCCGAGACTCTGGAGACTCCCGTCAGCGCGCTGCTGGGGGAGACCATCGAGGAGCCCGAGGCCGACGATCTGAAGGCCATCTCCAAGAAGCTGGAAGTAATCAACCACCAGCTCGCCAACCGGGCCGAAAGTAAAAGAAAGGCCCTGCACTGGGCCTTTATAATTGCGGCGCTGATGATAGCGGCCGTGTTTGCGGCACTGATTCTGACGGGCAACTCGTACATGGACTGGGGCAACGCCGATCCCGAGCATCTGGTCCTGGGCACCTTCCTCCACGCCTTCGTGTGGGTGTTCGTGCGGCTTGCGCCGTTTGCCCTGATAGGGGCCGTAATAGGGATCGTGCTGACCAGGCGGAAAGGATAACGGCACTTTGGGGACGGTTCTCTGGTGCGGCACTTTGGGGACGGTTCTTAAGTGCATATTTCACAAAAGAAAACAGAGGCAGGTACTGCCTCTGTTTTTTATTCTACGCTGATCGACAGTACTGTGCCAAGGCGTACCAGCTTGTCCATTGAGCCTCTGGCGCTGTCCACGCGGACCAGCAGCCAGTCCTCGTCCGCATCCAGCAGGGTGTTGCTGCCGGACTTCTGGTTGCCGTACATGAAAACGTCCACGTCCATCTGGTCTTCCTTGAAATCTATCCTGACCTGCTTTCCGATGTAGGACTTGGCCGCCCTCAGCAGAGCCGCGCGGTCCTCGAAAGCCGGGGTCCCTTCCATGCTCGCAAGCTGTGCCTCCAGCTTGACCACGCGGTTTTTAAGAGACGAGACCTGAGTGTAGGCGAAAAACCCAAAAAGGCCGAAAACTAATGCAACGTATTCCATCACTCGGCCTCCTTTACTATCTCAAGGGCACGCACCGAGGCCAGAGGGATGAGCTTTTCCACGCGGCCTTTTTTCAGCTCCGCCTCGACCCTCACCCAGTTCCCTTCGAAATCCAGGACCCTGCAGCTTGTGTTGAAGAGGTCTATGTCCAGCTCGTCCTCGAAGAACGAAAGTTTTACGAGCTTTCCCTGCAGCTGGGCGAGCAGCCTGCTGACGCCTTTTGCGGCGCGGCGGCCTGCGGGCTCTTCCGACGCGCTGTCGTTGAGCAGGTAATCGCAGCTGACCCCCAGGATGGCCGCGATGTCCGGTATTTTGTCTATGTCCGGGAGGACGGTGCCGGCCTCCCAGCGGCTGACGGTCTGCCTGGTGACAGCCATCTTTTCCGCGAATTCCTCCTGCGTGAGGCCCGCGTCTTTTCTTTTTAAGGCGATCTTCTTGCCAAGTTCGGTCATTTGAGCGCTTCTCCTTTCGGTTTTATGATTGCGCCTGCGGTTTGGGCTTACTTTTCTGCCCCGTCCTACAGCGCTTGTTTGCTTTTTCTGCTTGTATTATAAAGGCCGGAAGGAGCTTCGGCAAGATGACGGCGCGTGCAAAATGTAACACAGTGGTTTACATTTTGGCACTTGGGGACGGTTCTCAAGTGCCAACTTCACAAACACAGCGCATTGCATCAGGGGGACGGTTCTTTCGATGCATGATCGGCATCGAAAGAACCGTCCCCCTAATGCATGCACCGAAAGAACCGTCCCTCTGATGCACCTGATTCAATACTCAGACAATCACTTTAACGTGGGTCCCGTCTGTTTGCTGCACGTCCACAAGGACAAAGTGCCCGTGCCTTCTGACATATTCCGTCAGGGCGTCGTAGATCTCGCGGGCTATGGGATAGAACTGCGCAACGTCCTCCTCCGCATGGCGCGCGGCTATGCGCCAGATCAGCCGGCTTTTTATCATGACAAGCGGCAGCGGCAGGTTGATCTTAGGGCCGCCCACCGCGTTTACATAGACACGCATGGCCTACTCCACGAAAATGCGCACGTGATCTCCCTCCGCGCTGTCGACCGTAACGATCTCGCCCACCATTCCGGCCTCGACAAGAGTTATTACCTCCTGGAAATCTATGTCCTCCAGCGCCGCGTTGCCGCTGATCTGCGGCATCTTCATACCCATTTTAAGGCCGGCCTTTACCAGGGCCATGGGCAGGTTCACGGTGATCTTGTCGCCCTCCGCGGAATCCACGCGCACGCGCAGCACCATGTCGTTTATATTCTTGCGCTCCTCGCTGGGCACTATCCGCGCGATCGGCTGCTCTTTGCCAAGGAGCTCGTCCAGGCTCACGCCGAGCAGCTCCGAGAGCGGCACCAGCAGGGACACGTCGGGCATGGAAGCGTCGTTCTCCCACTTGGAGACGGCCTGGCCGGAAACGCCCACCTTTTCCGCGAGCTCTTCCTGCTTGAGGCCTCTCTGTTTTCTGAGCCTTGCAAATCTCTGTCCGAAAGTTTCTTTCATTATTTTGTCCTCCTGAGTGTGACTGGGGTTGGGCGCGCCTTGTTTTCAAATAGATAATACTGCATCTGCGGCCGGATATGAAGCGATTTGTGGTTGAATTGCCAAACTATCGGTAGGATATTATCCAACCAGCGGTTGAATAATGGCAAAACTGCTGTTCCGGCGGGGTTTCTTTGCGTTATAATTAGTTTATGAATAAGGACCGTCCCCTATGTTATTTTCAACATAGAGAACCGTCCCCTATGCGATCCTATGCGATCCTATGCGGAGAAATACTATGAAGAAGATCACTGAGAATTCGAAACTGAGCGAAGTGTGGGCCACCCCGGTGGGCCACGATGTGTTCGCCAAGATCCTGATGCAGATGGGCATCTCCGAAAAAGTTATAAAGGCGCCGGTGGTGCGCAGCCTCAAGCTGGGCAAGATAATGCGCCTGGCCAAGCACACTCCGCTGTTCGAAAAAGGCACGGACCCGGCGGTGATCGACAGGGTCACGCAGGGGATCATCCACGTGATCAATTCCGAGCAGGACGAGGTGGTGCCGAAGAACGAGGCGCCAAAGCCCGCGTGGTGGAAGGAGGCCGTGTTCTACCAGATCTACCCGCGCAGCTTTAAGGATTCCAACGGCGACGGCACCGGGGATCTGCGCGGCATCATAGAAAAGCTGGACTACCTGAAGGACCTTGGGGTGAACGCGCTGTGGCTGTCCCCGATCTACGATTCTCCGCAGGACGACAATGGCTACGACATACGCGATTACCGCAAGATAGACCCCATGTTCGGCAGCATGGAGGATTTTGACGAACTGCTGGCGGGGGTGCACGAGCGCGGCATGCATCTGATAATGGATCTGGTGGTGAACCACACCTCGGATGAGCACGAGTGGTTCAAGGCGGCGCTGGCCGATCCGGATTCCAAGTACAGGGATTACTATTTCTTCAGGGAAGCGGGCGATGCGGGCGCCGGCGGGGAAACCGTTGAGAATTCAACGGTTTCCGGCGGCGAGGCGCCAGCAACTGGAAACCAGTTGCGCGCCGGCGCCCCGCCCAACAACTGGGATTCCTTCTTCTCCGGCCCTGCCTGGAACTACTACAAGGACCAGAACGTCTGGGCCCTGCACCTGTTCTCTAAAAAGCAGATGGACCTCAACTGGGACAACCCCAACGTCCGCGAGGACGTCTACGACATGATACGCTTCTGGCTGGACAAGGGCGTGGACGGCTTCCGCATGGACGTCATCAACTACATCTCCAAGGAGCCCGGCCTGCCGGATGGCGACCCCACCATTGGCGCTCTGATGAATTTCACTGGCGTGGAGCACTATTTCTACGGCCCCCGCATGCACGAATACTTCCACGAGATCCACGAAAAGGCCTTCGCCCCCTACAACGCATTCTCCGTGGGCGAGACCCCGGGCTTCGGCATGAAGATGGCTCAGCTGTCCACCGCCGAAGAGCGCGGCGAGCTGGACATGATCTTCTCCTTCGACCACCTGGAGACGCCGGGCCACATTCGCTACGACGACTACCGCTACGACCTGAACTACCTTCGCGATTACATGGTGGACTGGATGCAGAACTACGGCAGCCAGTGCTGGATGAGCCTGTTCTACAACAACCACGACAACCCGCGCATGGCCAGCAAGGTGGACCCGCGCGTCGGGACTGACCCGGTGCTGCGCCGCCGCATCCAGACGCTGCTTGCGGTGCTGCAGTTTACGCTGCGCGGCACGCCTTTCGTCTACCAGGGCGACGAGATGGGCCTCGTGAACTACGATTTTGCAGGGATAGACGAGCTTTCGGACGTGGAGGTGCGCGGGTTCTACAAGCAGTTCCTTGAGACTATGACCCCGGAGGCCGCCTGGGAGAAGGCGCTCTGCGGCACCAGGGACCACGCGCGCGAGCTGCTGCCCTGGAACGATTTCCCGGCAGACAGGCCGGCTCGCCTCAACCAGCAGGCGGACCCGGAGATAGAGAAGCTCTACAAGGAGCTGATCGCGCTGAGGGCGGGCAGCCCGGCGCTGATCTACGGCGGCTTTGCGCTGCTGGACGGCAGGAAGGATCACTTCTGCTACATGCGCGGCAAGGACGGCACCAGCTACGTGGTGGACTGCAACCTGAGCTTCAAGCCGGTGCGCACCATGTTCGACGGCGTGAACACCGGGTTCGATCTTATATTCGACACTACGCACGGTTTTGCGAAGGACGGAAAGGGCCAGGCGTCCGAAAAGCAGAGCGCTGCTGCGCGCATAGGGAAAAGCTCTGCCAGCGCCTTCCTTCCGCAGAACCACCAGGACGAAAAACTCGCCCCTTACGAGGCGAGGATCTGGGTGAAAAAGCTATAAAGGAAATGAGGGGGCCGCATCAGGGGGAAGTCGGATCGTAGCCATGTCGTTCTGT
>JAZQIH010000111.1:0-22273 GCA_045541015.1 Anaerovoracaceae bacterium | reverse complement strand
CGGTCTTTTGATGTTCTCTAGTTTGCGTCTGCGTCGAACGGCAGAAGTGCAACTGTCCTTGCGCGCTTGATAGCAGTGGTGACTGCTCTCTGATGCATGGTGCAAGTACCGGTGATCCTTCTGGGAAGGATCTTACCTCTTTCGGTAATGTACTTTCTGAGAGTTTCAACGTCCTTGTAATCTACAGCAACAGTCTTGTCTGCGCAGAACTGGCAGACCTTCTTGCGGCTGTGACCGCTGAAGCTCCTCTTCTGTCTTGTTTCTCTTTCCATTTTAATGGATTCCTCCTGTTTAGACTTCCTTAGAAGGGAATATCATCGTCTGTGAGCTGGGAGAAACCTTCCGGGATAGCCGGGCCGCTGCTCTGCGAAGGCGCAGAACTGCCGTAGCCGGATCCGCCGGAGAAGCTTGCGCCGCCCTCGGATGAGCTGTTCCCTCTGTCCAAAAACTCTACACGGTCCGCAACGATATCTGTGGTGTAGACCTTGCGTCCGTCCTTTTCGTAGGATCCGGTCTGAATTCTGCCGGTTATGCCTACAAGACGGCCCTTGCCCATGTATTTTTCAACAAGCTCTGCAGTCTTGCCGAAGCATACGATGTTGATGAAATCTGCAGTCTGCTCTCCGTCCCTGCCGCGCTGGCGGTCTACTGCGATGGAGAATCTGGCGACTGCGGTCTGGGAAGCTCCGCCGTAACGGACTTCCGGATCTCTTGTAAGTCTTCCGATCAATGCTACCGAATTCATTTCCGTGCCTCTACTTTTCGTCCTTGGATACGATGATGTGTCTCATAACATTGTCCGAGATCCTCAGCCTTCTGTCCAGCTCCTTGGGAAGATCGGCGGTTGCAGCAAACTGCATGACTACGTAGTAGCCCTCGGTCTTCTTCTGGATAGGATAAGCAAGCTTCTTGAGGCCCCAGATGTCTGTTTCGGCGACCTCGCCGGATGCTGCGATGATACCCTTAACGGTTTCTATTACAGCGTCCTTCTTCTCGTCGTCTAAGACAGGATCGATAATGAACATCAGTTCGTACTTATTCATTTTTTCACCTCCCTGTGGTCTTTGATGGCCGCGGTCCTCCCCCGCGGCAGAGAGCAATTCTCATACGAATGCCCGATAATTATAACAACAAGTAATTGCGAATGCAAGAGCTTTTTGGTATACTTATTGGGTAGTTTTTTGTATACCGGAGGCGGACATGAAGATCGGATTCGATTCTGAAAAATACCTGGAAGAACAGTCGCGCTACATACTTGAGCGCATAGACAGCCACAGCTGCGATCGCCTGTACCTGGAGTTCGGCGGCAAGCTGGTCCAGGACAAGCACGCCAAGCGCGTCCTGCCCGGATTCGATGAAAACGCAAAGATAAAGCTCCTGGCCAGGATGAAGGAGCAGGCAGAGATCATCATCTGCATCTACGCAGGGGACATCCTTACAAACAAGACCCGCCAGGACTTCGGGATCACCTACGATCTGGAAGTAATGAGGCTCATAGACATGTTCCGCAGCTGGGATCTTTCCGTAAACAGCGTGGTCATCACCCGCTACGAGGACCAGCCGGCCGTCAACGCGTTCATAACCAAGCTGGAGCGCCGCGGGATCAAGACCTACAAGCACTATTTCACCAAGGGCTACCCCACGGATGTGGACACCATAGTTTCCGAGGAAGGCTACGGCGCCAACCCTTATATAGAGGTAACAAAGCCTCTGGTAGTGGTGAATGCGCCCGGCCCCAACTCCGGCAAGCTGGCAACCTGCCTTTCCCAGCTCTATCACGAGAGCAAGCGCGGAGTAAAGGCACGCTACGCCAAGTTCGAGACCTTCCCGATCTGGAGCCTGCCCTTAAAGCACCCCGTTAACATCGCCTACGAGGCCGCAACTGTGGACCTCAAGGATGTCAACATGATAGACAACTTCCACCTGGAGGCCTACGGCATCCCCGCTGTAAACTACAACAGGGATCTTGCCACCTTCCCGGTGCTCAAGCGCATTCTGGAGAAGATCTCCGGCACCAACAGTGAGTACCAGTCCCCCACGGACATGGGCGTCAACCGCGCAGGCTTTGCCATTGTTGACGACGCTGTCTGCCGCGAGGCTTCCATCCAGGAGATAATACGCCGCTACATGATAGCGCGCGTGGATTTCAAGAAGGGCGTTATAGACGAGACCTGCCTCAGCCGCGCCAAGCTGCTTATGGACGAGGTGGGCGCCCAGCCCGAGGACCGCGTTGTTGTTAAGCCGGCCCTGGATTACGCGGAAAAGAAGCGCAGCCAGGACCCGGAAAGGTTCGAAAATGTTATAGCCATGGCCATAGAGCTTCCGGACGGCAGGATAGTTACCGGCCGCAGCTCGGAGCTTATGGTTGCCGGCGCGTCCATGCTGCTGAACGCTGTAAAGGCGCTCTGCGGGATCCCGGACGAGATGCAGCTGGTGTCTGACGATGTCCTGGAGACCATACAGCACCTCAAGCACGATGTTCTCGGCAAGCAGAACAGCTCCCTGAACGTGGAGGAAGTACTTACGGCGCTGACTATATCCTCTTCTGTAAATCCGATGGCAGGTATGGCCGTTAACAAGCTTACAGAGCTGAGGGACTGCAAGGCCCACTGCACCGCCATACTCTCCGAGCGGGACGACCAGACCTTCCACGACCTTGGCGTAGACGCCACCTGCGAGCCCGAATTCTCCACCAACAACCTCTACACCGGCTAGAAACGAGGGACGGTTCTTAATTCTCTTTTTGTTAAATATTTACAGCCCTTTGCAGATTTGCAGAGGGCTGTTTTTTTGGTATAATAGCTGTAGGAATCGTCCCGGTATTCGCGAACTGAATTTCAGTTGCAGGAGGAAAACAATGAAGAGAGTAGACAGGATCAGGGCCATGGAGGCCAGGTTGGACAATGCAAACGCAGTTATTGCAAAGGCAGAGGCGGCCATAGCCGACTACAGTGCGGCGCTGGACGATATCCGCGCGCTGGCAGCCTACTACGCCGGAGAAGATTGGATGAAGGACTTTGCAGCAGACGAAGCCGGCAAGCTCCCCGCAGAGCTAAAGCGCGGCGTTCTCTCCGAAGACGGAATCTTCGACGTGCTCGAGGAAAACCGCAGCCTTCAGATAATGCTCTCCGAGACCCTCACAAAAGTCTTAAAGAAAGGCTCATTCTAAAACATGCAGTTTTATTTACTCAAAGAATCGCTGATGCCCTGCGCTTTTAGGGACGCGCTCCCGGTCGAAGGCACGGCGGAATGCCAGTTCGTGGCCATAGTCACCCCGGACGAATGGACCGAAAACCACGAGCTTTTCAAGATGGGCATAGAGCTGGACCCTGGCTTTGGCGGCATCCACAGCTCCAAGGCGGAGGTCAATTTCGACTCGCTCACCGGCAGCTTTATGATCCCGGACCGCGCCAACCTGCCGGATGGCCACTTCAGCTTTGCCTTTGCGCTGGACGAAAAAGGCATAGTTCTGGTGGACGAAGGCACCAAAGCGGCCGAAATGACAGAGGCCATACGCTCCTCAAAGCGCTGGAAACGCCCCTGCCTGGAGCGCTTCCTCTACGATTTCCTGGAGGAGATCGTGGAAAAGGACCTGGCGCTCATGGAGAGCTTCGAAAAAGAGCTGGACACCTTCGAGGACCAGATCCTGGAGGAAAAGGAGCACGTGGACCTGGCCCGCATCAACACCATCAGGAACTGCATGCGCCAGCTTCGCGTGCACTACGAGCAGCTGATAGACATGACCCAGGAGCTGGAAGAGAACGAAAACGGCTTCTTTAAGGAGAAGAACCTCAGCTACCTGCACCTGTTCATGAACCGCATCCTGCGCCTGCACGACACTGCGGCGTCTGTCTGGGACCACACCATGCAGGTGCGCGACCTCTACCACACCCAGCTGGAGGTCCGCCAGAACCGCATCATGACGCTGCTGACGGTAATTACTACTATATTTATGCCGCTGACGCTGATCGCGGGCTGGTACGGCATGAACTTCCGCCACATGCCGGAGCTCGAATGGACCTGGTCTTACCCGGCGGTGTTCCTGATCTGCCTGGTGATAGTGGTGGCCTGCCTAATATTTTTCAGGAAGAAAAAGTGGCTGTGAGGAAAGGTGGCGTTGCTGTTGCAACGTTTAGAGTGTGCAAAACGCGGTTTTGCACAGACTTTCGCGGGCGAGCCAAATGATACTTTGCAAGGCGCCTTCAGCCCTGTATAATATGCCCAAGGGAATTGCTTGTACATAAGATCATGGACAAGCGGAGGGCATTATGAGAAAACTAGCTATAGTTTTATGCCTCGCCGTATTGGCGGGGCTTTTTGTGTGCTGCACTGCGGGGTGCGGCTGCGCCGGAAATGCGCAGGGCGGAAATGTGCTTGATGTGCAGATAAGCGGCTCGTCAGGTGGGCAGCAAGAAGGGACGGCGGATGTGCAGCCTGGCGGCGGATCACCGGGGAATGTTGCCGGGGACGGCAGCTCCCCTACTATATCCTACGAGGACCACAGCGGCCAGGAGGACGCGGAGCTTAGAGGCTTTGCGCTGAAGGCGCCGGAAGAGCTGCTGATCTCGGCTAAAATAAGCGGAATTCCTGGCAGTTACAAACTTAGTTACACACACCCTGAAGTGCCGCAAAGCCTTCATTTTTCAATATCTTTACGGGTCTACGAGGAGGGCCCGGAGGGAGATCTCCTGCGCGAAAGTTACGATAGCGACGGCGCATGGATGGCAGACCCATCGGCCTACGATCCTCACGCGCGGACCGTTGAGATACCGCTGGCCATAAAGACCAGTCTTTCAGATAAATACGTTTTGCTCAGCGCCAAGTGCTTTGGAAGCAGCATATCAACCTACAGCGCCGCAGCCATCCACGATTACGACGGCACCATCAGCGGCGGCTTTGAAGGGGTCTTTGCATGGTCAAGGTAAGGCGGATAGTCCTTGCCGCGCTTTTGCTGTGCCTTGTTTTGCCCTGCCCTGCTTTTGCCTACGAGTATTACGAGGACTACACGGAGATCATCTGCCGCACGCACAGCACTTACAGCATAGACCTTTGGCATTACAGCGGCGGCTACTGGATGGGCAGCGATTCCAACGGCAGGAGCATCAAGATAACAGACCGCCAGGTGGATACAGGCGGGCTTTACGGTGCCATTGGGCCGGGCTCCTACGCAAAATGGACGGCGGCCATCCCCGGGCAGGCAGCAGCGGAAATGCTGGCCGGAACAAGGGTCACGGCAAGCGTGGAAGGCCGCTCAGACCTTTACAGTGACTGCTTTTGCGAGCTTTCCGGCACTTCTGCGGTAATGATCTATGCCAAGCCCATCTTTAACATAGTGCAGGGCCTGACGCTCAATTCCTTTGTGCCTGGCATCTCCGTAACGATACCGCTGGTCCACAACACCTACGGACGAAACCTCTACGCCATGTACGGCCACTTTAAGACCAATCTTACCGCAGTGGGGAGCTTTTCGCAGTACGCGCCCTGGCAAGTCCTGGGCAATGCCATGCACCCGTCCATGATAGCCTCGCCTACCGGCCAGCTGAAGGACGGCTATACCGTGCTGATAGGAGGCCGCCAAGTGGCGTCCGACGGCTGGTCTGTGGGCTTTTTTACGCTGCCGAGAGGCGGCGCTGTCGGGCTGCATTTCGATTTCCCGGTTACCCTTGTGTTTACCGCAACAAGGACCCGCAAAATAACATACGAGGGCGATACCTTCTATTCCAATGTTGCAGACGCGGACCGCCCCGGCGGCCATGGAGGAAGCGGATCCGGCTGGCAAGGCGGCAGCGGCAATTCCAATTGGCAAGGCGGCGGCTCCGAGTTGCCCGGCAGTAATGGCGGTCCCGGTTCCGGAGACTACGGCGGCCCAGGCCAATTCAGCGGCTTCGATCCGCGCAGCCTGCGCATCCACCGCATCTACTGAGTATCGCTATAAAAAACCCTGCCGATCTAGCAGGGTTTTAGTTTATCAGTTCCGGCCGGTGATTGACGATCACGATTGCTTTCAGCGTCAACAGGGGATTGCTTGCTGTATGGGTTATTCCGGCCGACTTCTGCAAAGCAATAATGCCACATTTGCAGCGCGGAGTCAACCATTATTTACCAATATTGTTAAAGTCTGTGCAAAACCCACTTTTGCACACGCTGCCGGCAGAGATCACGCGGCAAAGCCCCTCAAAACGCCCTCAGACCATCACCTGTTATCGTCCTGATACTTCCTGGAGATGGCCATCATGGCCTTGAAATATTCCTCCATATAGGGCACGAATTCCGACGCAATGTCCTTGGTGTGCTTTTCAAGGACCTTGGCCTCGCGGCCGGCGTCCAGCGTCGGGATGCCGTTCTGCCTTTTATACTCGCCTATCTTGGCCACGATCTGCATCCGGCGGACGAAGTTCTCTTCCAAAATCTTGTCCACCTTGTCCAGCTCCGCTCTGTATTCTTCCAAAGACATTTTATCCACCTCTCCGTCACCAAAGAACCGTCCCCGAGTGATCTCCGTCACCAAAGAACCGTCCCCAAGTGCCATTACAGGAATATTGCCTGCATTATTTCTATTACGGCTATGCCGAGCACCCAGGAGCCGAAAACATCGCTGGGCCAGTGCACGCCAACGTAGATGCGGGAGAGCCCCATCAGCACAATGTAGATTATAAGCAGCGCGTTCACGAGCTTGCGCTTGCCGTTGTCGCGGATATACGCCTCGGCCGGCTTGGGGTTCTTCCTGTAGCACGGCAGGGATGCGCCCTGGTGCTTATAATAGTACGCAAACAGCAGGATCAGCATAGTCCAGGCCACCAGGCTGGTAAGCGAGTGGCCGCTGGGGAAGCTGTAGCCGTCCTGGAACAGCAGGTGCAGGGACACGTCGGGCCTTGCCCTCCTGAACGAATACTTCAGCGCCTGGTAAATGCCCACGCAGGACAGGCAGGTAACGGACATCGGGATGCCGAAACTGAAGCGCGTCTTGGGCACAAACACCAGGATAGCGCAGATGACGGTAGGCAGCGGCCAGTTGCCGCTGTAGGAAAACGGCACCGCAATAGTGGTGAGCCAGTCTCTCCTTAAACTAAAAAAGAAACTCTGGACGGCGTGGTCGAAGCCCTCCAGCCTGCCGCTCATCATCAGCCACGCAATAACCGCGAACGCGATGACCGAAACAGCAATTTTTATGATACGTTTTATCTCAAACTTTCGTTCCATCAACTGAGCCTTTCTTGTAAAATCTTTTCAGATAGTATATCATATAATGTTGGAAATATAAACATCACGGAGGTGTCAATAATGAAGAAAAAACCGGTTCTAGTTGTTATGGCTGCAGGCATGGGAAGCCGCTACGGCGGGCTCAAGCAGATCGATCCGATCGGCCCCTGCGGAGAAATTATCATCGACTATTCGCTTTACGATGCCAAGGCTGCAGGCTTTGACACAGCCATCTGCATCATCAAGCATTCCATAGAGGACGATTTCAAGGCCATCATGGAGCGTGGCGCTGCAAAGCACATGAACATACTTTACGCTTATCAGGACATGGACGATATTCCCGAAGGCTTCACCATCCCCGAAGGCCGCGAAAAGCCCTGGGGCACAGGCCACGCCATTCTGGCTGCAAGGGACCTGATCGATGCTCCGTTCGGCGTTATCAATGCGGACGACTACTACGGCAAGGACGTTTTCAAGGTAATGTACGATTATCTAGCCAACGCTGAGGACGGCGAGTACTACGACTACTGCATGGCAGGCTACCAGATCGAGAACACTCTTACCGAGAACGGCAGTGTTGCACGCGGCGTTTGCGTAACCAAGGACGGCTACCTGGAGCACCTGGACGAGCGCACCAAGATCTGCTGGAAGGACGGCAAGATCCAGTTCACCGAAGACGACGGCGCTACCTGGGAGGAAGTTCCTGTCGGAACCCCGGTCTCAATGAACTTCTTCGGCTTTACCCCGAGCATCATCACCGAGCTCAAGGCTAAGTTCCCTGCAGCTCTGGAGAACATTCTCAAGACCAACCCGCTTAAGGGCGAGTTCTTTATTCCTATCGTTACCAGCGAGCTGGTTGCCGAGGGCAAGGCGCGCGTTAAGGTGCTGCCTGCTACCGACCGTTGGTACGGCGTTACCTACAAGGAAGACCGCCCGGTAGTTGTTGAGGCCATGAGGGCCAAGACCGAGGCCGGCGACTACCCCGCAGACCTCTGGAAATAACAACTTTATGAACACTGAAAAATACCTAAAACTTTTATGCGAGCAGACCGGGCCCACCGGCTTTGAGCGCCCCGTGGCCGAGCTTGCCGCAGAAGCCATAAAGCCCTTCGTGGACGAGGTCCGCGTGGACACCCTGGCAAGCGTCATAGCTGTCAGAAGAGCCGATCCGGAAGTTGCAAAATCTGCAACTGAAACCCAGTGCGCAGGCAATTCCAACGGCTCCCAGGCTTCTGCAGATCGCCCGGCCATGCTGATCGCAGCCCACCTGGACGAGGTCGGACTCGTGGTAACAGGCCACGAAGACGGCTTCCTTTGCGTAGGCCCCATAGGCGGCGTGGACCAGAGAGTCTTCCCGGACAGGGATCTTTGCATACTCACAGACCCGCCCATCTTTGGCGTGATGTCCGTGCAGCCGCCCCACGTCCTTAAAGCCGAGGACATGTCCAAAGCAATAGACATGGACGAGCTCCGCGTGGACATTGGCATGACCCAGGAAGAGGCCGTGGCAGCCGTGCCGGTCGGCACTCCCATCACCTACAGAACGGAAGGCTTCCGCATTGGCAAGACCCGCTACGTCTGCAAGACTCTGGACGACAGGGCCTGCTTTGCCGCGCTCATCAGAGCCGCGGAGCTGCTGAAGGACCGCAAGCTCCCCTGGGATGTCTACTTTGTGGGCAGCACCGGAGAGGAACGCGCAGAAGGCGGCGCCCCGGCTGCGGCTTTCGGCACTGGCGCAAAGGTCTGCCTGGCCATAGACGTTACTCAAGCCTCCACCCCGGACGCCAACCCCAAGATCCACGCCGGCATATACAACCACGAGCTCGGCGGCGGCCCGGTAATAACCGTAGGCCCCAACATCACCAAGCACGTTGGCAAGAGGCTCCGCGAGCTTGCCGACAGGGACCGCATCCCCGTCCAGATCGCTGCAGCGCCCGGACGCACCGGAACGGACGCCTGGCATATGCACATCGTAAGGGAAGGCGTGGCTTCCGGCCTTATCGGCCTGCCGCTGCGCTACATGCACAGCCCCACCGAATGCGTGGACCTTGGAGACATAGAGCTCTGCGCCCAGCTTGTTGCAGCTTACGCCCTTGACCCGGGTCAGGACGTCCTGGACTGCCTGGCTGACTGCGAGCCTCTGCACCACGCAAAGAACGCGGAGGTGGAAAAATGCTGAAAACACTTGAAACACTCTGCGCCCTGCCCGGCGTTTCCGGCTCGGAAGAAGCGGTGCGCGGATATATAAAGGAAAGAGCCGTCAAGGCCGGCTGCACAGCGCGCACGGACCTGATGGGCAACCTGATTGTAGAAAAGAAGGCTGCTGGTAAGGCTGCCGGCGCCGAAGGCGCCAAGGCTGGCAGTTCGGCGCCCGCTAAAGCCCCGCACCTGATGCTCACCGCCCACATGGACGAGGTCGGCTTCATGGTCAAGGCCATTTCAGATGCAGGCTACCTGCGCTTCGAGCCCGTGGGCGGCATAGACCCGCGCATCGCGTTTAACCGCAAGGTATGGGTCGGCGAAAAACGCGTGCCCGGCGTTACCGGTCTTAAGGCAGTCCACCTCAGCCCGCTTGCTGAGCGCAGCAAGATCCCTTCCTGGGGCAACATGTACATAGACATAGGCGCCAGGGACAAGAAAGAGGCCGAATCCATGGTCAGCCTGGGCGATGTTGCGGTCTTCGACAGCGATTTTGTGCGCTTCGGTTCCGGAAACGGCTTCATAAAGGCCAAGGCCATAGACGACCGCTTCGGCTGCGCCGTTATGGTAACGCTCATGGAAGAAGAGCTCCCGATGGATGTCACCTTCGTGTTCTCCGTGCAGGAAGAGGTCGGCACCAGGGGCGCTTTCGGCGCGGCGTTCTCCGTTAAGCCGGACATTGCGCTGATCCTTGAGGGCACCACGTCCGCAGACCTGGCCAAGGTGCCGGGCCACAAGAAGGTTACAAGGCTGGGCGAAGGCCCGGTGCTGGGCTTCATGGACGCTGGCACCATTTACGACCGCGGGCTGTTCGAGCAGCTCAGGGACCTTGCCGTAGAGCACGGCATCCCCTGGCAGATAAAGGGCCGCATAGCCGGAGGCACAGACGCGTCCGCTATCCAGCGCTCCCGCGAGGGCGTGCGTGTGGCCAGCATCTCCGCTCCGGTGCGCAGCATCCACTGCCCCAACAGCGTGGCCAAGATCTCCGATATAGAGGAAGGCTTAAAGCTTGCAAGGCTCTTTGTGGAGGCAGTTGCAGCCGGAAAAATAAAGTAAACAAGGCGCAAGGATACACATCTTTACTAATATATTTAACAGAAAGAATAATATAATGGACGCATTCAAGATTTTAAAACAGCTCAACTGCTGCTACGGCCCTTCCGGCTGCGAATCCGAGATCCGCGAAAAGATAGCCGAGATAGCCGAGCCCTACGCAGACGAGATCTGCACAGACACCATGGGCAACCTGATAGTGCGCAAGAAAGCTGCTAAGGCAGATGCACCACGCCTGATGTTCGCGGCCCACATGGACTCTCTGGGCCTCATCGTCACCTACATAGAGGACTGCGGCCTGCTGCGCTTCGGCGTCGTGGGCGGAGTCGTGGCGCAGAACATCGTGGCCACACCGGTGCGCTTCGCGAACGGCACAGTCGGCACCATAGGCCTGGACGAGGATTCCACCAAGCCGGAGATCGACAAGATGTTCATAGACATCGGAGCTGCCACCCGCCAGGAGGCAGAGGCTCTGGTGAAGCCCGGCGACATTGCCATCTACGACACCCCCACCAGGATGCTCGGCATGGCGGCGGACCAGCGCATAGTTTCGCCCTACGTGGACAACCGCGCAGGCTGCGTGGCTCAGCTGATCGCCCTTGAAAAGCTCAAGAAGCCGGTCTACGACTGCTACTTCGTGTTCACCGTGCAGGAAGAAGTCGGAAGGCGCGGCGCCAAGCCGGCAGCATTCGGCATAGACCCGCAGTACGGCATCGTCTGCGACTGCACGCTCACGGACGACATCCCATGGACCAAGCACACCGGCACCTCCAAGGTGGGCGGCGGCGCTTCCGTTAAGGTGATGGACAAGTCCGTCATCTGCCACCCGGAGATGGTCACGGCGCTCAAGGCAGTTGCGGCTAAAAAGAAGATCGCCTGCCAGACAGACGTCCTTAAGTGGGGCGGCACAGACGGCAGCGAGATCCGCCACAACGCTTCCGGCGTCTACACCGGCGGAGTTTCTGTGCCCTGCCGCTACGTGCACACACCGCAGGAGGTCTGCAGCGAGGCGGACATCCAGGCAGCAGGCGCCCTTATGGCAGCATTCGCCGAGACCAAACCACAGTTCTGAAACGCCATGATGAATCACTTTGGAACCCGGACGATAGAGACCCCGCGCCTAATCCTGCGGCAGTTCACTGAGCAGGACGCTGAGCCCATGTTCAGGAACTGGGCAAACGACCCGGAGGTCACAAAATTCCTCACCTGGACGCCCCACCCGAACGTGGATGTTACAAGGGCCATCATAAAGATGTGGACGGACTCCTACAAGGACCCGGAATTCTACCAGTGGGCCATTGTGCCCAAGGATCTGGGCGAGCCCATAGGCTCCATATCGGTTGTTGCGCTGGTCAACGAGCGGAACATCCTGAGCATCGGCTACTGCATTGGCCGCAAGTGGTGGCATCAGGGGATAACTTCGGAGGCTTTTGCCGCCCTGATCAAGTTCTTCTTTGAGGAGGTCGGGGCCAACCGCATTGAGGCGCGCCACAACGTGAACAATCCCAACTCGGGAAAGGTCATGAAAAAGTGCGGCCTCAGCTACGAGGGCACTCTGCGCCAGGCAGCATCCGACAACACCGGTCTGGTAGACCTTAGCGTCTGGAGCATACTCAGAAGCGAGTATTTTGGTCAAAAAGACTAATATAATAAACAAACGTATAATATAATAATGAAAAAACTATTTTTACTCGACATGGACGGGACCATCTACCTCGGAGAGCAGCTCTTCGATGGTACGGCTGAGTTCCTGGAATATGTTAAACAGCGCGGCGGGCAGTACGCGTTCCTGACCAACAACAGCTCCCGCGGCATCGAGGGCTACCTGGCCAAGATGGAGCGCCTGGGGATCCCGCAGAGGCCGGAGTATTTCCTGACCTCCACGGACGCCACCATAGCCTATCTGAAGCAGCGCTACCCCAATACGGTCTTCTACGCCTGCGGAACGGAGAACTTCAAGGGTCAGCTTAGGGCTGCAGGGCTCACGGTCCTTACCGAGGACGAGGCCGAAGCAGCGATAGCCGCTTACGATGCTGCAAAGGCCTCCGCGCAGTGCAAAACCGCCGCAAACAACAGCCCAGCGCTCCCTGTCCTTCTCCTTGGCTTCGACACGGAACTCTTCTATAAAAAACTGGAGATCTGCGTCAAGCTTTTGGACCGCGGCGTGGACTACATCGCCACCCATCCGGACCTGGTCTGCCCCACCGAATGGGGCAACGCGCCGGACATCGGCCTGGTCATCCACGACCTTGAGGTCTGCACCGGCAGAAAGCCCGCCATCATCGGCAAACCTCAGCCCCAGATGGTCTACACGGCCCTGGAAAAGTACGGCGCAAAACCGGAAGAGGCCGTCCTGATCGGCGACCGCCTCTACACGGACATCGCCTGCGGCAACAACGCGGGCATCGACACCATTCTGGTGCTCTCCGGCGAGGGTACCGAGGCCGACTGCGCCAAGTACGGCGTCCACCCCACCTGGATCTACCAGGACATAGCTGCCGTGCTGGCAGACATGAAAGCAGGCAAAATGTGAATTCGGGACCGTCCCCAATTCACATCAAATAGGAGGAAAATCATGAAGCTCAACAACAAACGAACTGTTCTGGTGGGCCTGGCATTCCTGTCCATCTGCGCGTTCTGGCAGATGTACGACAACATAGTGCCGCTCATCCTCACCAAGACCTTCCACATGAACGAGACCTATTCCGGTGCCATAATGGCCGCGGACAACGTCCTTGCGCTGTTCCTGCTGCCGTTCTTCGGAAGCATTTCCGACCGCACAAACACCAAGATAGGCAAACGCATGCCCTACATTCTGTTCGGCACAGCCGCCGCGATCGTTTTATTGAACCTTCTGCCTATTTTCGATAACGGTTACTATGCAGCACCGTCCACTGGAAAGCTAGTAGCGTTCGTTATAATACTCGGCCTGCTGCTGATCTCCATGGGCACCTACCGTTCCCCGGCTGTTGCCCTGATGCCGGACGTAACACCCAAGCCACTCCGCTCCAAAGCAAACGCAATCATCAATCTTATGGGAGCCCTGGGCGGCATCATCTACCTGGGCGTAGCCGCAGTGCTATACCCCAACTCTAAAGTAAAGGGTCTGGACCACGTAAATTACCAGCCGCTGTTCATTGTAGTGGCCGTAATAATGCTTATATCGATCATTGTTCTGAAGCTGACCATCAATGAGCCCAAGCTCGTAGCAGAAAACAAGGCCCTGGAGGAAAAGCATCCCGAATGGAACCTCGCAGAAGACGACGGCTCCGGCAACGAGGTCCTTCCTCCGGAAGTTAAGAAGAGCCTCGGATTCCTGCTGGCATCCATCGCGCTGTGGTTCATAGGCTACAACGGCGTCACCACCTGGTTCACCACCTACGTAGACCAGGTAATGGGCCAAGGCCTTGGCGGCGCAAGCACCTGCCTCCTGATCGCCACCGGCGGCGCCATCATCTCCTACATTCCTATAGGCGCCATCGCCTCCAAGATCGGCCGCAAAAAGACCATACGCATAGGCATAGTTCTGCTGGCTATCTGCTTCGGTCTGGGCTACGTTCTGACCACGACATCCGACCATATAACTATTATAATGTTCATAGTGTTCGCTTTAGTAGGCTTTGCGTGGGCAGCCATCAACGTAAACTCCCTGCCTATGGTAGTTGAGATGTGCAAAGGCTCCGACATCGGCAAGTTCACCGGTTACTACTACACCGCTTCCATGGCGGCTCAGGTGGTAACACCGATCGTGGCCGGAACCCTGATGAGGACCATCAGCTACAAGGTGCTCTTCCCCTACGCAGCACTTTTCGTAGCTCTCTCTTTCGTGACGATGAGCTTCGTAAAGCACGGCGATTCCAAAGCAGTAGCAAAGAAAGGCCTCGAAGCCTTCGAGGACATGGACGACTAGGCATCAGGGGGACGGTTCTTTCGATGCCTGCATCAGGGGGACGGTTCTTTCGATGCCATCCGCATACTAAAACTCCCGGGCACCCACCCGGGAGTTTTTCTTTGCAACTTTGGGGACGGTTCCTAAAGTTCGGTCTTTCTGACGCTGTCCCAGCCGTCTTTCCATTCCAAGCGAAGCTTAGCGGTCTTGTCCAGGTAGGTGGCGGAAAGCACTTTTCCGTCCGCGGCGCAAACATACAGCAGTTCGTCTCCGTTAACGTAGCTGAAGGTCCCGACGCGGTTTCCTTCGATGTCGGAAACTACATTGCTGCGGCCGCCGACGATCGTGCTCAGTTTCATGGGATCCAGCCCCAGTTTCATTACCGCTGCGTAGTAATACTGGTCTATTGCGACCGGCACTGAATCGCTGTTCTGCGTCATCTGAAGGATCTCAACAAGCGCCTGCAAAGCGGATGCGCTCTTGCCAAAGTCCTTGATGCTCCCTGCTGCCCTGGCTGTATCTCCGGCGGTCCCGCTATTGTATACGGCCAGCTCCCGGATCCACTCGTAAGCCGAGCGGCTGGTCATAGGAGTTACCAGCACCTCACCAGCAACTTTTCCTGCGTCGTTTTTGAGCTGGTAGACGTACTCCACGCGGTCCAGATTTTCTATGAGCGCAAGCAGCAGCACGGCCTGTTTCTGCTGATTTTCCATGATGTAGCTGTTGTTTCCATGCGTGTAGAGTCTCAGATAATATGGTTCAGAAGCTGTACCAAGCTCCATTCTGCCTGTGAGCTGCGGTTCAAGACCCGGATAACAGGTGCTGCGCACCAGCTTACCTACCGCCGACGCGTTGCCCAGGTACTGCACCTTGTCTGCGAACATCGTACCCACATAGGGCTCTATCTTAAGGCCGTTCTCCCAGAGGACCTTGCCGGAGGTGTCCACCACCTGCTTGACCGGCTCCTTTGCGGTGTAGGTGGCTGTCCCCTTGCTGCTCTTGCGAAGCCCCACCAAGACGCTCTTTGCCCCCACAGTTACCACGCCGTCTTTTTCGGTGATATCGGTGCCGGACAGGGCCAGCGCAGAGTCCATGAGATCTATGTCCAGCGTGATCTCCCGCTCGTTTTTAACGTCGGCGCTGATGATGGCGCTGTTGTTGCGGCTCCCGAAGATATAGAACCGTGCCGCCAGCGCGCCTATGATGAGCAGCGCCGCGCATCCGATGATGACCGCCGGCAGTTTGCTGCGTTTTTTGACCTTTTTAAGGTAGTCTATCTCCTTGCCGGCCTGCGCGTGCTCCGCAGAGGCCTGGTCTGCGGTGAGGTCCGGCCCGGCTGTCATGACTTTGTACTGCTTGCTGCAGTCTTCGCAGCCATCCAGGTGGCAGCGGATGTCCCGCGAGGTCTCATCGCTGGTAAGCCCGTCCGCATACAGCGGCAGCAGGTCCCTTACAACGTGGCAGGACAGGCCTGCCGCGGTCTGCACGCTGTTTTCTTTGTATATCTTCTCTTCACTCATTTTCCTTCAGCTCCTTCCCGAGCGCCGTCTTGGCGCGGTAGAATGTGACCCTTGCCCAGGTCTCGGTCTTCCCGAAGATGTCCCCTATCTCCCGGAACGAAAGGTCCGAGAACGCCCTCAGCTGGACGACTTCCCTCGCAGGCTCCGGCAGGGAGTGGATTGCGCGGTAGAGGGCCAGCTTTTCAGCCTTCCCGACCGCCTCGTCCTCCGGGCCGGGGATGGTCATCTGCGCGCTGCCCGCCCGGGTCTCTCCGGACGAAGCCTCGCCGAACACAGAATCGAAATCCTCCTTGGGCGGGTTCTTCCTGTAGTACTCTTTCAGCTTGTTGGACGCGATGGAACAGAGCCAGGTGCTCACCTTGCAGGAGTAGTCGTAGCGGTCCGCATGCAGGACCGCCTGGTAGAAGGTCTCCTGAGTGATCTCCTCGGCCAGATCAGCATCCCCGGTCCTGGCCAGCAGCCAGCGGTAGATCATGTCTGAATATTCTTTGTAGATCTGTTCCAGCGATATCATTTCTTCCTCCAACGCCCATTAATGCAAAAACAGGCGCTGACGTTACAGGGAATGGAGAAAAAGTCCGAATTATTTTTATTATACCACACCCCTGTTTTATGATAATATAAATGTAGAACTTTGGGGACGGTTCCTAAAGTTCCGAAGCTGCAGTTTTAGTCAAAACAAGGCATTATGGCTATTAAACTATTCGATCGTAAAATAAAACAGACAAATGGCGAGTTAGTCCCGGCTCAGGAGGCAGAATTGGCGGTTCCGAGCAAGATAAACGTCCTGCTTATGGGGGCTTCCGGCGTTGGGAAGAGCACGTTAATAAACGCTATAATACCCGGAGCGAACGCGCCCACCGGCGCAGGAAGGGCCGTCACCACGGTCATGACCCCCTACTCCGCGGAAGACCTGCCGCTCACCCTCATAGATTCCGTGGGCTACGAGTTCTCCAGGGCAAGGCAGAGCGCTCTGCGCAAGCAGATACTGCGCTGGAGCAACACCGGCGCCAGGAAAAAGGACGCATCAAGGATCATCCACATGATATGGTTCTGCATAGACGCACAGAACCGCCGCGTGTTCGACGAGGTCCTTGGCAGCCTTCGCAACGTTACGAAGGTCTGGAAGGACATTCCAATAATCATAGTGTTCACTAAATCTTACGGCACCGACGAAGACGATGCCGCAAACGTCAAAATGTTCCGTGATGTGCTGGCTGGCTACAAGCACGCCAAGGAACTGAACATCAAGGAGCGGGACATCATACCCGTTGTGGCCAGGGAATACGAGACCGTTGCCGGCACCGTGCCCATCAAGGGGCTGGACCGCCTTGTGGAGCGCACAAGGGAGCTGATCCCGGAGGCCCAGAAAAACGCGGAAGCCGCAATACACGGCATAGAGCTGAAGCTGAAAAGGTCGGAGGCCACCGCTCTTATCGCAACCAGCACCGCTGCAGCCGCAACCATAGGCGCCGTGCCCATAGCCTTCCCGGATGCCACGCTGCTTGTGCCCCTGCAGACCTACATGCTCACCAGGATAGAAAAGATCTACGCCCTTACGGACAAGCACGCGTCCAAGCAGATAACGGACGCCGCCATCAAAGCCGGGGTCACCACCATTGCCGGAAGGTCCCTGCTGAACGCGGTCAAGGCCATACCCGCCGCCGGCCAGCTTGCAGGATCCGTTCTGAACGCCGCCGTTGCGGGGCTCGTGACGGCCGTCGTGGGCGAGGCCAGCGCCATAATATTCGAGAACACCTACACTGGCAAACTGGTCCTTTCCGCCGACAACGACTACGAAAGGCTGATTTTAGATATTATAAAAGACAAACTGCCTAATATACTGAACACATTCTCCAAAGACGGCTCCGGCCTTAGCGCAGCAGACCTCAAGACCCTGCCAAAGCTCCTGGCCAACACCATCAAAGACATCCTCAGGAAAGACCAATAATGTGCAAAAGGGACGGTTCTTTTTTCACACTGCAATGTGCAAAAAGAACCGTCCCTTTTACACTTTTTCTTTAATCATCTATCTTCCTACTATCGCATCTACTACCTTTTTCCCAGTCTGATAGTCCCAGCTCTTATTCACCGATATCTGATAACATATGCCATCCTCTGTCATGAATATCATCATATATGGGATCGTCAGGTCCTTTACGATATAGGCCTTCTTTCCGTCCCCGTAATTATACACTCTGTAGGGCGACAGATCCGTGCCGTACCCGTGCACCCCGTTCAATTCAGTTCCTTCCAGAAGAAAGATGGCGTTGATCATTCCTTCCGCGTCGTCAAGCTTGTATTCCGCTGCGATCTTTGCCTCCCCCGGAACACTCCAGATGTTGATAGATATATTGCTCAGCATTATTTTGTCGGACTTCGCAAGGACCAACCCGGTCGTATTTTTAAATTCCTCCTGTGTGCTGAATTCAGGGCTGGGGAAGTATACAGGGTGAGCCCTTCCATTCTCGTCTGCCACGTAGTACCCGAACTCCGGACCGGTGCCGCTTTCCCGGGCGTAGTTTTCGAGCGACTCCCTGTCAAACGCAATGATCTCCAGGGGGTCCAGGTCGAACGTTTGCGAGCCTATGACCAATCCGAAGTGGTCCTTAAAAACACCTGATGCGGTAGCCGTCACAGAAACCGCCGCTACCAGCAGTATCGCAAGCAATGCGGTCCGCCCTGCGCTTTTGCTTTTTACGACCGGCGGCGTAGTACCGGTCTCGGAGGCAAATATTTCGCGTATGTTTGCGCTATTGGTTTTAGTCATTTTATTTGTCTCTCCCCTCTGTCAGGATCTTGCCAAGTCTTTTCTTTGCGCGGTAAATATGATTTTTCACCTGTTTTATATCCATTCCAAGCGCTGGTGCTATCTCCCGGGGCTTTCTGCCATTAACATAGCGCTCGATGATAATGGTCCGCTCATCTTCCGGGAGCATATTTATGGCCTCCTGCAGCTCCGCAAGCTCCTCTGTTTTGACAAGCTGCTGCGCGGGATCAGAGTCTGCTGCGCGGCTTTGATCAGGCAGAGCGCTTTCGTTACTATCCGGGGCATTATCTGTCGGTCCGGTCCGCAGCGCAGCAAGCCTGGCCAGCATGCGCCGCCTGTCCAGCGCCACTGATCTTGCCATTACGCTCAGGTAAGTCTTCAGGCTGCCTCTTGCAGGCTCGAATTTATCCGGCTCGAGCCACAAACGGATAAAAACATCCGCAACGCATTCCTCTGCGTCTTCCTCCGCGCCGGCGGATCCAAGCGCACCTGTAACTATCTTCCACAAGAGCTTTTCGTATTTGCTGATGACCCTGGCTATGGCCGCCTCGTCGCGGGCAGCAATAGCCTTTATTGTTTTTTCATCTTGCTTCAAGTCCGGACCTCCAAACCCCTTTCACATTATATTACGTAAAACAAAGCAAATCGACTCACAAAAATGTGCAAAAGGGACGGTTCTTTTTTCACACGGAAATGTGAATTCGGGACCGTCCCCAATTTACATTTCAATGACAATTCGGGACCGTCCCCAATTGTCATTGTTTTTTAACGCTTTTAATTATTTATTTTGCGTAATAGCTGAACTTCTGCCTGTTTTGTGGTAAAATAAATAGATTAATATATAACTGCCCAAGCCCAATCGGATGGTAATAATTGACAAAAGGTTAAGAAGAACCGTCCCCTATGGCGGGTAGAGGAGCATAGTTATGAGAGAAACACTTACAGGCAGAAAGGGGCACCCGGGGCTGGAGCTGCTGCGCAGGTACCGCTACGCGCACAGAGGCTTCCACGACAAGCCTCAGATCCCGGAAAATTCGCTGCCGGCATTCAGACGCGCCGTGGAGCACGGGTTCGGCGCAGAGCTGGACATCCACCTCACGAAAGACGGCAAGCTGGTGGTATTCCACGATTCCGACCTTATGCGCTGCACCGGCACTGAAGGCATACTGGAATCCAAGACCCTGGCAGAGCTCAGGCAGCTCCGCCTTGAAGGCACGGACGAGCGCATCCCCCTCTTCGACGAAGTCCTGGACATATTCGAGAACGCAACGCCGCTGATCATAGAGCTTAAGTCCTACGGAGGCAACCACGAGGCCCTGGCCAAGGCCGCCGTCAAGCGCCTGGACCGCTACAAGGGCGATTACTGCATAGAAAGCTTCGACCCCCGCGCCATAGCGGACATCAGAAAGCTGCGCCCTGGCATAGTACGCGGCCAGCTGGCCACAAACTTCAGGGCAGACCCCGGTTCCGCGCCCAAAGGCACAGCCGGCCTGCTTACGGACCTGGTGCTCAATACCCTCTCCCGCCCGGACTTTGTAGCCTATGACTTCAAGTACCGCAACCAGCCCGCCTTCATAAAGGCAGTGCGCAGCGGCATACAGGGCGTCGCCTGGACCATCACCACCCCCAAAGACCTTAAGGCTGCGGAAGCCTTGCACTATATCCCCATATTTGAAAGGTTCGACCCAAATGAAGAAACAGTATGATGTAGTTATCATCGGCTGCGGAACAAGCGGTGCCGCCATCGCCATGACCCTTGCCCAGTACGACCTCAAAGTAGCCGTCCTGGAGAAGGAGAACGACGTAGCCACAGGCACCACCCGCGCCAACTCCGGCATCCTGCACGCCGGATACGACCCGGAGCCCGGAACACTCATGGCCAAGCTGAACGTCCGCGGCGTAGAGCTGGCAAAGCAGCTGGCCGAAAAGCTCCACTTTGCTTACGACCCCGTAGGATCCCTGGTCCTGGCCTTCTCCGGCAAGGACATGGAGACCCTCAAAGTCCTTAAGGCCCGCGGCGATGCCAACGGCGTTAAAGGCTGCAAGATCCTCACCAAAGAGGAAGTCCAGAAGATAGAGCCAATGGTATCGGACAAGGTAGTGGCGGCGCTCTACGCACCCTCTGCAGTCTGCAGCCCCTGGGAATTCTGCCTCACCATGGCGGAGACAGCCGTGCTCAACGGTGTTGAGCTCTTCCTGGATACAGAAGTCAAAAACATTGAAAGATCAACGGCTGACGGCTGCAACTGGAAAGTAGTTGCCGCGCAGAACACTAACCCGCTGCGCACCGCAGACGCCGCAGATCCCAAGGACATAAAGACTATGGAGTTCGAAGCCCGCTTTGTCGTAAACGCCGCCGGCATCTTTGCTGAGCAGGTCCACGACATGGCAGCGCCCCACAGCTTCGACATCCACATGGACCGCGGCGAGTACTACCTCATGGACAAAGCCGAGGGCTTCCGCGCAAGGCACACCATCTTCCAGTGCCCCAACGAGGACGGCAAGGGCGTTCTGGTATCGCCCACAGTCCACGGCAACCTGCTGGTAGGCCCCAACTCCGAACGCGTAGGCACAGACGACTACAGCACCACCTCCAAGGGCCTGTCCTTTGTAAAGAACGCCGCTCTAAAGTCAGTTCCCAGCATTGATTTTAGAAACAACATCAGGAACTTCGCTGGCCTGCGCGCGCGCTCCACAAGCTCCGACTTTATAATCAAAGAAGCCGAAGGCGCAGAGAACTTCATAGACGTTGCAGGCATCTGCAGCCCCGGACTTTCCTCCGCGCCGGCCATCGGAGAATACGTAACTGAGCTTCTGGCAGGCAAAGGCCTTGAGCTCAGCAAGAAGCCCGGCGAGCTCAAGTACTACCAGGAGCCGCCCCACTTCAAGGACCTCTCCGAGGAAGAAAAGAACGCCCTCATCGCCAAGGATCCCAGCTACGGCCGCGTAGTCTGCCGCTGCGAATCCATAACTGAAGGCGAGATGCGCGACGCGTTCCGCTCCCCACTGCCGCCCCGCTCCGTTGACGGCATCAAGCGCCGCACCATGGCTGGCCTGGGCCGCTGCCAGGGAGGCTTCTGCGGACCGCAGGTAGTCAAGCTCCTTGCCCAGAACATGGGCCTTACGGAAGACAAAATTCTCCAGAACGCCGCAGGCTCCTGGATGCTTATAAAGAGGGAGGATCGCTGATATGTACGACCTTATAGTTATCGGCGGAGGCCCCGCAGGCCTTGCTGCCGCTGCAAAGGCCAGAGAATGCGGCCTTAAGAAGATCCTTATAGTAGAGCGTGCCCCGCAGCTTGGCGGCATACTCAACCAGTGCATTCACAACGGCTTCGGCCTTACATACTTCAAGGAAGAGCTTACCGGCCCCGAATACGCCTCCAGGTTCATAGACATGGTGGAAAAGGAGCGCGTAGAGGCTGGCTCCGGCACGGACGGCATAGAAGTGCGCACAGACACCATGGTCCTGGACATCGCTCCGGACAAGACCGTGCACATGGTCAGCCCGGCTCTGGGCTACCGCGCCGAAAAGACCAAGGCCGTCATCCTGGCCATGGGCTGCAGGGAGCGCTCCAGAGGCGCCCTGTCCATACCCGGCACCAGGCCGGCAGGCGTCTACACCGCCGGCGCCGCCCAGAA
>JAZQIH010000110.1:0-6569 GCA_045541015.1 Anaerovoracaceae bacterium | reverse complement strand
CCGCTTGGCCTCCGACTTCCCGGAAGTGCCGCACCGGAAGAACCGTCCCCCTGATGCCACCGTCCCTGAATTACCTTATAATTTTATCCCGAGCGCCCGAAGGTCATCAAGAAGCTTTTTTGCGCTGGTAAAGTGCAGGGTCTCCATGCCGCAGAGAGCCGCGCCGGCCAGATTTATGTTGCTGTTGTCTATAAACACGCACTCTTTAGGGTCCAGCGAGAACTTCTCAAACAGCATGTGGTAGATCTCCGGCTGAGGCTTTACCACCTTCACGTAGGCGGATGCCAGCACGCCGTCGAAATACTCGCTGCCTGGAACGTGGGGCCAGTAATCCTTGTGGTGGCTTCCCGCGTTGGACAGAAGGTAGAGGCCGTACCCCGCCTCCTTAATCCAGCGCACCAGGTCTGCCATGCCCTCCACCGGGACGACAGGCTCGAACCAGTGAGCCGCACAGCCCCAGGCCGCCTCGTGGAGCTTTTCCGGAAGCTTTTTGCAGGCGCGCTCCGCAACCTGCTCTTCTGTAAGATAGCCCCAGTCGCAGAGCGCCCAGTCGGCTCCGCCGAAGACTACGTCTGTCAGCAGAGCCTTTTCATCGTCCGTAAGATCATATCTGTTTACGAAGTCCTGAGTTCTGAAATGCATCAGGACATCGCCCATGTCGAACACTATATTCTTTATCAAGTTTACCTCCTAGGGCTCGCTCTTCAGCTGCTTTTTGCCAAACAGCTTAGCAAAGAAGGCCTTGCGCTTTTTCTTTGCCTCGAGCCTTTCCGAAAGATCCCTGGCGCCCACGCCGTATACCAGCCACAGGATAACGCCTGAGACTATCATTATGAATACGGTTGAAGCGCAGCGTCTGCCGGAAGCGTTGATGTTGTAGCCGTACAGGCCCTCTTCTCTTGTCATGGCCTGAATGACCATTGCGTAAGTCGTGCCGTACTTGCTGGCGAAGGTCGCGGACATATCGTACTCTGTGAACAGAGCGTTGAAGTTCAGCGCGAATACCGCAAGCACGCTGGGAAGGATGATAGGCAGCTTTACCTTAAGGAAGGTGCGCAGCGGGCTGGAGCCCAGGTTCTTGGCCGCGTCCTCCAACTCCGAATCTATCGAGTAGAACGATGCCTTTATCATCCTCAGACTGAATGGCAGCTTGGTGACCACGTAAGCCATGATTATCAAAAGCCGCACATTGTCTGCGTAGTACAGGTTCTGGTTGCCTACATACCAAACGGATTCGCTGTTGAAGTATATCCTGAAGGAGTAGCAGATCAGTATGGTCGGCAGCAGCCACGGGAAGAGCAGCGAGTACTCAAGTATGGTGCCGGTCTTCTTGTGCTTTGAGATGTAGTTGCAGGCAACTACTACTATAATGCAGGCCAGCGCCGCAGCTACAGCGGAAAGCAGGAAGCTCGTCTTTATACCGCCCAGAGTGTCCTCGTTGGAGAACACGCCGGATATAGATCCGACCCTGGTCTTGTACTCGCCTCTTGCAGTCATGTACTCGTAATCAGCCTGGCCAAAGTAGTTGAGCAGGGTCCAGTTGGAAAGGTCCAGCTTTCTCATCCTGATTGCCGAATAGGACTGGAAGCTGAAGATTATTATCATCACGACCGGAGTCATGTAGATAAGGAACAGCACGTAAGCGTAGATGTGAGCTATCACATTGGCCACGGGGTTGTCTATCTTCTGCTTCTGCAGCTTGGCCTTGGTCTTGGAAACGGACAGATAGTGCCCTTTCCTTTCGTAGGCGGTGAGCACCGTAAGCAGTATTATGGTGAATATCGCCAGGATTATGGACAGCAGCGCCGCCCTTGCCTGCGGGAAGGACTCATCCGCGGAGGAGCTTCCTGCCAGCCTTACGATCTCCGGGTTGATAGCGTCGTAGCCCAGCAGTGTCGGGGAGGACATGGCGCAAAGACCGGTGATGAAGGTCATTACTGTAAGCGAGAACAGTGTAGGGATAAGCGTTGGCAGCACTACCTTCCACAGCACCTTGAACGGGTTGGCGCCCATGTTGCGCGCAGCCTCTACGGTGTTGTAGTCTATGCTCCTTACTGCGTTGCGCAGGAAGAGCATGTGGTTGCTGGTGCAGGCAAAAGTCATGGTGAACACCACCGCGCCAAAGCCGGAGAACCAGGTCTTCGAAAGCCCAGGGAAGGCATTGGTGAGCAGCGGCGTAAGTATTCCGTCGTTAGCGTAGAGGAACATGTAGCCTGTTACCAGAGCAACGCCGGAGTAGATCATGGTGGTCATGTAGCCCAGGCGCAGTATCTTGGCGCCCTTTATATCGAAATACTCGGTAAGGAGCACCAGGGATATACCGACTACATTTACCGTTATAACAAGTATGATTGCCAGCTTCAGGGAGTTCCAGACGTAGTTCTTCATGTTGCCCGCAAGGAAGAACCTTATGACCGCGAATGGGTCCGGGTCTCCGCTTGCAGTCTTCTCCTTGAATATGCTCGTGAGAGTGTTCCAGCACGGCACGAGCATGAAGCCGAAGAACAGGTAGGCGAAGAACACTATGCCTATGACCCTGAAGATAAAGGTCGCGTCAAAGCGTTTTTCGTTAAGCATCTTAAGCCTCCTTGGGCGCGTAGCTCATGATGTTTGCAGTGCTGAAGCTTACCTTTACGGTATCGCCCTGGGTGAACGGAGTGCTGCCGTCGTTCTTTTCTATGACGCGCAGAGTCTGGCCGAAAGCCGCGATGGTGTACTTGATGTACAGGCCGTAGTATTCGGAGGCAACCACCTGAGCGTCGAAGCTGAAGTGGTCCGCATCGTCCTTCTTGTTCACGTGCAGCCTTTCCAGACGGATGTAGTGGTGCCATGCGGGATCCAGGCCTGCGCCCTTCTCGTTCATGGCTGCTACTATGTTGTCCTCCAGCCTGTTGATATCGCCTATGAAGTTGCAGACGAATTCAGTAGCGGAGTGGTTGTAGATCTCGTTAGGTGTTCCGATCTGCTCTATGTAGCCCTTGTTGAAGACCGCTATCCTGTCGGAAAGCGTCAGAGCTTCTTCCTGATCGTGGGTAACGTAGATGGATGTGATGCCGAAGTCTTTCTGCATCTTCTTCAGCTCGTTCCTCAGCTGGACCCTCAGCTTGGCGTCCAGGTTGGAAAGAGGCTCGTCCAGGCAGATGATCTTGGGGCTTGTTACAAGGGCTCTTGCTATAGCAACACGCTGCTGCTGTCCGCCGGAGAGCTGGGAAACAGCCTTGGCCAGCTGTTCGTCCGAAAGATCCACCTTTCTTGCGATATCGCGGACCTTGTGATCTATCTCCTGCTTGTTCAGCTTTTTGATCTTGAGTCCGAACGCTATATTATCATAGACCGTCATGGTCGGGAAAAGCGCGTAGCTCTGGAAAACTATTCCGATATCGCGCTTTTCGATAGGCACGCGGGTTATATCCTTGCCGTTCATGAACACTGTGCCGGACGCGGGCTGTATGAAGCCTGTTATGGTGCGCAGCGTTGTAGTCTTTCCGCAGCCGGAAGGCCCCAGAAAGGTAAAGAATTCGCCCTCTTTGACATTGACGTTTATGTCGTGGAGCGCTGTGAAGTCGCCGAATTTTACGACTATATCGTTGAGCTTGATCATGGCCTTGCCTTTCAAAAAAAATGGCGAGCCGAAAAATACCGGCCCGCCATTTAAGCAGCTTAAATTACTTCTTTGCCTGAGTCAGAGTTGCCCAGTCGAGGTTGTTCCAATCCGGCTCCTTGGGTGCAGCATTAGGATCTGCCCAGAAGAATCCGAGGTTGGTGAGGATGTTGGTCCACTCTGCAGAGTGCTTGATTACATAGTTAGCATAGTTCATGTCTGTTCCTGCAACCATGTTGGTGGAGAACGGAGCAAGCTTGTAGATGTCGGGGATGTCGTTTCCGTAAGCGCCCTTTACAGCGTCTTCGTGGCAGGGGAAGGAGTCGAATTCCTTAGCCCATGCAGTCTGAACGTCTCCGCTGCCGAACCATTCTGCGAAGTCCTTAACGATCTTGGTCTGAGCCTCGCTGCGGCCAGCCTTGTCTACTACGCCGATGTACTCAGCAATGTAGAAGGTACCGTCCTTGATGTCCATGACCTTGAAATTCTCGTTGGTGAGAGGATGCTCGGATCCGTCCTTAGCTGCATCCAGTTTTCCGTAGAGGGAGCTGGAGTAGAAGGTAGAGATCTGAACGTCGCCCTTGTTGAGAGGATCGAAGCCGTACTTGTAGCTGTCATCGGAGCTGAATACACCGTTAGCGCAGTACTTCCAGAGGGTCTTCCAACCTTCGATGGAGATTCCGCCTGCCGGGGAGCTTGGATCGGTGTACGGATAAAGGATAGCGCTGTTGATGTTAGCGTTGGTGGTTCCGCCTACCTTGTTCTGGCGATACCACTTGTAGCCGGAATCAACAAGGTCTGCCCAGTGCTCGAAGTGGAGCTCCTTGCCGTTGGTACCAAGCTCGTCTGTTCTGTAGATCATAAGAACGTTCTGAACTACAAGGCCGTAAGCCTTGCCGTCGTACTTGTAGCCGCCTACCTTGGAAGCCCAGGACGGGGTCCAGTCTGCGATCTTCAGGTTCTCGTAGGTTCCGCCGATAAGCTGGGACCAGCGGGTCTCGTTAAGACCGAAGATGATGTCTGCGTCCTTCTTTTCGTTGGCTGCCTGTATGGCTGCGGTATCACCGGAGATAACGGAGTTATCGTCGATAGAAATGGTGAAGCCAGCTTCCTTCGCTGCCTGCTGGAGCCACTTTACACGCTCTGTAGAGTTGGAATTGGAATAGATCCTGATCGTGTAGTCTTCCTTGGGAGCAGTGTTGCTGTTGCTGCTGTTGTTAGACTTTCCGCCGCATGCTGCAAGGGAAAGAACCATTGACAGTGCAAGCAGGATTGCTAATACCTTTTTCATAAAATATCCTCCTAAAATACTTTACCGTTTGTGGGTCGGGCGAAATGCCTTTGTTGTACCCACAATGATATTTTAGTCTCTTTATCAATGATAGTCAAGAAAATAACACTAAGCAAAAGGCCCGGCTGCTCAGACCGGACCCTCTGCTTTATGCATTTAGTCTACGTATTAGGAGACTTCCTTATTTTGATGTCTTTGGGGAATTCGCAGCCGTGGCAGAGCTCGCATTTTCCCGAGCAGCCCCCGCCTCCGCAGGATGTGCCTGCGCAGAACGAATGCCCGGACCGCTTTTCCTTTATGACATATCTGACTACCAGCGCTACTATCAGAGCAAGGACCAGGGCGACAACTATCGTCCCTATATTAGCTGAAAGCCATGTGAACATACTGCCGCCTCCTTTCTGCAATTACCTGACGGCGCGGAGATTGAGGGTCTTTGCCTCGCTGTACTTCTTGAAGAAGAGCATGTAGATAATGAATGCAAGGCAAGCTACTGCAGCTATAAGACCTATAATGCTTATGTTTCCGGTGAACAGTCCGCCAAACTGGTACACCATCAGAGCGATAACGTAAGCGAAGCCGCACTCATATCCGATAGCAAACCATGTCCACTTTGCGTTGTTCATCTCTCTTCTGATAGCGCCTATAGCGGCGAAGCACGGTGCGCACAGCAGGTTGAACAGCAGGAAGGAGAATCCTGAAAGCTTTGTGAATGCTGCTGCGAAACCAGCCTGGCTGCCGTAGAGCACCTGCATGGTAGCTACGATGTTTTCCTTAGCTACAAGGCCGGTGATGGAAGCAACAGCTGCCTGCCAGTTGCCCCAGCCGAGCGGTGTGAATATCCATGCCAGAGCGCTGCCTATCTTTGCAAGGATGGAAGCGTCTATCATGTCTTCTTCTATCATGCCGAAGGCTCCGTCTACCCATCCGAATCTGGAGAGGAACCAGATGACTATGGTGGAGAGGAGGATTATGGTGCCGGCCTTCTTAATGAAGGACCAGCCGCGCTCCCACATGGACCTCAGAACGTTGCCGAGGGTGGGCCAGTGGTAAGCCGGGAGCTCCATTACGAACGGAGCCGGGTCGCCTGCGAACATCTTGGTCTTCTTGAGTATGATACCGGAGATGATGATCGCAGCCATTCCTATGAAGTAAGCGGATACGGATACCCATGCAGAGCCGCCGAACAGAGCGCCTGCAACAAGGCCGATGAACGGGATCTTAGCGCCGCAGGGGATGAAGGTGGTGGTCATGATGGTCATGCGGCGGTCGCGCTCGTTCTCAATGGTTCGCGATGCCATGACGCCCGGGATACCGCAGCCTGTACCGATAAGCATTGGTATGAAGGACTTTCCGGAAAGTCCGAATCTTCTGAATATCCGGTCCAGAACGAATGCTATACGTGCCATGTAGCCGCAAGCCTCAAGGAAGGCCAGGAGCAGGAAGAGCACCAGCATCTGGGGAACAAAGCCCAGAACGGCGCCAACGCCCCCAACGATGCCGTCCATAATGAGGGTGTAGAGCCAGTCGGCAATGACGGGAGCTCCGTCCGCACCAAGAAGGAACATATCAAACAGCTCGGGAACGCTGACCCAGTTGGCCATAAAGCCCGGAAGGTCACCGGCCTCGGCACAGTCCGCAAAGGAGCCAAAGAGACCGTCGTTCATAAACGTGACC
>JAZQIH010000109.1:0-1647 GCA_045541015.1 Anaerovoracaceae bacterium | reverse complement strand
TTGCCGCCCAGCACCACCTGAGCACCCTCAAATACAACATTTCCCTTGTCGTCTATACGGGCGTTAACGGTAGCCTTTGCTCCGCAGTCGCATATGGATTTGATCTCCGAAATGGATTCGGCTATCTCCATAAGGCGCATGCTTCCGGGGAAGAAGTGGGTCTGGAAATCCGTCCGGAGCCCGAAGCACAGCACCGCAACGTCAAAATCTATAGTGATCTGAGCCAGCTGGTCCACCTGCTTGGGTGTAAGGAACTGGCACTCGTCCACTATAACGGCCTTGCAGTCCGTGTACTTTTCCTCGTAAAGCTTGTAGACATCCATCTCGGGCGGGATGACCACAGCCTTAGCCTGAAGCCCTATCCTGGAGCGCACTATGTCAGATCCGTCCCTGGTGTCCGTGGAGGGCTTAAGGAAGAGGACCTTCATGTTGCGCTCTTCGTAATTGTACTTTGTAACAAGAGCCTGGGCCGTCTTGGACGAGCCCATAGCTCCATATTTGAAATATAGTTTAGCCATATTTTCTGCCCTACTCCACGCTGCCAAGTACCAGAGGCATCTTCTCCGGCTGCTCCTTCCAGAGCGCCGTTGCAGAAAGCATCAGCTTTGCAGCGCGTTCAAGCGCTTCCTTCTTTTCCGTGGTGTAAAGAGTTGCTATAACGTCCCCTTTGAAGACCAGATCTCCTGTCTTCCGCTCAAGCACGAAACCTGCGGTGTTGTCGATCTTGTCCTCCTTGGTGCTGCGTCCGGCGCCAAGTATAAGGCTGACCTCTCCGTACTTTTCGGTGTCCACCTTGAATATATAGCCCTTTTCCGGCGCTTTTACCTCCAGGGAATACTTGGCCTTGGGGAAGCGTTCGGGTTCGTATATCCAGCGCGGATCTCCGCCCTGAAGCTCCACCATCTTTGCCAGGGTATCCAGAGCTCTGCCGGACTTTATGGCATCCTCTGCCATGGCTCGGCATTCCTCCAGGCTGCCCTTTCCGGCAAGCTCCAGCATGTTGGAGGCAAGCTGCAGGCAAAGCTCCTTGAAATCTCCGGGGCCGCCGCCTTTGAGCGTTTCTATGGCCTCGCAGACCTCCAGGGAGTTTCCTACGGCGCGGCCTAAAGGCTTGTCCATATTGGTTATCAGGGCGCGGACCTTTTTGCCTGCCCTGGTGCCTACGCTTACCATGAGCTGAGCCAGCTTGAAGGCATCAGCCTCCGTCTTCATGAAGGATCCGCTGCCGCACTTAACGTCCAGGACTATGCAGTCGTCGTTGGCGGCAAGCTTCTTGCCCATGATGCTGGAGACTATCAGCGGCATGCTGTCTACCGTGGCGGTAACGTCCCTAAGAGCGTAGAGCTTCTTGTCTGCGGGCGCAAAGTCCTGGCTCTGCCCTATTATGGACACGCCTATCTTGCGCACCACCTCCACGAACTCCTCCGTGCTAAGATCCGTGCGGTAGCCTTCTATGGCTTCCAGCTTGTCCACGGTGCCGCCTGTGTGCCCAAGGCCCCTTCCGGAGATCTTGGCCACGTTGATGCCGCAGCTTGCAACTACAGGAGCCACAACGAGGCTTGTCTTATCGCCTACGCCGCCTGTGGAGTGCTTGTCTACGCGAATGCCGTCCAGTCCAAGCTGAAGAGTATCGCCGGAGTCCCTTAT
>JAZQIH010000108.1:0-5763 GCA_045541015.1 Anaerovoracaceae bacterium | reverse complement strand
AACTCCTTGGCTCACAGAACGACATGGCTACGATCCGACTTCCTATGCATTTTTCAGCATAGAGAACCGTCCCCTTTGTTGTTGTGTGAAGTTGGCATCGGAAGAACCGTCCCCCTGATGCGCCCTGATGCGTTAGCTCTGCTCGGTGGGGTAGTCGGACTTGCCGGTGATGGCCCTCTTGATGATCTTGAAGCCGCGCTTCAGAGCGTACGGGCCGACCACCTTCATCATCTCCTCCGCAGTGTACATGTCGCTTGCGTGCGGCAGGTCCCTGGTAAGGTGGATGGCGTCGAACTGGCAGCGCGTGGTGCAAAGACCGCAGCCTATGCACTGGTTGAGGTCCACCCAGGTAGCGCCGCAGCGCAGGCACCTGCCGGCCTCTATCCTGGCCTGGTCCTCGGTGAACGGCTCGCGCAGATCGCTGAAGGTCTTGGTGGGGTCCCCCTCCTTAACGCCGGGCTTCTGGCGCCTGGTGGTGTCGTAAGCGCCCGGATCGATATCGTGCCTCTTGAACTCTATGAACTCGCGCAGGTCGCGGCCTATGGTCAGAGACTGGCCGGGGTGCACGTAGCGGTTGATGGAGACCATGCCGTTCCTGCCGCCGGCGATCGCGTCTATAACGAACTTCTGGCCGGTGAAGACATCGCCGCCCACGAAGATGTCCGGCTCCGCGGTCTGCATGGTAACGGGGTCTGCCTTGGCGGTGCCGTTCTTGTTGAGCTCCACCCTGGTGCCCTCAAGCAGCTTGCCCCAGTCCACCTTCTGGCCTATGCAGTAGATGAGAGTGGTGCAGTCGTCGTTTTCAGTCTGGTTGTCATCAAACATAGGAGCAAAGCGGCCGTCGCTGTCGCGTACGGACAGGCACTTGCGGAACACTATGCCGCGGACGTTGCCGTTCTCGCAGAGTATCTCCTTCTGGCCCCAGCCCGGGTGCAGCACTATGCCCTCGGATTCGCAGGCGCTCTGGTCTTCCTTGCCCATGGGCATGTCTTCGTATTTCTCCAGGCAGTAGAGGTCTACGCTCTCGGCGCCGCATCTGAGCGCTGTGCGTGCCACGTCTGCGCCTATGCTGCCGCCGCCGATGACTACTACCTTGCCGTTTATCTTGTGCTCCGGATCTGCGCTTACCTTGCGCATGAAGTCTATGCCGGACATTACACCGCTTGCGGTCTCTCCTGCAAGGCCCAGCTTGCCGCCGTCCTGCAGGCCTATAGCCACGAAGAAGGCCTTAAAGCCCTGCTCGCGCAGCTGCGGAATGGTAACGTCCTTGCCTACCTCCACGCCCATCTTGAATTCCACGCCCATCTTGCGGAGTATCTCGATCTCTCCCTTGATGACGTCCTTTTCCAGGCGGAAGATCGGCAGCGCATGGGTGAGCATGCCGCCGGGGGTCTGTTCTTTATCGAATATAGTTACCGGATAGCCCTCTTTTCTGAGGTAGTAGGCTGCGGAAAGGCCTGCGGGGCCTGCGCCTACAACGGCTATCGGGTAGTCCGTCCACTGCTCTCCGTCCATGTTGTCGCAGATAGGAACGAACTTGTCCAGGTTCGAAAGCTCCCACTTGCAGAGGAACTTCTTGACCTCGTCTATTGCCACAGGATCGTCTATGGTGCCTCTGGTGCAGCGGTCCTCGCAGCGCTTGTTGCAGACCGCGCCGCACACTGCCGGGAACGGGTTGTCCTGGCGGATCAGGCCGACGGCTTCCTCGTAGCGGCCCTCGGAGGCCATCTTGAGGTAGCCCTGGACTGCAATGTGAGCCGGGCAGGCCGTCTTGCACGGAGAAGTTCCTGTATCGTAGCAGTTTATCTTGTTTGTGTCGCGGTAGCCCGGATCCCAGCGGTCCTCGCCCCAGACGTGGTCGTCTGGGAGCTCCCTCATGGGATACTTTACCTTGGTTCCGTCCTTCTTGCAGAGCTTCTGGCCGAGCCTTGCAGCACCTGCCGGGCAGACCTCTACGCACTTGCCGCAGGCCACGCACTTTTCAACGTCTACGTGAGCCCTGTAGGCGGACCTGGACATGTTAGGCGTGTTGAACAGCTGGGACGTCCTGAGACCGTAGCAGCTTCCCGGCGAGCAGTTGCAGATACCGACTATGCGGTCCGGGCCGTCCAGGTTGGTTATCTGGTGCACGTAGCCCTTGCGCTCCGCGCGCTCAATGATCTCCAAAGCTTCCTCGCGGGTAATGTAGTGGGCGTCCTTGCCGGATTCCACAAGATACTCGGCAATGTCTCCGACGCCTATGCACATGTAGCCTTCGATATCTCCGACGCCCTCGCCCCTTATGCGCTGAGCCTTTCTGCAGGCGCAGACCATGGTGCAGAACTTGTCGTTCTTGTTGAGCCAGTGCGAAAGGTGCTCCACGCTCTCGGACCTGGAGGACACGTCTATTGCCTTCTCTACTGGTATTACGTGCATGCCTATGCCTGCGCCTCCCGGCGGGATAAGCTTGGAGGCAAGCTCCAGCGGCTCCTGCGGGGCCAGGTTGAACATGGTGGCAACTTCCGGGTGCTCGTCAGCCAGCGTGGGGTGCTCTACCATATACTCTCCGGAACCGACTACCCACTTGGGCACCCAGTACTGGATGTGATGGTCCGCGTTGTCCCTGTTCTGCTCCAGTATTCCTATCCAGAGCAGGTGGTCTATCACCTTCTGAGCCTCTTCTTCGGACATGCCGTTGATGGCAGCCAGCTCCTTGGTGGTCTTGCCCACACGGCGCTTTTTGAAGCTCAGCATGAATTTGACTTCATCCTTGGTGAGCAGCCTGTCCAGTATCCAGAAATCCATGTGGTTTTCCTTCATGCCTCCGGGCAGCTTCCTTGGGATGTTGTCTGTTATCATAAGGGCCAGCTTTTTTACGAGCTTTGCCTTTTCCGGATCATCGCAGTGATGCCCGTCTACCGGGTAATCCATTTCGTTTACATGGATCCTGGGGTTTACTTCTTTGACCATTTCTTGCTCCTATACGATGGGGATCTTGATAGTCATATCGGAGAGCGGGTAGGCGGAGCAGGCGTGGACGTAGTTAAAGTCCTTGTCTGCTGCGCGGCGTCCGTCGCCTTCCGGACTTACGAAGTACTCTCCGGAAAGCACCTTGGTGCGGCAGAATCCGCACTCTCCGCTGCGGCAGTCTGTCAGTAATATTATACCAGCGCGCTCGCAGGCTGTCACCAGCGATTCGCAGGCCTTTGCAGGGATGACATCCCTCTGGATGCCCCTGACCACCGTCAGCTGGAAGGTCTTGTCCGCAAGCTCCTTTGGGTAGCCCTCAAAGACTGTAACATCTCTGGCCTGGCCGAACACCTCAAAGCGCACGCGCCTTGCAGGAACGTTCAGCTTGGCGACTTCTTCCCTCAGGAACCTGTACATTGCCTGGGGGCCGCAGATAAAGTAGCTGCAGTCTCCCTTGCTGTACTTTTTGATCAGCTCCGCGGAGAGGAAGCCTCTTTCGCCCTTCCAGTCCGGTTCGTCTCCGGAAAGGACGTGGACAACGTGGACGTGCTCCCCTTCCAGGGCCGCAAGCTCGTCCTTAAGGATTATGTCGTCCGAGCTTACGGAGCCAAAGAGTATGGTAAGGTCTATAGGAAGCGTGCCGTGGGCAACTTCCTTGGCCATGGATACGAAAGGCGTAATGCCTACGCCGCCGGCCAGTGCAACAACATTCTTTGCATCGCGCAGGGGCTCCCAGTAGAACTGGCCAAGGCCCATGGAACCCATCACGCGGGTGCCGACCTCAAGCTGGTCGTTGATGTAGTCCGAAATGTAGCCGTCGCCCTTGGACTTGCGGACCGTTATCTCCGCGTAGGGGCGGTCCGTTCTGGCCTCGTAAGGCGCGGAAGAGATGGAGTAAGGCCTGCAGATGGTGCGGCCGTCCATGTTGAACGCCAGGGAGATGTACTGGCCCGAGTAGAATATGGGCAGCTTTTTGCCGTCTGCGCGCTCAAAGCGCACGGTCTTGGCTGTGGGGCTTGCAGTGCGAATATCAGTTACGACAAGCTCCAGGGTGCCGGGGTGCCATTCGCGGGAGACATCCCCTATGGGGTCCACGGTCTGCGGAACTGCGGAGGCGTTTGCGAAAGCAGCAAGCCTTCTTTTGGTGACGCGGGAAGCGCCGCCTACGTCTTTTAAGAATCCTTTGATCTTCATTTTGCGGCAGCCTCCTTCTTTTTGATATCATCCAGGACGTTCTTGGCGGCCTTTCTGCCGTTTGTAACGGCCGGGCCCATGCCGTCGCCGGATATCTGGTGGGCGCCGGAGAACTCCAGGCCCTCTATGAATTTCTCTTCTTCTGCGGTCTGCAGCCTTGCCACGATGTGGTCGTCCATGCTGTGGGAGTAGCCGTAGATGCAGCCGTTCCACATGCCTGTGTAGTGCGCTACTGTCATAGGAGTCTCTATTACGCACTCCAGGACGTGGTCGCGAAGGTCGAAGCCCAGGTACTCGTTCATGTACTCTATCAGCTGGTTTGCAACCTGGTGCTTTACCTTGTCGTAATCCTCCGCGGTGACGGTCTTCCAGCCGTCCACCCTTGGCAGCGTTGTTATGGAGTAGGAGCAGGTGCCGGCCGGAGTAGCGTCCGGGTTGGCCAGGTTGTGGCAGATGCAGGTTATGTAGTGGTAGGGTCCGAGGCCCTTGAGCTCTTCGTAGCAGGCGTCCGTGTCCATGGTGGTTCCGCGGAACACGCTGTAGTCCTTGATTCCGAGCTCTTCTGCGGTCTTGTCCAGTATCAGTATCACAGAGAAAGCCGTAAGCGAAAGCTTCCTGCCGTTGACCATCTTGATGGCCTTGGCCGGAACTTCGGAGGCGGGCTCTATCATGTGGGTGTAGACCGAGTTGGGGTAGGCCGAGCAGATGACGTAGTCCGCGTGGATCTCATCTCCGCGGGCTGTGCGAACGCCGTAGGCCTTGCCGTCCTTTACGAGGATCTTGTCCACGTGCTGGCGGTATTCGATCTGGACGCCCATGGCCTCCGCGCGCTCTGCCATCTTAAGAGACATCTCGTGGCTGAACTTGCGGGGGATGTAGGAGCCGTAGCCCACGTAGTCCGCCATCAGCACGGAGTATATGGTGAAGGGCAGGTCGGAAAAGCCGCTGCCCACGTATATCCAGTACGGAGCCAGCAGGTCCAGAGCCTTCTGCGGAAGGTCGAAGGTGTCCAGGACCTCCTTGGTGGAGTAGCCTGCGGTCTTTACGAAGGCCTCGTGCTTGAGCAGCATCTGGGGCTTGCTCATGGGGTGGATGGACAGCTCGTTTACCGAATCGAAGACGGTGTGGCAGAGGTTCAGGACCTTCAATACCTTTTCGTAGGTGCCGGGAACCGCGGCGTCCACCTCTTTTGCGAAGGTCTCGAAGCCGGGGTGCAGGGTAACTTCGAGGCCGGGAAGGCTTGCGTGGTAAGCCTCCGGGACTCTGAGCCAGTCTATGTCCACGCCCATGTCGTCGAAGAACTTGCCCACCTTGAGCCTGTGCTCTTTGGAGCCTATGCTCATCATTTCGTGGAGGGAGGCTTCTATTTCTATGCCTCCGCGCACGAAGCTGGTGGCTATGCCGCCGGGCAGATTGTGCCGCTCCAGGACCAGCACGTCCAGGCCTTTGTCTGCAAGCATCAGAGCCGAAGACAGGCCGGCCAGCGCGCCACCGACCACGATAACATCGTAGTGGTCTTTGTAGAATTTCATTATGACCTCCAAAATGAACTTAGGGACGGTTCTGGCATCAGGGGGACGGTTCTTTCGATGCCTGGCCAGGCATCGAAAGAACCGTCCC
>JAZQIH010000107.1:0-34117 GCA_045541015.1 Anaerovoracaceae bacterium | reverse complement strand
TTCCTATCAAGGCTCCTGTTGCAGGTATTGCAATGGGTCTTGTTGAGAGAGTAGAAGAGGACGGATCCTCCACCATGGCTATCCTTTCCGATATCCAGGGCATGGAAGACTTCCTCGGCGACATGGACTTCAAGGTCGCAGGAACCGAGAAGGGCGTTACCGCTATCCAGATGGATATCAAGGTACACGGACTTTCCAGAGAGATCCTCTGGAAGGCACTCCAGCAGGCTCGCGAAGGCCGCATGTACATCATGGGCCAGATGATGGAAGAGATCTCCGAGCCGCGCAAAGAGCTCTCCAAGTGGGCTCCGCGCATCATCTCCATGCAGGTACCTGTTGAGAAGATCAGACTGGTCATAGGCAAGGGCGGCGAGACCATCAACGGCATCATCGCAAGGACCGGTGCCAAGGTTGATATCGATGACGACGGCAACGTATTCATCGCTTCCCCGGATCTTGCTTCCGCAGAGGCTGCAAAGCAGGAGATCGAGTACATTACTGCAGACGTAGAAGTTGGCAAGACCTACACCGGCAAGGTTGTAAGGATCATGGACTTCGGCGCATTCGTAGAAGTGCTGCCCGGCAAGGACGGACTCCTCCACGTTTCCCGCATCAGCAGGGAGCGCGTAGAGAAGGTAACTGATGTCCTGAACGTCGGAGATACCGTAACAGTAAAGTGCTACGAGATAGACGACAAAGGCAGAGTAAACCTCACCCGCAAGGGCCTGGAAGACACCCCGATCATCAAAGCATAAAAGCTCATAAAAGGCTCCCTTACCGGGAGCCTTTTTGTGTTATAATGAAGAAGAACCGTCCCCTATAACGTAATGAAGAAGAACCGTCCCCTGTAACGAGGTGATGATATGCAGTATTACACATCTTCTTTTAATACTTTCGATCTGGATGAAGAGAAGTTCTTTGCGCGATTTCCAAAGCGTCCTGCAGATGCGTATAAAGGCAGCAATGGCAAGATACTTCTGATATCGGGAAGCTACGGAATGGCCGGGGCGGCCTGCCTTAACGTGCTTGGGGCTAAGGCTTTAGGCGCAGGGTACATATGCGTAATGCTGCCCGAGAGTATATACCCGATAGTCGCTTTGCAAAACATAACTCCTGTGTTTTACCCATATGAAGGCCAGACCAATTTGGAATTCATGCTGGACCAGCTTGGTAAGGATCTTTCGGCTGCCGCTTTCGGAAGCGGGGCTGTCAGAAACCCAAGGAAGGAAAGCATTCTGAAATACCTGCTTTCGGAAGATACAGAAGTTCCTCTTGTACTGGACGCTGAAGCTATCAATATGCTTTCTGAAAGAAAGTTCCTCCTTGGGAAAACACCCAGGACATTAGTTATAACACCTCATTTAGGCGAATTCTGCAGGTTTACGGGAAACGCGTCAGAAGCTGTAAATAAAGACCCTGTACGTGCAGCGGCAGACTGTGCTGCAAAGTATGGCATCATAACTGTTCTTAAGGGGCCTCGTACTGTTGTTGCGTCTCCTTCGGGCAGAGCTTATATCAACAGCAGCGGCAACCAGGGGCTGGCTCAGGCCGGAAGCGGAGACGTGCTTACAGGCATGATAACAGCCATGCTCAGCTTTATAGATGATCCTTTCGAGGCCGCTTGCATGGGCGTGTTTGCCCACGGACTGGTTGCAGACAAGCTGTGCGAAAAGCACTCTTACCAGTGCATGCCGCTGGAGCAGATCCCGGAAGCAATGGACCAGCTCTTCAAAGAGCGCGGTTTCTAGGTTCAAAAAGCCTTATTGTGTTGCTTTTGGCAAAAAATGTATTATAATATTATCTCAAGACAAACTGCGGAAAGAAGCTGATATCGTGGAAAACAGAGTCGCAAAATTCGAAAAGGTAAGCATGCATCAGTTCACAGAAGATTTCGTCAACTGCATTGGCGGCAATATTTTTGCAGCGGAATCGCTTTACTATAATGTTCGCATACCTGTAAGGGCAACAGCAGGCTCCGCAGGCTACGATATCATATCCCCGGTATCGTTCATACTGGCCCCGGGAGAAGGCATCAAGATCCCGACAGGCCTCAGGATAAAGATGGAGCCGGGTTGGATGCTTCTTATACTGCCCAAATCCGGCCTCGGATCTAAGTTCAGGCTGCAGCTGGACAACACAATGGGCCTTATAGACGGAGACTACTACGACGCAGTCAACCAGGGCCACATAATGGTGCCTATAACCAACGATTCCAAGTCCGGCAAGGTTCTGGAAGTAACAGCCGGAAAAGCCTTCGTACAGGCCGTTTTAGTGCCTTACGGCATAACTTACGACGACCAGGCAGCCGGAGTAAGAGAAGGGGGCTTTGGCTCAACAGGAGTCTGATCTTTTAGCAAGGAGGAAACTGATGCTGCTGAGAGAAGAACTGGAAAAGCAGGAATACGAAAGGCTTTCGCCTTACGCATGTAAAGCAGCGGAGTCTGTAGGCCGGGCTGTCCCGGAAGAGCCCTGCGAGCTTCGCACCTGTTTTCAGCGCGACAGAGACAGGATCATCCACTCCAAAGCTTTAAGGCGTCTTATGCACAAGACTCAGGTGTTCTTAAGCCCGGAAGGGGACCACTACCGCACGCGCCTTACCCACACTCTTGAAGTAGCTCAGATAGCAAGGACCATTTCCAGGGCCCTGCGCCTGAATGAAGACCTTACAGAAGCCATAGCCATGGGCCACGACCTTGGCCATACTCCTTTCGGGCACAACGGAGAAGCCTTCCTTGCAGAGCGCCATCCCGGCGGATTTTCCCACAATATCCAGAGCCTGCGTGTCGTGGACGTTATAGAGCGCAACGCTAAAGGAAACACCATGAACCTTACCATGGAGGTTAGGGACGGCATAGTAAACCATTCCGGCCCAAACAAGCCGTTTACGCTTGAAGGCCAGGTCGTAAGGGTCTCGGACAGGATAGCATATATAAACCACGATATAGACGATGCTCTGCGCGCAGGAGTCATAAAGCAGGAGGACCTTCCGGCTGGCAGCATAGAGGTCCTCGGCAAAAACCACGGAGAGCGCATAGATTACCTTGTAAGGGATATAGTTGAGCATTCGGATGGCAAAGACCATATAATACAGTCGGATGTGGCCTTCAAAGCGATGGACGATCTTAGGAACTGGATGTTTGCCAACGTCTACAGAAACCCCGTAGTAAAGCAGGAAAGGGAGCTTTTCCGCATCAAAAATCTGATATTTTCCCTTTACGACTATTTCCTGGAGCGCCCGGACGAGCTTCCCAAAGAGCAGCTGGACCTGCTGGATAAGGACGGAGCGGAAGAAGTCGTTAAGGATCATATAGCCGGCATGACAGACCGTTATGCCATTAAACTGTATTCCGAGCTGTTCGTTCCGCTCGGATGGAAGATAGGGTAAGAGATTTGAAAGTTTACAAAAAAACATTATTGTTTATAGTGTCTGTCCTTCTGATCGGACTTCTTTCTGCCTGCGGCGGAACGGTTCCTGAAAACAGCCAGAACGTTGTTCCAGGCGGAAACAGCGGCAATCAGGACCCGACTCACGTGCACGATTTTGCTGAGACCATAATCAAGGCGCCCACCTGCACGGAGCCAGGTGTAAAAGGCCTTAAATGCAATACCTGCGGGGAATATTTCGAAGAGGACATGCCTGCAACGGGGCACGATATGCACATAACAGAGCAGTCCGAATCACAGTGCACGGAAGAGAGCCGAAGGGTATCGGTCTGCAGCGTCTGCGGATTTGAACTTGTGGAGACGCTTCCTCCGGCCTACGATTCCCACGATTACGTTCCTGAAATGATAACACAGCCATCCTGCAAACAGGCCGGCTTAATTATGTATTCCTGCAGCAGGTGCAACGACAGCTACTTCGAATCCGTAAGCAAGCAGCCCCACGACTACAAGGAAGTGGAGCCGACCAAGAGCGTATGCAGCGTCTGCGGCCAGGAATGCAGCTATCCGGAGTCCCTGAAATTCGAAGGTGTAAAGCAATTATACGAGAATATGCGCATACAGCTCATCGAATCCATGTCTAAGGAAGAGCTTGCAAAAGCAGATCCCACCATGGGCCTGATGTGGGTTGATTACAGTACCTTCTACGACAGCACGGAAGAAAAGAGCATGGGAATGGTAATAATAGTCCGGGCAGAGTACATGAGACCGGACGACCGCATGCTTATAGACCACGAGCGTATGTTCCCGTTCCAGCTTGCTGTAAAGGACGGAAGCTGGTATTTCATAAATCCTGGACTGGTAGAATTAAAATAATATAATAATCATTTAATAGTGACTGCACAGCAACATCGCGTGCAGTTCATTTTTCTCTTGATTTTTTATGTGAAATATAGCACAATAATATGTGATTTTTTATTCATTTAATTATTGGAGTGTATTTATGAAGATCAAAAACAAAAAGGACTTTGGTCTGGGCATCTTCGGAATACTGTTCTCCGCTTGGATCATCTGGTATTCGTACGCGAATATTCCTGATTCCAGATACGCTGGAGATCCGGGTCCGAGGCTCTTCCCGATCATCGGAGCTGCCATCATGCTGGTCTGTTCTATCATAATACTGATAAAACCGGATCCGACAAGCAAGCAGTTCCTCACCAAAAAGCAGTGGCTCGCTGCAGGCAAAATATTCGGCATATATTGCCTGACCACTCTGCTGTTCTACCTTATCGGTTTCACAGCAACAGTTCCAATCATTCTTTTCATCCTCACTTATGTTCTTTCCAAGGCATCCAACCCTGATATGCCCACGAAAAAGAGGATAATCTCTGCTCTTATCTTTGCTATAGTAGCAGGAGCTCTGATCTATCTTGCTTACATTGTAGGTCTTCAGGCAAGGCTCCCGAAGGGCATAATCTGGAATCTGTTCTAAGGAGGTCAAAATGGCTCAGTATTTTCTTGAAGCATTTAAAGGCCTTCTGACATTCCAGGGCATCATCTATATCGTTGCAGGTTCTCTTGCAGGCGTTATCCTTGGTGCTATACCGGGCCTTGGCAGCAGCACACTTATCGTAGTTCTGCTCCCCATTTCCTACAAACTCGATCCTGCCATGACAATGGCACTGTTCATATCCATAGTAATAGGCGGTATGAGCGGCGGATGTATCGGTTCCATACTTCTTGGTATCCCCGGAACATCTTCTTCTCTTACCACAGTCTGGGATGGTTATGAATTCACCAAACAAGGAGACCCTGTAAGGCCGCTTTCGGCAGCTGTTACATCGTCCTTCCTTGGAACACTGCCTTCGGTAATCGTTGCAGTAGTTCTCTGCAAGACTATTGCAGAGTGGGCTGTAAGGCTGTTCTACTGGGAGTACGCAGCACTTTGCTACTGCGCTATACTCATGGTTATCGGTCTTTCCAAGGGCAACATGGCCAAGGGCCTGTTCGGTGCAGGACTTGCATTCTTCGTTGCATCCATCGGTACTGATATCAACGGCGCCGGAAGATTCATCTTCTTCAATATGGTACAGTTCCGCAGCGGTCTCAACCTGATCAGCATCATGCTCGGTCTGTTCGCAGGCAAGATCATAATGCTCGAGTACGCACGCGGCGAAAAGAACCAGAAGGTAGATATAAAGGTCGGCAAGTTCAAGTGGCCCGGCCAGGATCTTAAGAAGAACTTCATCGGATTCATCAGAGCATGGATCATAGGCCTTGTTATCGGCTTCCTGCCGGGACTTGGCGGACCTGTTGCATCCATCATGGCTTACTCCACTGAGAACATGCTTGCAAAAGACAAGTCCAAGTGGGGCAAGGGCGAGATCATGGGCGTTATCGCCGGCGAAACTGCAAAGAACTCTGCTATAGGCGGCGCGCTCATCCCGCTGATCGCTCTCGGTATCCCGGGAGACGCTTCCTGCGTGCAGTTCATCCAGGCTCTTCAGATGAAGAACATAGAGCCCAGCCCGCTGCTCATGAGAGATAACCCGACTATAGTCTACACACTGTTTACAGCAGCCTTCCTGTCTGCTATAGTAGTAGTGCTTTACGAGACTATCGGAATGCCTACTTTCCCGGCTCTGCTCAAGATACCTTATCACTACCTGTACAGCGTAGTAGTTATACTTGCACTTACCGGTGCATTCATGGCTCAGAGAAACTTCTTCAGCCTTATAGTAATGCTCGTAAGCTGCCTTCTGGCTGTTCTGATGGATGTGTTCGGAATCTCAAGCCTGCCGTTCCTGATGGCGTTCATACTTGCGCCTCAGGTGGAAAGCAACCTCAGGCTCGGTCTTTCCGCAGACAAGAATGGTCTTGCGATGTTCTTCACAAGGCCCATCTCCTGTGTATTCATCGTAGCAGGTACTCTCGTACTGATCTACGGCTTCATTTCCCCTCTTCTTAAGAAGGGTAAGAAGTCTAAGAACGACGAGGCCAGAGACAAGGCTTCCAAGATCAACGACTAGTCAAATCACCGGGATGTGCCCGGGTTTGAAAATAAGTATTTTGTGTACTTTTTTAGGAGGAAACACAATGAAGAAAGTTATTGCACTTATACTTGCCCTTGCAATGGTATTTGCACTTGCAGCATGCGGCGGCAAGAAGAATGAGGGCGGCAACACTGCAGCTCAGTGGCCTAACGGAGAGATCGATTTCTTCTATCCGTACAGCGAAAGCTCCCCGACAGCTGTTAACGCAGGCGTTATGAACGACTGGCTCACAGAGAAGACCGGCGTCAGAGTAACCCCGACCTACGACAGCACCGGTAACGGCTGGAAGCTCGCTCAGGACCTTCTTGCAGCACCTGCTGACGGACAGACCCTCATGGTCATCGGCGGAGATGCTCTTGAAGCTATCCAGCAGGGAATCTGGCAGGAAGACATCACCGATGAGAGCAAGTTCACTGTTGTCACCGGTTTCGTTCAGCCGAACCCCAGCGTAGGATGCATGCTCATCACTCAGAAGGATTCCCCGTACAACACTTGGGATGAACTCGCAGCTTATGCAAAGGCTCATCCGGACGAAGTAAAGGTCGCTGACCGTGCTGGTTCCGTTATGACCATCAAGCTCAAGTCCCTCTTCAACCAGACCGGCGTTTCTCAGTACGTTCACTGGTCCCCGGCAAAGGGAAGCTCCGAAGTTAAGACCGGTATCGATCCTGCTAACGGAACATTCAACATTGCCATCTTCGAAGAGTCTCAGGCAGTTGCTTACCTGCAGCAGCCCGAGAAGTACAAGGCCATCATCAACTGCAGACCTGACAACGATTTCAGCTACTATCCTGAAGGAACCAAGGGTCTTGACCTGATCAAGGCTGTTCCTACTCTTGCTGACGTATTCGGCGCAGAGAAGGCTGTTCAGTACAACGTACCCAACACCTCCGCTATCATCTGCAAGGCTGGCACACCGGCTGAGATCATAGCTCAGATCAAGGCTGCATGCGATGCTCTCGGTGACGTAGAGAAGTCCACAGACGAGAAGTCCTGGTATGTAAGACAGAGAGTTTCCGGCGGTACTTCCAAGTACTACACCTGGCCCGCTGCTGACATCCTCAACGAATGGAAGAGACTTACCCCGATCGTAAAGGAAATCGTCAACATGAAGTAATCAGCTTACGCTGAAACTACCGGCTCCCTTAACGGAGCCGGTTTTTTATTGCCTTACAAACTCCCTGTTGGGGAAACTGCGGGTGAGTGGTATAATAACAAGAAGAATGGAGGAGCAGATGAAGAACGCACTCACTTACGAATTGCTCAAAAAGGATAAATACAGCGCTGCCCGCCGCGGAGATATGCATACGCCGCATGGAGACGTTCAGACACCTGTCTTCATGCCTGTAGGCACTCAGGCAACGGTTAAGGCCATGAAGCCGGAAGACGTTGCCAAACTAGGCCACGAAGGCGCTGATATAATACTTTCGAACACTTATCACCTTTACTTAAGGCCCGGCCACGAGCTTGTAAAAAAGGCCGGTGGTCTTCACAAGTTCATGAACTGGAACAAAGCCATACTCACGGATTCAGGCGGTTTCCAGGTCTTTTCCCTTGGGGATCTTCGCAAGATAACAGAAGAAGGCGTAACTTTCCGCTCCTACATAGACGGTTCAAAGCACATGTTCACGCCGGAGAGCAGCATAGAAGTGCAGAACGCTTTAGGCGCGGATATTATAATGGCATTCGATGAGTGCGCACCGCCGGACGCAGACTATAAGTATATCAAGGCATCACAGGCCCGCACCACAAGGTGGCTTGCACGCTGCAAGGACGCTCATAAGAGGACTGAGGACCAGGCGCTGTTTGGCATAATGCAGGGCGGCTTCTTTAAAGACCTTAGAGAAGAGAGCGCCAAGGCTATAGTTGACATGGACCTGCCCGGCTACGCAATTGGCGGCATTTCCGTTGGAGAACCTAAGGAAAAGTACGTTGGTGTGCTGGATTACGCGGTGGACATGCTTCCTGCGGATAAGCCCCGCTATGTAATGGGTATAGGCACTCCGGACTACATACTGGAGGCTGTTGAGCACGGCGTGGATATGTTCGACTGCGTTGAGCCCACCAGACTTGCGCGCCACGGCATGGCCATGACCAGCCACGGAAGGCTGAATATCAACAACGCCAAGTATTTTGACGATTTTACTCCGCTGGACCCCGAATGCGACTGCTACTGCTGCAGGAACTATTCCAGGGCCTACGTAAGGCATCTGTTCAGGCAGAAGAGTCCGGAGATACTCGGTTCCATGCTGCTTGCCGAGCACAATCTTTACTTCCTCGTTAGGCTTGCCGAAAATATCAGAAAGTCCATAGAGGAAGACAGATTCCTTGAATTCAAAAAGGAATTCCTGGATAAATACGACAGCAAGGACATATAGATGGAAAATACAGTCCAAAAAGGTCTTGAATACGGCATGTGTCCTTCGGCAGAGCGCTGCGGCGGCTGCTGCTACCAGGGCGTGGTCTATATAGACCAGATAAAAAACAAAGAAGGGGAGACCAGGTCATTTTTGAGGCAGAACGGCGTGGATCCGGCTCTGCTTCTTGGCATAGAAAGCTCTCCTTGTATATACCGCTACAGGAACAAGATGGAGTACACTTTCGGCAACGAGGTGAAAGACGGCCCGACTATCCTGGGTCTGCACGCTAAAAAGAGCTTTATATCCATTGTTTCCACGGAAGACTGCAGGCTTGTGCACCAGGACTTTAACGAGGTGCTTAAAGCAACGCTGAAGTTTGCTCTGGAGCAAGGCTACACGCATTACAACCAGAAGCTGCACACCGGTTTTCTGCGCAGCCTTATATTAAGGCGCGGCATAAGGACCAAGGAGCTGCTGGTAAACATCGTTACCAGTTCCTCTCAGGAGTTCGACGAAGAAGGCTTTAAGGATATGATACTTGGCCTTCCTCTGGAGAACGAAGTCGTTGGTATTATGCACACCATCAACGACAACAAGGCAGACGCACTTATCGCAGATGAGGTAAGGCAGATCTGGGGCAGGTCCTGGTACAACGAAGAGATACTTGGGCTCAAGTTCAAGGTAGGCGCTTTCTCGTTCTTCCAGACCAATGTAGAGGCCGCTGAAAGGCTCTACAAGGACGCTATTGGCCTAATAGACGGGCTGGAAGGCAAGACAGTTTACGATCTTTACTGCGGCACAGGGACCATGACCCAGGCCATGGCGCTTAAAGCAAAGAAGGCAATAGGCGTTGAGATAGTTGCTAAAGCAGTCGAAACAGCAAAGACTTCCGCGCAGATCAACGGTCTAGACAACTGCGAATTCATCTGCGGAGACGTTGGCGCTGTGCTGACTTCCATACAGGAAAAGCCGGATGTGATAATGGTGGACCCGCCAAGAGCAGGGATTATGCCAAAGGCAATGCAGCAGATACTGTCCTACGGCGTGGATCAGATCGTTTACGTAAGCTGTAATCCTAAGACCATGGCAGGAAACCTGCACACAGCGCTGCTGAGCGGCTACAGGATAAAGCAGATAAAAGCTTACGATAACTTCAGTTTTACCAAGCATGTAGAAGCTGTAGCTCTTCTTGAAAGAGCAGAATCATAGAAACCAATTCTTAAAAGGCCGGAACGGAGGCAGAGCATGAAAAACATAGGAAAGATCGTTGCCAGGATACTTCTGATACTGCTGTGCATTATCGTAATTGCCGCAGGATACCTTCTGATATCGCCCATGCTGATATCAAAAGACAACAACAAAGTAAGCGGCTCAGATAGCTGGATGTCCAAGGTGGACGGTGCTCTTTATCTTAACCAGATAGCAATGCCCGGCACTCACGACAGCGCTTCGGATAAGGTTCAGCTGGCTTTCTTCTCCAAGTGCCAGAGCTCTTCTATTGCAGAGCAGCTGGAGAACGGCTACAGGTATCTGGATGTGCGCCTTGGAGTGCGTAAAGACGCTCTGGTGTTCTACCACGGTTTCTGCCGCTGCAGGACCTCCTGGCTTCCTTTTGCAAAGGATCTGGAGCTTTCCATGGTACTTGCGGATTGCTACGGCTTCCTTTCGGACCACCCGACTGAGGCTATAGTATTCGTTGTAAAGATGGAGCAGGGCAACGATCTTCTCAGCTTCGAGCAGCTTCTGGACAGCTATATTAAGAAGGCTCCGGACAAGTGGCTCCTTACTGACAAGCTGCCCACACTGGACGAAGCCAGAGGTAAGATAGTGCTCTTCAGGCGCTACGCAGACGTGGCCCAGCTTGGCACGGATTCCGGCATAGAGATAGACTGGCCGGACCAGGGCGGCAACGACGATGTAAGCCTTAACGCTATAGAAGTAAAGCAGCCGGCTTACACACTCATAGTCCAGGACCGCTACAAGTACAGCACTAAGGACAAATGGGCTGCATTCGAGGCGGGTCTAAAGCTGGAGAGCCAGGACGAGAACGTGCTCAAGCTGCACTTCCTGTCCACTAACGGCACTCCCAAGTTTGGGCATCCGTATTCGTACGCCAAGGTGCTGAACAAGAACCTGCTTAGCAGCGATCTTAGCAGTGCAGGAACGCCTTGGATCATAACGGACTTTTCCACCGCAGGAATGGCAAAGCTTATCTACGATATCAATTTCAAATAGCGGAGAACAGATGAAAGAACTCAATTGGGCAGTTATAGGCTGCGGAGTAATTGCAAACGAGATGGCAAACGCCCTGGCGTCGGAAGGCAGAAAGCTTTACGGCATAGCTAACAGGACGCTTTCCAAGGCAGAAGCTTTTGCCGAAAAGTACGGTGTAAAAAAGGTCTACAAGAGCTTTGAAGAGCTCTACCAGGACCCCGAGGTGGATATTGTCTACATTACTACGCCTCACAATACCCATTACAAGTTTATAAAGCAGGCGCTTTCGGCAGGCAAACACGTGCTTGCGGAAAAGTCTATAACCCTTAATATCAAAGAACTGGACGAGCTAAACGCCCTTGCAGAGAGCAAAGGGCTCATACTTGCTGAAGCCCAGACCATATGGCACATGCCGCTCTACAAAAAGCTCTGGAGCATCGTGGGTTCCGGAGAGCTCGGAAAGGTGCAGATAATAAACGCCAACTTCGGAAGCTTCAAAGAGTACGATATGACCAACAGGTTCTTTAACATGGAGCTTGCAGGCGGTGCGCTTCTGGACATTGGCGTGTACGCGCTTTCCGCTGTAAGAAGCTTTATGACAAGCAAGCCGGACAAGGTGCTCAGCACAGAAAAGCCTTCTCCGACCGGATCCGACGAGATGTCTGCAATTGCAATGTCCAACAGGGACGGCCAGCTAGCGGCTATAACGCTTTCCATGCATTCCAAGCAGCCAAAACGCATAGTTATAAGCTGCGAAAAGGCCTACATAGAGATCATGGAATACCCCAGGGCAGACAAGGCCGTTATCGTGGACGCCCAGACTGGGGAGCGCAGAGAAATAGCAGAAGGGGAGCGCAGCAAGGCTCTTCTGTACGAGATCCTTGATATAGAAAACGCGGCCGTATCCGGAGATAAGACCGCGCTTAAAACTGAATTTACCAGAGATGTTATGGATATCATGACCCGGCTCAGAAAAGACTGGGGCCTTCTCTATCCGGAAGAACTCTAGAGCTTGTTGATGTCGTTATCGTATACTCGCTTTACAAGGAACAGGCAGACTATTGCGGAAAGGCCTTCAGCTATCGGGAAGGCTGTCCACACGCCGGTAACTCCCATAAACTTGGAGAGCACTATAGCAAGCGGTATAAGAACAACGATCTGGCGCATAGCCGTAGTTATCAGGGAGTTTATACCGTGAGCCGTTGCCTGGAACAGTGTTCCGCTGATGATAGTGAACGCTGCAAACAGGAAGCCCCAGCTGATTATAGTAAGGCACTGGCGTCCGAGCTCGTACATCTCCGCGTCTGCGTTGAATATCCCAAGCAGAGGGTCGGGGAAGAACTTGAACAGCATCATTCCCACAAACAGTATGCTTGCAGCAATTATCAAAGCGTCCTTATAGGTCTCCATAAGGCGCTTTTTGTTTTTGGCGCCGTAGTTGTATCCCATGATAGGCATTACGCCCTGGTTCATGCCGAATATAGGCATAAACAGGAAGGACTGCAGCTTGAAGTAGACGCCCAGAATGCCGACCGCTGTATCGGAGAAAGCTATAAGCACCTTATTCAGGATCATTGTTGTAAAGGACATTATGGACTGCATAATTATGGACGGAAGTCCTACAGCAAATATGTCTCTTACTGTCTGGCCGTGGAACTTGAAGCCCTTGAAGGATATCTTGATGGGGAAGTTGCCGTGGATCATGAACAGGTAAGTAGCTATCATTGCAAAGAGCTGGCCGATTATTGTTGCGTAAGCAGCGCCTGCAACGCCCATGGCAGGAAGGCCGAACTTTCCGAAGATCATTATAGGATCCAGGATGATATTCGTTACAGCGCCTATCAGCTGGCAGACCATGGTGTAGATCATGTTGCCGCAGCCCTGCATTATCTTTTCGCCTATCTGAGCGTTAAAGACAAATATGGAACCAATCATTACTATGCGGAAGTAGGTGGAGCCAAGCTCTATAAGGGAAGCGTCCTGGGTAAACAGCCTGCAGAATGCGCCGGAGGCGAACAGGCCTATAAGGCAGAAAACTACCCATTCAAGGTTGGCTATTATAAGCCCGTGAGCCACAGCGTTCTCAGCATCCGCGTAGCGGTTCTGGCCGAGCCTTCTTGATATAAGGGACGATACGCCTATGCCTGTACCCACGTTTACAGATACGATTATCATCTGCGCAGGGTTTACCAGGGAAACTGCGTTAAGGGCTACTTTGGAGAGCTGCGCCACATATATGCCGTCCACAATGTTGTACAGAGACTGCACAAGCATGGAGAACATAGCGGGCAGGGACATCCTTATTATGAGAGGCAGTATGGGGTCCGTTCCCATGCGCTGAGTGCGGCTTGCCTTCACCGGTCTTGATTCGTTGTTAGTATCCATTTTTCTTCTTTCTTATCACTTAAAATTATGCAGCTGTTATTTTATATATTATAAGATTTAATGTCAATGCAAACGGATGACTACTTTTTGTCATACTATACAAATTTCCATGAGAACTACTGTAATGTCCGCATAAGGCGATGGGGGAGTTACAAGAATTTTACGAGTTTTTCTTGAATACAGTGACATTTAATGGTAGAATCAAGGCGAAAGAAAGTAACATTCAGAAGGGAGCTGATTCCAATGGGCAGACACGGCACTATCGCCGGCAGAAAGGCCGCTCAGGATTCCAAGAGGGCCGCAAGTTTTACCAAGTACGCAAGATTAATAACAGTAGCAGCTAAAGCAGGAGGAGATCCGGACTACAATCCGTCTCTTCGTACAGCAATAGATAAGGCAAAAGCAGCAGGACTTCCCAACGACAACATCACCAGAGCCATCAAGAAAGGCACCGGAGAGCTTGCCGGAGAAACATACGAGGAACTCAAGTTCGAGGGATACGGCGCAGGCGGAGTAGCCGTCATCGTAGAGGCGCTAACAGACAACAAGAACAGGACCACATCCTCTGTAAAGCACGCTTTCGATAAGTTCGGAGGCAATCTGGGAACACCGGGCTGCGTATCCTACATGTTCGAAACAAAGGGCGTTCTCGTCTTCGATAAAGAGTCCGGAATAGAAGAAGACCAGCTTATGGACATAGTCCTTGAAGCAGGTGCAGACGATCTGGTAGCATACGAAGACAGCTTCGATGTCTACTGCACACCGGACGCTTTCAACGACGTGCTGGCTGCTGTAAAGGCTGCAGGCCTCGAACCCGTTGAGGCAGATATAGAGCAGGTTCCTTCCATGGAATCTACACCGGAAGGCTCTCAGCTTTCCTCTCTGCGCAAGATGATAGAGGTCCTTGAGGAAGACGACGACGTACAGAAGGTATATACCAACTGCGGAGTGGACCTTTACGGCGAGGAATAGTTTAATAAAGATCCTGGGGTGTTCGTCAGGGTATTAATTCAACCTACAGTTCAACATCGGGACGCCGGACGTCAGTCTAAGCGTTATGTCAGGCCTCATAAGATCAGTGGAAGACAGAGGCTTAGAAGCAGGCAGCCCACCTATCATATGATAGGGCGTGAATTAAAGCTCAACGGCATTTTGGGATCTTTTTTCATACTCAATTTAATGCCTTTATAAAGGCAAGAAGGACGATAATGGACAGGATAGTCATAATCGACGGCAACAGCCTTGTTAACAGAGCGTTCTACGCTATCCAAAGGCCTATGATAACCAAAGACGGGTTCTACACTCAGGGTATCTACGGCTTTTTGAGCATGCTCGGAAAAATAAGGACGGACTACGCGCCTACGCACATGCTGGTGGCCTACGACAGGAAGGCGCCGACTTTCAGGCACCTGGAATACACGGAGTACAAAGCCGGAAGGAAGAAGATGCCTGAAGAGCTGGCCATGGAGATGCCTGTGCTTAAGGAGATCCTTAAGGCTATGGGCATTTACCAATTCGAGACTGATGGCTTTGAGGCGGACGATATCATAGGCACCACTGCAAGAATGTCGGAGGAAGCCGGTCTGGAAGGCTTTATTATAACCGGAGACCGCGATGCTCTGCAGCTTGCGACGGATAAGACTTCAGTTATAATCACCAAGAAAGGCATCAGCGAGTTCAAGCTCTACGACGATGCCGCAATGAAGGAAGAATACGGGTTCGACCACGAGCAGTTCATAGATTACAAGGCACTGCGCGGGGATACTTCCGATAATATTCCGGGTATTCCCGGCGTTGGGGAAAAGACTGCGATCAAGCTTATACAGCAGTTCGGCAGCCTGGAGAACCTGATCAACAATCTGGATCAAGTGGACAGCGCCAAGCTCAGGCAAAAGATAGAAGAGGGCAGCGCGTCTGCGCTCATGTCCAAGAGGCTTGCCACTATCGTTAAGACTGTGCCTGTGGACTATACGATCGATGACCTGCGCATAGGGCCGCAGGACAACGACGAGCTTATAAGACAGTACAGCAGGCTGGAGTTCAAGACTTACCTGAGCAAACTTTTAAAGGAGATGAAGCAGGGCGGAGCAGCACCGGCAAAGGCGGCTTCGGCTGCTGAAGGAAGCGTTTCTGTGCCGGAAGTTTCAGTACCTGACGTAAAGCTCGGAACCGAAAGCGATCTTGACGCTTTGTTTGCCTCTGGAAGGCTTGTAATAGACGTTCTGAGCGACGAAAACCACGTTGGCAGGCCCCAGCTCCAAAAGGCAGAAATAATGTCTGAAATCGGCTGTTTTGTCTTTGGACCGGAATGCGAGGATGCTCTTATTAAGGCTGCATCCGGAAGCAAGGCAGGTCTCTGCGGATTCGGCCTTGGCAAGGTGTTCTACTACCTTGCGGCTAACGGCGCGGATATAAGCGGGCTTACCGCAAAGTCTGACGCTGCATTGGCAAGGTACGTGCTTTCTCCAAGCGGAAAGCTGCCGGCTTTAGAGGACCTTATACTTGAATATTTCCATGTAAGCCTTGAGAGTCAGCCCCAGCAGATATCTCTGTTTGCAGAGCAGGCAGACGAGAGCGCTTCTGCAAAGAAACTTGCATACATGGACGCACTTTGCGGGATTCTTGAAAAGCAGATCGCAAGCGAAGAACTGGAACATATCTACAGGGATATAGAGCTGCCGCTTTGCAAGGTGCTTGCAAGCATGGAAAAAGAGGGCTTTGCGGTTGATAAAGAGCAGCTTGCTCAGTTCGGCGCGGAGCTGAAGACCCAGATAAAAGCACTGGAGCAAGAGATATACGATATTGCAGAGGAAAAGTTCAATATCAACTCTCCCCAGCAGCTCGGAAACATTTTGTTCGAAAAGCTCAAGCTTCCTGCCGGCAAGAAAACTCAGAAGGGTTATTCCACCAGCGCGGAAGTGTTGGAAAAGCTTAAGGATGCGCATCCCATCATAGAAAAGATACTGGAATACAGGACCCTCACCAAGCTTAACGGAACTTACGTGGACGGAATGCTTCCGCTGATCGCAGCTGACGGCCGTGTGCACGCGCACTTCCAGCAGACCGTTACAGCTACGGGGCGCATAAGCTGCACAGAGCCCAACCTTCAGAACATTCCTGTAAGGACGGATCTTGGAAGGCAGCTTAGGAAGGTGTTCGTTGCGGGCTCGGAAGATAAGGTGCTTGTCGGGGCGGATTATTCTCAGATAGAGCTGCGCGTAATGGCGCACATGTCCGGAGACGAGGAGCTTATAGACGCGTTCTCCGGCGGTCATGATATACACAAAGAGACTGCTGCCAAGGTGTTCGGCGTCCCTCTGGACAGGGTAACTCCTCAGCTGAGGTCCAACGCTAAGGCTGTAAACTTCGGCGTTATTTACGGAATGAGCGGATTCGGCCTTGCGGAGGAGCTTACGATAAGCCGCAAGCAGGCAGAGCAGTACATTAAGGACTATTTCGAGCGTTTCAAGGGCGTTAAGCGCTTTATGGATAAACAGATAGCGGACTGCAAGGCAAACGGCTTTGTAAGGACTCTGTACGGCCGCAAGAGGGATATCCACGAGATAAACGCATCGCAGTACATGGTAAGGCAGCTTGGAGAGCGTCTTGCTATGAACAGCCCCATCCAGGGAACTGCCGCAGACATCATTAAGATAGCCATGATAAAGGTCTACGATGCTTTGCAGGAAAAGTATCCGTCCGCCAAGCTGATACTCCAAGTGCATGACGAGCTTATAATCGAGTGCGAGAGGCAGGATGCCCAGGGCGTTGCGGAGCTTCTTAAGGAATGCATGGAGAGTGCAGCGGAGCTCAAGGTAAAGCTGATTGTTGCAGAGAACATCGCTTCCAACTGGTACGACCTTAAATAGTTGATAAATTATAAAGTTAACGTAATTACAGACTGGTAAACTGATATGATCTACGGATTGACAGGCGGCACCGGCTCAGGAAAGAGCACAGTGGCCGATTATCTCAGAGAGCTTGGATACGAAGTGGTGGACTGCGATCAGATAGCAAGGCAGGCCACAGCCAAAGGATCGCCGCTGCTGGGTGAACTTGCGGCAGAATTCGGGCAGGACATAATAGACGAGAACGGAGAGCTGATACGCAAAAAGCTTGGAAGCATAGTTTTCGGCAATGAAGAAAGGCTGGCTAAGCTGAACGCTATGATGAAAAGCGCTCTGGATGAACGTTTCCGCGAAGCTCTGGATGCAGCCTGCGCAAAACGGCTCTATTCCAAGGTGTTCTTTGATGCTCCAGTGCTTTTTGAGACAAACAGAGAGCACTTCGTGGACAGGATATGGGTGGTTGCTGCAGACAGGGAAGCCCGCATCCAAAGGATAATGAAACGCGACGGCGTAAGCCGTGAGGAAGTTGAAAAGCGCATGGCAAGCCAGCTTCCGGACGATGAAAAGTGCGCCAGGGCAGACCTGGTCATCTATAACGACGGAACTATAGAAGATCTTAAGGAAAAGGTCAGAAAAGCGCTCGGAATGATATGAATTTAAAAGCAGGCCCAGCCGGACCTGCTTTTTAGTGTCAAGATCTTTCGAAATGTGAAGAAGAACCGTCCCCTATAACATCGAAATGTGAAGAAGAACCGTCCCCTATAACCTTTCCAGGAGCTTTTCTGCTATCTGGACGGCGTTGGTGGCTGCGCCTTTGCGGATGTTGTCTGCAACTACCCAGAGGTTCATGCCGCTGTCAACGGAGAAGTCTCTTCTGATGCGTCCTACGTAGACCTCGTTAGTTCCTTCTGCGTTGCGGGCAAGGGGATATACAGCGTTCTGAGGATCGTCCTGAACGACTATTCCCGGGAACTTTCTGAGCAGATCTCTTGCTTCGTCGAGATCGAAGGGCTTTTCGAACTCAAGGTTGATGGACTCGCTGTGGCAGCAGCGTACAGGAACGCGGACTGTGGTAGCGGTAACGCGTATGCTGTCGTCTCCGAGTATCTTGTGGGTCTCGTTTACCATCTTCATTTCTTCCTTGGTGTAGCCGTTCTCAAGGAAAACGTCTATGTGGGGAAGGCAGTTGCCTGCGATGGGGTGAGCGAATGCCTTGCACTGGTCGTTGCCCTTAAGGCCTTCTTCCAGATCGGAGAGGCCCTTCATGCCTGCGCCGGATACAGCCTGATAGGTGCTGTAGACAATCCTCTTTACCTTGTAGGCATCGTGCAGAGCCTTGATAGGCAGCATTGCCTGGATAGTAGAGCAGTTGGGGTTAGCAATGATTCCCTTGTTCCACCAGATATCGTTGGGGTTTACTTCCGGAACTACCAGAGGAACTTCTGGATCCATTCTCCATGCGCTGCTGTTGTCTACTACTGTGCAGCCGTGCGCAGCAGCAATGGGGGAGTACTTCTGGGAAGTGCCGCCTCCGGCTGAAAAAAGTGCTATATCGATGTGTTTGTCGAAAGAGTGCTCGTTGAGCTCTTCGACTATATAATCCTTGCCTTTGAAATTGATGGTCTTTCCTGCGGAACGGGAGCTTGCCATAAGGTAGAGATTCTCGTAAGGGAAATTCCTTTCTTCCAGAACTTTAAGGAAGGTGGAACCTACAAGTCCTGTTGCTCCGACTACCGCCAGATCCGGCTTCCTAGTCATAATATTTGCCTCCTGATTGATATTTGTGCTATTATACACAAAATCGCAGCAATTGTTAATAGCCAAAACACAAATTTATTAAAAAACAAATGTTTCTTTTTCGAAATTACATCTGTAAATATTTGCCTCGATATGGTAAAATAAGATGTTTATAAGGAGGCAAAAATGCCAAGACTTACCAAAGCTGAAAAAGAAAAAAGAAAGCAGGCAGAGCTCAAAAGAGAGGCTGCGCTCCGCAAAAAGAAAAAGGTCCGCGATGAGATAATCGCAGTCATATTCATAGCCATAGGCCTGTTCCTTCTCATAAGCATGTTCACATCCACTACCGGAGCTATCGGAGCTGCGGTAAAGGCCTTTATGGGAGGCCTTCTGGGATGGGTCGCTTTTATCCTGCCGTTCTTCCTTATATTTTACGGCGTTCTTGTATTTGCTCAGAAAACATCGCTTGTTACGACTAAATCCGCAATTGCCATAGTTGCGCTTATAGTCCTTTTGAGCTGCGTTATTGCCAACTTCAAGGCGCCGCTCAGGGGCATGGAGCCTTACGATTTCTCCATGTCCATTAAGGACATATTTGCCATGGGAACTGACGGCGGCGGAATAATAGGTGTTTACGTGGGCGGATTCATCAAGAATCTTATCGGATCCATAGGCCTTTACATCGTTGGCGCAGCAGGCGTAATAATTGCGCTCCTGCTAATACTCAATACTCCGCTTTCCGTGCTTCTGGACAACGCCAGGATGCGCAGGCAGGCCAGAAGAGAGCAGCGCCGCATAGACAAGGAAAAGATAGCCGAGCTGGAGGAATACGAGCGCCAGCAGGCAGAGATAGCTGCCCAGAAGGAAGCCGAAGAGGCTGCAAAGAGGGCAAAGGAAGAGGAAAAACAGCGTGCCCTGGCGGAAAAGAAAGCCGCTCAGGTAAAGGAGATACAGCAGGAGGTAGATACCAAGGTCCTGCCCAAGCTCAACATGGACGCTGTAAAGAATATAGATGCTCCGAAGGAAGAAGAGCCGCAGCCAGTTCTGCCAACTTACCTGCAGGAGAGCGCTCCTGTTTCGGAGCCTGTTAAGCCCGCAACCAACTTCACACCGGAGGATATAGGCCTTAAGTCCGCTGAAAAGCCAAAGGTAGACACGGACGGTATAACTGCAAACCAGCAGAACGTTCTGGATCTTGTAATGGATCAGGATCTGTTCAAGGGCCGCGGAAACGCCGGCGAGGATGTTTCTGCGCTGCCATCTGTTCTGTCCGGAACCAAGGGTCTGGATCCTGCAGACAGCAAGGATATACCCACTAAGACCGCTGCAGCAGCATCAGTTGCTGGTGCAGCAGCCGCAGTAACAGGCAAGCCAAAGGCAGAAGAAGATGCTGCAAAAGAAGATGCTGCTAAAGCCGCTCCGCCGGAACCTGTCTACCATTTCCCGCCGCTGGAGCTCCTCAATGCTCCTTCCGGGCTTTTAAGAGGCTCCTCCAAGGGTCCCAACATGCAGGATCAGGCAAGGCTTCTGGAGGACACTCTGGCAAGCTTCGGCGTACAGGCATCTGTTGTGGATGTAATTAAGGGACCGGCAGTTACCAGGTTCGAAGTACAGCCGGCTGCAGGCGTTAAGGTATCCAAGATAGCTGCTCTGCACAACGATCTTGCGCTCAACCTGCGCGCCAAATCCCTCAGGATAGAAGCTCCTATCCCGGGCAAGGCAGCCGTTGGCATAGAGGTCTCCAACGATACTATCTCCACAGTAACACTCAGGGAGATCATAGAATCCGAGGCCTTCAGGAAGAGCAAATCCAAGATATCCGTTGCTCTGGGCCGCAGCATAGGCGGAGATGCAATAGTTGCAGACCTTAAATCCATGCCGCACCTGCTCGTTGCAGGTTCCACCGGTTCCGGTAAGTCCGTCTGCATAAACAGCATGATCATAAGCCTTCTCTACAAGGCAACTCCGGAAGAAGTTAAGCTCATACTTATAGATCCGAAGGTCGTAGAGCTCAGCATTTACAACGGAATTCCGCATCTGCTCATACCTGTCGTTACTGATTCCGGCAAGGCTGCAGCTGCTCTTGGCTGGGCTGTTTCTGAGATGAACGAGCGCTACAACAAGTTCGCAGCCGAAGGCGTAAGGGATCTTCAGTCCTACAACGAGACCGTAAAGGCCAACGGAGAAGAAGACAAGGTAATGCCGCAGATCGTCATTATAATAGACGAGCTTGCGGAGCTCATAATGACAGCCAAGAACACCGTAGAAGACTCCATCTGCCGCATTGCGCAGAAAGCAAGAGCCGCAGGAATGCACCTTATAGTTGCAACTCAGAGGCCTTCCACAGACGTAATTACAGGCGTTATCAAGGCAAATATCCCGTCCAGGATAGCGTTTGCTGTGTCCTCGCTCACAGACTCCAGAGTTATACTGGATGTAGGCGGCGCAGAGCACCTGCTTGGTAAGGGCGATATGCTCTACGGTCCTCAGAGCATCAGTAAGCCGCTGCGTGTTCAGGGCTGCTTCGTTTCGGACGATGAGGTCAGAAACGTCATCAATTTCGTTAAAGACCAGGTCCAGATGGCAAGCTACAACACGGATATAATGCAGGCCATGAATAAGGCCGGCACCAACGCAGGCAGCGCAGATTCCGAGGATTCGGACGAGGACGAGCTCCTTACAGATGCTATAGAAACTGTAGTCAAGGCAGAACAGTGCTCAGTATCCATGCTGCAGAGGCGCTTCAGGATAGGCTACAACAGGGCTGCAAGGCTCGTAGACCTTATGGAAGAACGCGGCATAGTAGGCCCCGCAGACGGCGCAAGACCCAGAAAGGTCAATATGAGCCAGGCCGAATTCCAGCGCCTTCAGGACCAGGCAATGGGTCTTTCTGATGCACCGGTGGAGGAAGAGATATACTGATGAAAGTATTCATAACCACACTTGGCTGCGAAAAAAATACCGTTGATTCAGAAAATGCCGCCGCGCTTTTACAAAAGGCCGGCTGCATTTTAGTGAACGATCCGGAAGACGCAGACGTGTTTATAGTAAACACCTGCGGTTTCATACACGACGCTAAGCAGCAGTCTATAGAGACTATTTTCGACCTTTCAAGGATGAAGGGTGACAGCAAAAGGCTTATAGTTACCGGCTGCCTTTCCCAGCGCTACGCCAAAGAGCTGGCTGAGTCCATGCCGGAAGTTGATAGCTTCCTTGGCGTTAACGACTACAATAAGCTGCCGGAAATAGTTCTTGGCAGCGCTTCGGACAGAGTCTTCTGCAGCAATTCGCCTAAGACTTACGAAGAGCTTGGAGGAAGAGTCCTTTCCACAGCTCCCTGGACCAGGTCCATTAAGATAGCGGAAGGTTGCAGCAATGTCTGCGCCTACTGCGCTATTCCGTTTATAAGAGGGCGCTACAGAAGCCGCTCAGAGGAGAGCATACTTGAAGAAGCTAAAGCTTTAGCAGCTGAGGGATGCAAAGAGCTTGTTGTTATAGCCCAGGATGTTACTTTCTACGGAAGAGATATTGGTTTAAAGGACGCTCTGCCTGCTCTCCTTAAGAAACTCTGCAAAATAGAGGGCATAGAGTGGATACGCCTTATGTACTGCTACGAGGACGAAATAACCGACAGCCTTATCCAGGCCATCAAGGAAGAGGATAAGATCTGCAAGTACCTGGATATTCCTATCCAGCACAGCGTGGACCACGTCCTTAAGGATATGAACAGGAAATCCACCTCGGAAAGTATAAACTCTACCATAAATAAATTACGTCAACAGATACCCGGAATAATTATCAGGACCACTCTGATAACTGGCTTCCCCGGAGAGACTGCCCAGGATGCCAAAGAGCTTACTGAATTCGTAAAAAATACGCGTTTTGAAAGGCTCGGAGTCTTTGCTTATTCGAAAGAAGAGGGCACTAAGGCCGCTTCCATGAAGCCTCAGGTCAGAAAAGATGTAAAAGAGCGCAGAAGGGACCGCATAATGGAGCTTCAGCGCAGCATTTCTCTGGAAAACAACCAAAAGTACATAGGAAAGACCTTAAGAGTACTTGCAGAAGAGCAGGACGATAAGAACACCTATATAGGACGCAGCTACATGGATGCGCCGGATATAGACAATAACGTTATTTTTACAAGCTCTCAGCCAGTAGTGCCGGGAAGTTTCGTGGATGTTAAGATCACAGACGCCTTCGACTACGATCTGTGTGGGGAGGCTGTTTATGAATCTGCCAAATAAACTTACTATCGCAAGGATAATTGCCGCACCTGTTTACGTTATACTGTACGCTCTGGAATGGTACATCCCGGCGTTCATAGTATTCGTTGCAGCGTCTTTAACTGACATGCTGGACGGCAGAATAGCCAGAGCGCGCGGTCTTGTTACCAATTTCGGCAAGATAATGGACCCGCTTGCGGATAAGATACTCGTCTACTCCGCATTCTGCATGTTCATAGATAAGGGCATAGTTCCCGGCTGGATGCTTATAATCATACTTGCCAGGGAGTTTGCAGTCTCCGGCATGCGCACGGTAGCCGCATCCGAGGGCAAGGTAATTGCAGCTGGCATGACAGGCAAGATCAAGACAGTCCTGCAGATGTTTGCAGTGCTCTTCCTTATCCTGGAGTCCTACAGCAACGTGCTCAGCATCATTGGCCGCGTGCTCCTCTGGGCGTCGCTTGTAATGACAGTAGTTTCCGGCGCGGAATATATAATCAAAAACATAGATGTTTTCTCTTTTGAGGAGAGCAAATGAAGGCAACTATCTTAACTGTCGGGACAGAGATACTGTTCGGCAGCATAACTAACACCAACTCTGTATATCTTTCTCAGCATCTCAACTTTCTAGGCGTAGATGTATTAAGGCATATAACTGTCGGAGACAACAGAAACAGGCTGCTGGAGGCACTTTCGGCAGCTTTTTCAGAATGCGATATAGTCCTTACCACCGGCGGCCTTGGGCCCACGGAAGACGATATGACCAAAGAGACCATAGCGGACTTCTTTGGCAGAAAGATAATAGAAGATCCGGAGCAGATGGCTATTCTCAAGGGCTGGTTTGCCAGGAACAACAGGCCCATGGCGGACAACAACCTGAAGCAGGCTTATTTCCCTGAAGGCTCAGTTATTCTCCCGAATCCTAACGGTACAGCGCCGGGTTTCATGCTGTCTGACGGCGCAAAGACCATATTCGTAATGCCCGGCCCACCGCGCGAGATGCAGCCGATGTTCGATAACTACGTTGCTCCCAGGCTCAGAGCAGCGGACAACGGATGCCTTTACTATAAAATGATAAAGACCATAGGGATAGGGGAGTCGGACCTTGAGACAAGGCTTCTGGACCTTATAGACGGCCAGACGGATCCTACGCTTGCTACTTACGTTAAGGACTTTACTGCAATGGTTAGGGTTGCTTCCAAAAGGCCCACTATGGAAGAGGCTAAAGCCGCTGTTGATGACATGACCGCTAAAGTCCGTGACCGCATAGGCGGCTATATCTACAGCGAGGACAACGAAGATCTGGAGAAGGTGGTAGTCGATCTGCTTAAGAGCCGGAAACTGAAGCTTTCCAGCGCAGAATCCATGACAGGCGGTCTGTTTGCAAAGACTATAACAGACGTTCCCGGTTCTTCTGCAGTATTTGACAGGGCGCTTGTAACTTACTCCAACACAGCAAAGATGCAGGAGCTCGGAGTCAAGCAGGAGACTCTGGACAAGTACACTGCAGTAAGCCATGAAACAGCTCTCGAGATGGCAGAGGGCCTTCACAAGGCAAGCGGAAGCGATATATGCGTTAGCGTTACTGGTTACGCAGGTCCGGGAGACGAAGAGACAGGTCTTTTCTACATTGGCCTGTACGCCTTAGGAGAGCTTTCTGTTAAGAAATACAAGGCAAGGCGCATCAAGAGGGAAGACGTAAGGACCATTGCTTGCATGGACATGCTCAGAACTGTATACATGGTCCTGAAGGGGATGTAAAACTGCCTCGGCGTATTAAATAACATTTGACATCGCTGTAAATAAATGTTAATATCAGCTCAAGATCATGAAAATAATGCTTGACTGAAGCGACTTGGGGTAGTATCATATAGAAGAACAAATGTTCTCTATCACGGAGGTCAAAATGGCAGCTAATACCAACATTCAGAAAACAGATAAGGACAAAGCTCTGGAAGCCGCTCTTCTTCAGATAGATAAGAAGTTCGGCAAAGGCTCTATAATGATGCTTGGGGACGATAACGCCCGCCTGGATATAGCATCCGTATCCACTGGCTCCGTAAGCCTGGATATTGCCTGCGGAATAGGCGGCCTTCCAAGAGGCAGAATAATAGAGATCTACGGACCGGAATCCTCCGGTAAGACAACACTTGCTCTGCATGTTATAGCTGAGGCTCAGAAAGCAGGCGGAAAGGCCGCTTTCATAGACGCAGAACATGCATTGGATCCTGTCTACGCTAAGGCTCTTGGCGTAGATATAGACGATCTTCTCGTATCCCAGCCGGATACCGGAGAGGATGCCCTTGAGATCTGCGAAATGCTTATCCGCAGCGGAGCACTTGCAATAGTAGTAATAGACTCCGTAGCAGCCCTCGTTCCCAAGAGCGAGATCGAAGGAGATATGGGAGATTCCCACGTAGGCGCCCAGGCAAGGCTCATGTCTCAGGCTCTGCGCAAGATCACCGGCGTTGCCAATAAGACTGGCACAATGGTAGTCTTCATCAACCAGCTAAGAGAAAAGATAGGCGTAATGTTCGGCAATCCGGAAACTACCACAGGCGGCAGAGCTCTCAAGTTCTATTCATCCGTACGCCTGGATGTAAGAAGGGTAGAATCCATAAAGATGGGAGATGCCGTAATAGGCAACCGCACCAGAGTCAAGGTCGTAAAGAACAAGGTGGCACCACCGTTCAAGTACACTGAATTCGATATCATGTACGGCAAGGGCATATCCAGATCCGGAGATATCCTGGACTGCGCAGTGGATGCCAAGCTCATAGAAAAGTCCGGCGCCTGGTACTCCTATAAAGGGGACCGCATAGGCCAGGGCAGAGAAAACGTAAAGAACTATCTGGAAGAGCGTCCCGCCCTTATGGACGAGCTGGAAGCCCAGATCAAAAAGAAGTTCATACCGCAGAAGGACGATACCCTTGTAGACGATTCCGAAGACATCAAAGTAGATGCAGACGGCGTCATAATCGAAGAGTAGTCCCGCACGCTGAAAATATTTAAAAATCAATTAAAAAACCATTTGACAAGCCTTGTTTTCCGTGGTAATATCCCAATGTTGCCGCTCTAAACAGGCTTGTTTTTAAATGCCTTTCGAAGGCTGCCTGCACAGGCGAGACGGATAGACGGAGGTAAAAAAGAAAAATGTACGCAGTAATCATGACTGGCGGTAAGCAGTATCGCGTTACCGAAGGTGATGTCATCAACGTAGAAAAGCTCGAGGCAGAAGCCGGCAAGACACTCACCATCAAAGAAGTACTCGCTGTGGAAAAGGAAGGCGAGATCCAGGTAGGAGCTCCCTATGTCAGCGGCGCAAGCGTCAAGGCAGAGGTAGTTGAGCACGGCAAGGGCCAGAAGGTAGTTATCTACAAGTATAAGGCTAAGAAGGACAGCAAGAAGAAGCAGGGACACAGACAGCCCTACACCCAGCTTCAGATCAAGTCCATCTCTCTCAGAGCTTCCAAGAAGAAGACTGAAGAAGCAGCAGAAGAGTAATCGATCTCAGGAGGTATAGATATGGCAAGTAAAAAGGGTGTCGGCAGTTCCAAGAACGGCCGCGAAAGTGAATCTAAACGACTGGGAGTCAAGAGAGCTGACGGTCAGTTCGTAAGCGCAGGTTCCATACTCGTTCGTCAGAGAGGAACCAAGTATCATCCCGGAAATAACGTAGGTATCGGCGGAGACGATACACTGTTCGCAATGATCGACGGTACCGTCAAGTTCGAAAGAAAAGACAAGACCCGCAAGCAGGTCAGCGTTTATTCCGAAGAAGCTTAAAACTAACGGCCCCCGCATGTCGGGGGCTATTTTCTGTTTAAGGAAGATTTTACCGTCCTCAAAAGCCATGGAGGAAGAGTATGTTCGTAGATAAAGCCCAAATATTCATAAAGTCCGGCAAGGGTGGAGATGGTTCGGTCTCTTTCAGAAGAGAGCCTTACGTTCCGCAGGGAGGCCCGGACGGGGGAAACGGCGGCAAAGGTGGCAGCGTTGTGCTGCTGGCTGACCGAAACCTCCGCACGCTTATGGACTTCCGCTATAAGAGAAAGTACGAAGCTCAGCCCGGAGAGAACGGCCGCGGCAAGCAGCAGTACGGCAAAGATGCCCCGGACCTTATAATCAAGGTACCTGTAGGCACAGTCGTAAAAGACGTGGAAACAGGCAACATTATGGCCGATCTTAAGACAGACGGCCAGCGTTTTGTTGCGGCAAAAGGCGGCAAGGGCGGAAAGGGCAACATCTGGTACAAGAACTCAGTGCGCCAGGCTCCCAACTTTGCCGAAGCAGGCGGTTTCTCCGTTGAAAGGACCATAGAACTGGAGCTTAAGCTCATAGCTGACGTAGGTCTTGTAGGCTATCCGAACGTTGGAAAATCAACGCTTCTTTCTGTCAGCACATCGGCTAATCCAAAGATCGCGGACTACCACTTTACAACTATTACACCTAACCTTGGCGTAGTAACTCTCTACGACAGGTCCTTTGTAATGGCAGATATTCCGGGCCTTATCGAGGGCGCTTCCGAAGGGCTCGGACTTGGCCTTGACTTCCTTAAGCACATAGAAAGGACACGCGTCCTTATACACGTAGTGGATGTTTCCGGCTCCGAAGGAAGAGACCCCATAGAGGACTTCGATAAGATAAACGCAGAGCTTGCTAACTACAGCAAGAAGCTCTCCCAAAAGCCCATGCTCGTAGCTGCAAACAAGATGGACATGGCAGACGACGAGACCTACGCTAAATTCAAGGCCTACGTGGAAAGCAAAGGCCTGGAAGTCTTCCCGATGTCTGCGCCCATACACGAAGGCGTGGATGAGCTCCTCCGCGCCGCGCTGCGCACTCTGGATTCGCTTCCGGAAGAAGAGGAAGAAGAGATAGTCTTCTACAACGCGCCCGATCCGGAGGACGAGCCGGACTTCAGGGATATCAATATTTCTCAGGACGAGGACGGCGTATTCGTCCTTACCGGAAAGCAGCTCAGGAAGATCTTCGATTCCACGAATTTCAACGATACAGGGTCTCTCAGGTACCTGTACAAGTACATCGATTCCAAGGGCATTTTCGAAGAGCTTGAAGAGATGGGCCTGGAGGACGGAGATACAGTAAAAGTATTCGATTATGAATTTGAGTATTACGAGGAATGATGTTCAGCGCAAGCTGGACAGCCTCCTTAACAAGGTAGAAAAACCGGCAGCATACATAGGCGGAGAACCTTATGAGATCCATAAGGAAGAAGGCAGCTTCGACATCCGCCTTGCTTTTTGTTTTCCGGATACTTACGAGATAGGCATGTCATGGAACGGCATGCCCTTGCTTTATCATATAATCAACAGCACGCCCCATACCTATATGGAGCGCGTTTTTGCGCCCAGGGTAGACATGGCAGAGGCCATGAAGGCCGCGGATCTTCCGCTCTACACTCTGGAGACCAAGACACCTGTTGTGCAGGCAGATATTGTCGGATTTACCCTGCAGTACGAAATGTCTTACACTAACATTTTGTACATGATGGACCTTGCCGGCATACCTTTCAGGACAGCTGAAAGAGGCGAGGACTGGCCGCTTGTAATTGCAGGAGGCCCTTGCGCTTTCAACGCAGAGCCGCTTGCGGACTTTTTTGACGCAGTGCTTGTTGGCGACGGCGAGGAGCTGCTTCCCAAGGTCTGCGGCATTGCAGCTGACGCTAAAAAGAACGGAACTTCCAAAGCTGAGCTTATAAAGCAGCTGAGCAAGCTTCAGGGCGTTTATGTGCCGTCATATTACGAACCGGAGTATTCAGAAGACGGAGAGTTCCTTGCTTATAACAAGCTGGATCAGAGCGCACCGGACCGCGTAACAAGGGCTTTCGTATCGGATCTCAACACTGTGGATTATCCCACAAAGAACATAGTTCCGCTTATAGAAGTGGTCCACGACAGGGCAGTCTGCGAGCTTTTCCGCGGCTGCACCAGGGGATGCAGGTTCTGCCAGGCAGGCATGCTCTACAGGCCGGTTCGAGAGCGCAGCATGGAGGAGAACCTGCGTATAGCCAAGGCTCAGCTGGAAAACAGCGGCCACCAGGAGCTGTCGCTGCTTTCGCTTTCCACTTCCGATTACACCCAGTTCGAGCCCTTGGTAGAGGCTCTGCTTCCTTACTGCAAGGAAAAACAGGTAGCGATCTCTCTGCCTTCTTTAAGGCTGGACAACTTCAGTTTTAAGGTGCTGGACGAGATCCAGGGCATAAGGAAGACCGGCCTTACATTCGCCCCTGAAGCCGGAACTCAGCGCCTCAGGGACGTTATAAACAAGAATATTACTGAAAAAGATATACTCTCCGCTATAGACCAGGCCATAGACCTTGGCTGGAACTCTGTTAAGCTATACTTTATGATCGGCCACCCGACCGAAACAGACGAGGATCTGGACGGAATTGCAGATCTTGCTGCAAAGATAATGGATATCGCAAAGGCCAAGAACGGCGGAAACAGAGGGCGTTTCAACGTAAGCGTTAGCGTCGCAAACTTTGTGCCAAAGCCCTTTACTCCTTTCCAGTGGGAGCCTCAGAACAGCCCGGAGGAATTTGCGCGCAAGCACATGTACCTGCTCAACCGCATAAGACCGCTCCGCGGCGTAACTCTGCACTACCACGACAGCTATGTAAGCACCCTGGAAGCCGTGCTGGCAAGAGGAGACAGGCGCCTTTGCAATGTAATAGAAAAGGCTTACAGGCTGGGCTGCCGTTTCGATTCCTGGACGGAACACTTTAAGGAAGACGCCTGGAAGCAGGCCCTGGCAGAAGAGGGCATAGACAGCAGCTACCACGGCATTACAGGCATAGAGCCGGGCAAGCCGCTGCCCTGGAACATCATTAACTGCGGAGTTACGGAAGAGTTCCTCCGCGCCGAAAGGGACAAGGCCTACAAGGCATCCACAACACCGGACTGCCGCCTGGGCTGCAACGCCTGCGGCATAAACGAATACACAGACTGCCCCTGCGGAGGTATACTATGAACAGATACGTCCTAAGGTTCCAAAAGCTGGGCAACATGCGCTTTATATCTCACCTGGACCTGGTAAGGCTCTTTAAGCGCGCCATAAAAAAAGCAGGCATAAAGGTCGCTTATTCTAACGGCTACAACCCTCATGAGCTTATAAACGTGGTGCAGCCGCTGTCCCTTGGCTATGAGAGCGTAAGCGAGTATTTCGAGATAGATACTCTGCTTCCGGCAGACCCTGCAGAGCTTGCAGAGCAGCTCAACCAGACCATGCCCGAGGGGATAAAATTCACCGATTGCAGGGAAAAAGAGCGCACTTCGAATAATTTATCGTCCGCGTGCGAAACGGCGCTGTATGAGGCTGTTTTGCCCCTTAAAAGCGATGCTGCAGGCCGCCTGGCGGAGTTCCTGGCGCAGGACAGGATACTCATACTTAAAAAAGACAAAAAGACTAAGAAACTAGTAGAAAAAGATATCAAGGATATGATCTTTTCCGTAGAGCCGCAGGCCCAGGACCCATTGGTCTTTAAGTTAATGCTGCGCTGCGCAAGCAACGAGACCTTGAATCCCGGAAAGCTTCTTGAAAGCTATTTCCGCTTTGCCGGCCTTGATACAGATCTTTCGGACTGCAGGATAATACGCCTTGATCTTTTAGGAAAGAACTCTGACGGAGAGCTGGTGTCACTTTATGAAACATTCTGAAAAAGACCCCGTGCGCAGGGGAAATGTTAAAGCCGTACTAGTCTGGATAGTTACATTCGTGCTTTCAGCTGCTTTTATATACGGATCGCATGTTTACGTAAGCAAAGGGCTCAAGCTTCTTGAAAACACCGCCGGAAATATAAAGGCGGAAGTTACAGAACTCAGCATACTTTACGAAGAAACGGACCCTGATACCGGCTACACTCAGAAGACCCAGTACTTCCGCGCTAAGGTTTTAAGCGGGGATATGAAAGGCCAGAGCGTTGATTCCTACCAGCAAATGGACAGCTACTACGAGACCGGGGAGCGCTTCGTTAAGGTAGGGGACAAGGTTGTCCTTTTTGACGCAGGGGACGGCTTTTACCCCTTCGGCAGCTATGCGCGTTTCGACCACGTGCTGATACTCGGCATCGCTTTCCTGGTGCTGCTTATAGTATTCGGAAGGTGGAAGGGCGTCAGCACAGTAGTCTCCCTGGCGTTCACCTGCCTTGCGGTGTTCTACGTGTTCCTGCCTGCAGTGCTCAGCGGCAAAAACATCTACCTATGGACTATTATAGTCTGCATATTCACCATCGTAATGACTCTGCTGCTCACCAACAGCCTAACGTCCAAGTCCGTAAACACCATGCTTGGCTGCGCGTTCGGCGTTATGACAGCAGGCATACTGGAGATAGTCTACGACCGCATTATGCACCTTACAGGCGTAATAGACGAGCACTCCATCTACCTTCAGATAATGAACGAGAGCGGCGGCTCAATAGACCTTAAAGGCCTTATATTTGCAATGATAACCATTGGTGCCATGGGTGCGGTAATGGACGTTGCAATGGATATTTCATCCTCTCTTTACGAGGTCCACAGGCACGCTCCGGATATAAGCTTCAAGGATCTTTTCAAGAGCGGCCTCAACATCGGAAAAGACGTTATGGGAACCATGGCCAACACGCTGGTGCTTGCCTACATAGGAAGCTCGCTTTGCAGCATACTTCTGAGGGTATCTTTCTCCAGCTCCATGCTTATGATGCTCAACACAGAAAGCATATGCGTAGAGCTGCTTCAGGCCATACTCGGAAGCCTCGGAATACTGCTTACGATACCGCTCACAACGCTTGTCTGCTGCATTGCTTACGTAAAGCGCTCAGAAGAATAAATTTGTATTGACTGCCATAATCTGTAATGATAAACTATCCCGCGGGATGGCTTGCGGAAAGGCAATCATGAAGCTGAAAACACTTAAAAATACAGCAATTGTGCTGTTTTGCGCAGCAGCTGCGGCGGGTAATATGCTGTGGTTTGCGCGTACCCAGCCGGCTCAGCCGGAGGACATTGTCTTTTACGACGTTCCTGCTGCCGCACAGGAATACAACACAGCCGCAATAGATATCAACACAGCCGGCATGGAAGAGCTCATGCTGCTCCCCGGAATAGGAGAGGTAAGGGCCCGCGCCATAATAGAATACAGAGAGCTTTACGGCGGATTCGTGTCCAAAGAAGAGATAACCGAAGTCCGCGGCATAGGAAGCTCCACCTACGAAAACATCAAAGATCTGATAACGATCACAAAGGACCCGCAATGAAACAGGAAGAACTGGACAGGATAAACGAGCTTGCTCACAAAAAGAAGAGCACAGGGCTCACAAAGGAAGAACTTGCGGAGCAGAAAGTGCTCAGGGAAAAGTTCCTGGCGGAATTCAGAGAGAATTTCAAGCGCCAGTTGGAGAACATAGAGATAGTTGATCCGGACGATCCCAGACTCAAGAACACAAGAAAGCACTGAGACCGCTATTTTGCTTTGTTTTGAGATTTACAACAAAGCAGAAATGATATAAAATATTAATTCGTAAATCAATTTGAAAAGAGGATATATACAATGAAATATCTCGGAGTTAATGAGATCAGAAAGATGTTCCTTAAGTTCTGGGAATCCAAGGGCTGCCTTGTTCATGACAGCTACTCCCTGGTTCCGCAGAACGACAAGAGCCTTCTTCTCATAGCCGCCGGAATGGCACCGCTCAAGCCTTATTTTGCAGGCACAGAAGAACCTCCGCGCCACAGGATGACCACCTGTCAGAAGTGCATAAGGACCAACGATATAGACAACGTAGGCCACACTGCAAGGCACGCAACATTCTTTGAGATGCTGGGCAATTTCTCCTTCGGAGATTACTTCAAGAGAGAGTCTCTTACCTGGGGCTGGGAGTTCGTTACCGGCGAGCAGTGGCTTGCTATCCCCAAGGAAAAGATCTGGGCTACCGTTTACGAGAATGATGACGAAGCCTACAACATCTGGAAGAACGAGATAGGCATGCCGGAAGAGCGCATAGTCCGTCTCGGCAAGGACGACAACTTCTGGGAGATCGGTACAGGTCCGTGCGGTCCTTGCTCCGAGATCTACTACGACAGAGGCCCTGAATACGGATGCGGCAAACCGGACTGCAACCCCGGCTGCGACTGCGACCGCTACATGGAGTTCTGGAACCACGTATTTACCCAGTTCGACCGCCAGGAAGACGGTTCTTACGAAGAACTTGCTCACAAGAATATAGATACCGGTATGGGTCTTGAGCGCATGGCCTGCATTATGCAGGGCGTAGACCCCACCTACAGCGTAGACACCATGCAGGCTATTCTTCAGGAAGTCTGCCGCATGTCCGGAAAGACTTACACCGGCGGCGCTTCCGCAGACGATATTTCTATAAGGATCATAACTGACCACATCCGCGCAGTATCATTCATGATCTGCGACGGAATACTCCCGTCCAACGAGGGCAGGGGATACATACTCAGGAGGCTCCTGCGCAGGGCTGCACGCCACGGCAGGCTGCTTGGAATAAAGGGCACCTTCCTTAAGGACCTTTGCTCCAAGGTGTTCGAGACTTCCGGAGAGGCTTATCCGGACCTTCTGGAGCGCGCAGACTACATACGCAAGATCATAGGCATAGAAGAAGACAAGTTTGCTGCTACTATAGATCAGGGCCAGGCTATTCTGGATTCCTACATCCAGGAGGCTAAGGCAAGCGGAAGCAAGCTGATCTCCGGCGAGCACAGCTTCAGGCTCTACGATACCTACGGTTTCCCGATAGAGCTCACCAGGGAGATAGCAGAGGATGCAGGCCTTGGCGTAGACGAAGAAGGCTTCGAAGCTTGCATGAAGGCCCAGAAGGACCAGGCAAGAGCTGCAAGAAAGGCAGAAGACAACGCAGGCTGGCTGGACGAATCCGCAATGTACAAGGAATT
>JAZQIH010000106.1:0-13814 GCA_045541015.1 Anaerovoracaceae bacterium | reverse complement strand
CGAAAAAGGACCAACCGCAAGGTTGATCCTTTTTTTCTGGTCGGAGTGTCGGGACTTGAACCCGAGGCCTCTTGACCCCCAGTCAAGCACGCTACCAAACTGCGCCACACCCCGATAGTGATCTTTTTAAGCGCTGCCGCGCCATACCTGTTAATAAAGGCTGCGTGCTGGGGGCTGCAGCCAGAAAAATGGAGCGGAAGACGAGATTCGAACTCGCGACCCTCGCCTTGGCAAGGCGATGCTCTACCCCTGAGCCACTTCCGCACGACCCGCATAGTATAACAAATATTTTCCCCTTTTGCAAGCGTTATTTTTGTGCTATTATAATATTCGTGGCCGGAAGGTCATATCTTTTGTGTGCCCGTAGCCCAGCTGTATAGAGCGTCGGACTCCGACTCCGAAGGCCGCGGGTTAGAATCCCGCCGGGCACACCATAAAGAAAGCACATCATTTTGGGAGTTAAGATATCACAAGGGGGATAATATGTATTGCGCAAAATGCGGAGCAGAGATAGGCAATGCTAAATACTGCCCTGTCTGCGGAGAAAAGCAGCCGGAACCTGCCGGCGGAGTAGGCATCTTTGACGGCGCTCAGCCTCAGGGACAGAGGGGAGCGGTAGCGGATCTGCTGACCACTGTCTTCAGAGATCCCATGTACCTTATACTCACCATTCTTATAACAGTATCCTGCATCGGTTCATCCATAACCCTCAGCCGCCAGGATATATCAACAGGCGTAAACATCAGCGTCAGCGTATTTCCAATACTCTTTGCTGTTGCGCTGTGGATGTGCTTTGTATCTGCAAAGAGCAGCAACGGTCTTTCGCCGGCAGGCCTGTCCTTTTCAAGCGGCCTTGTTAAAGCTCAGATGATAATCATGTGGATAGCATTTGGCATAATCGTGATAGGAGGGATAATGACTATAGTATTAGGACCTTCTATTGCGGACAGGATAGATTTTTATGGCTGGGGTTCAGGGACCAATGGCTTCCCGCAGCTTCCGCCGGAGGTCCTGGAAGAACTTAATGAGCTTGGTATAGATGAGAGCAGGCTCCTGGTAATAAGCAAAGCTGCGATCATAGGCATAGGCATTGCGCTGCTTTTCGGAGCAGTTATAATACTTATCATCAATGTTTGCTTCTACCGCAAGCTGCATATGTTCACAAAGTCCCTGTGCACCAGCCTTAAGACAGACATGTACGAAGTCCGCAAGGCAAGGGCAAGCAAGAACTGGCTCATCGTTTCCGCAGTATTTACACTGCTTGAATCCGGACTGCCGGGGCTCGCGTCCGCCATCGGCAACGCCATAAGGACGGGCGGATCGTCTGCTGTCGTTACAATATCAGTTACCGGCGTTATCGCAAATGTCTGCACCGCTGTAGCGTGCATACTTGCGTCTGTCCTGATAGGCAAGTACTTTGCTGACGAGCGCTACTGATATAATTATCTGCAATTCAAAAGTCCCGCGTTTATTGCGCGGGACTTTTTGCGTCTTCTATTTACAGTCCGTATACATCCGAGAATTTCTTCTCCAGGTACTGGATGTAGTACTCTGGATCGAATTTTTCGCCCAGGACCCTGTCTAAAAGCTCGCCGGGCTTGTACATCTGGCCGTGCTTCCATATATGCTCCCTGTTCCATGCGTTTAAAGGCCCAAAATCGCCCGTTTCAACGCATTTATCCACGTCCACGGACTCTTTCATCTTCGCGATGAATTGTGCGCCGTAAGCGCTTCCTAGGGCGTAGGAGGGGAAGTAGCCTATGGAGCCTCCGGACCAGTGGCTGTCCTGCAGCACGCCATGCTTATCGTCCGGAACGTCCACGCCAAGGTACTCCTTGTAGAGCCTGTTCCATTCCGCCGAAAGGTCCTTAACGGCAAGCTCTCCTGCCATAACGCGCTTTTCCAGCTCGTAGCGCACCATTATGTGCAGGCAGTAGGTAAGCTCGTCTGCCTCAGTTCTGATGAGCGAAGGCTCTGCCTTGTTCATGGCCTTGTAGAGCTCTTCTGCGCTGCGGCCTTCCATCTGCTGCGGGAAAATGCGCTGCAGGGTGGGGAAGATGAAATTGCAGAACGCGCGGCTACGGCCTATAAGGTTCTCGTAGAAGCGGCTCTGGCTCTCGTGTATGCCCATGGATACACCGCCGTCCAGCACAGTAAACGCAAGGGAAGCGTCGGAACCTGTATCGTAGAGGGCGTGGCCGCCTTCGTGGATAACGCTGTACATGGAGCTTGCAAAATCGTCCTCCTGGTAGTGGGTGGTTATCCTCTCGTCCAGGTGAGAGCCCAGGCTGGTGGTAAAGGGGTGCTCAGTTGTTGCAAGTCCAACGTGCCCAAGGTCCAGGCCCATGGTCTTCATAAGGTAGTAGGAGAGCTCCTCCTGCTTTTCGACTGGGAAGTTTCCGAAGCGTATGCTGTCGTCTACCTGGGGCTTTTCTGAGATCTTCTTGAGCAGCGGCACTATGCGGGAGCGCAGCTTTCCGAAGAATTCATCGCAGGCCTGCATGCTAAGGCCGTCCTCAAATTCGTTGAGCCAGTAGTCGTAGGGCTTTTTGTCCGGTGCAAGGTAGCCTGCAAAGCGTATGTTAGTCTCGAAGATCTGCTCCAGCAGGGGGCGGAAGAGCTCAAAATCGGAGGTCTCCTTGGCCCTGTGCCACACGTCGTCTGCCTTTACCAGCAGCTCCTGGTATGCAACGTATTCGTCCATGGGGATCTTCTGCATGTCCCTGATGTTCTTAAGGAGCAGGAATACCATGCGCTGCTCTTTTGCAGGTATCTTGTCCTTGAAGCTGTCCAGGAACTCCAGAAGGTCCACGGTGTCCTTGGCTGTGCCAAGCTTGTAGACTTCTTCGGAGAGGACGGACAGGGTAACTGCGCGGTTCTCCGCGGTGTCCTTGGGGGCTGTTGTTGCTCCGTCGTAGTAGATAAGGCCCATGGCGTGGTTGTATGCAGCCATCTTGCGCTGCAGCTCCATAAGCTTGTTTCTTGCGGCTTTTATAGTTATGATCATGTTCTTCTCCTTTTTGCGTATTTTAAAAGATTATATCACAGAGGGCAGCCCAATTGTTGTTTACACTTTGATTTTCAGCCGAAAAGATATATAATATAGACGTGGAAAGAGGCTATGAGCCATCAGGAGGTAATAAAATGAGCAATAAGATCATCACGATAAGCAGAGAATTCGGAAGCGGCGGCAGAACAGTAGGTAAGCTCGTTGCGGAAAAGCTCGGCATACCCTGTTATGATCAGCAGATAATAGAAAAGATTGCAGAAGAGAGCGGCCTTGCAAAAGAATACATCCAGGAGAGGGGAGAATATATGCCTTCCGCAAGCTGGATCGCAAACGCTCTTTCTGTACGCACCATTGGCGGAATGCGCAGCGAGGATCAGCTCTGGAGCAGCCAGTGCAAGGTAATTATGGACCTGGCTAACAAGGGCCCCTGCGTTATAGTTGGACGCTGTGCGGACCACATCCTGCGCGGAGAGCACGATCTTATTACAGTATTCGTGCACGCACCCATGGAAAAGAGGGCAGAGCGCATAGTAAGGCTCTATGGCGAGAGCGATGTTGCCGTAGAAAAGCGCCTTGCAGACAAGGATAAGCGCCGTAAGGCTTACTACCAGCTCTACACAGACACAGAGTGGGGCGTTGCCAAGAACTACGATCTCTGCCTGGACAGCTCCGTTATAGGCACCCAGAAGTGCGCAGACATTATAGTAGATCTCTACAAGAGCGATCTTCCCGTCTGCTACAAGGACGACGACGGAAAGCTCAGCAAATAACAGAAAGCATCATTACGTAAGCACATTAAAAGACCGCGGCTTTAAGGGCTGCGGTCTTGTTTTTATGCGGTTTGGCTGCCGTTAGTACACAGCTCCGGTCTCGGCGGTAAGAGCCTCGTAGAACTGAGATCTTGCTGCGTTGTGGTAGGGCACTACCCACAGGGTTCCTATTGCAAGGAGGACAGCTCCTACGAAATACCAGCCTATAAAGCTCAGATCCAGTACGAACAGCTGCATCTTGTGGCCCTGCATAATGCGGGTGCTTTCGTTAAGGCACTGCTGCCAGTCCCAGTCGGGGTGATCTGCCTTTATAAAGAAGCACTGGCTGTAGGAATAAGCCTTGATGATGCCCGGGATCACGAACAAGAGGCTCCACAGGAACACGAATATGGTCTGCATAAGAGCAAGCAGAAGGCTTCCGCCAAAGTCCCTCTTAAAGGCTGCAAACAGGTCTTCTATCTGCATTTCCCTTGCGTAGCGGGTCTGGGCAAGGAAGCTTCCGCAAAGGGATACGGTAAGCGGTCCCATTACTATTACTGCGCCTATGCCAATGCCAAGCGCTCCAGCAAGCGCTGTTACTGCTCCGTGGATAAGGCAAAGCGCAAGAGCCATCATCCACTGCTGGGAAAATAACTGATTACCAAGCTGCGCCTTGGCGTTTGCTTTAAGTTGTGCTCTGTTCATCGTATGCTCCTTTTAGCTGAAATTACGGTGCCTGGATCAGTCCAGCTTGCTGAAGATGGTTGCGTTCTCGAACTTGATGGTTTCATCGTCGTGGCCCCAGATCAGCAGGTCTCCGTCTAACTGGAAGTAGCCCATGGTCTCAACGGATTCTCCCTTTATAGACATGTCGTAGTACCACATTACGCCGCCTTGCTCTATCTGTGCTACTGTGGAACACTGCACGCTGCTTCCCTGAATGGTTATCTGGTATCCGTGCTCTATGCCTTCATGAGGCTGTATAAACATAGTAAGGTCGTTCTTCTTGTCCGCCCAGGTTCCTGTGTAGACCTGTCCGTACCCTTCGTAATCGGTGGTATCCTCAGTCTCATAGTCGAGTGATTTCGGCTCGTCGTAGATCCTGTAGACTCCGTTGTAGGTGGCGTCTACCTTGCCGTCTGTAATGCGTACCGCAAATTCAGCTTCGCCGTATGCGTAGGTTCCATCTTCGTTGGTGAGCATGCAGTTCTGGGAGAACACGCCGTTTCCGGATTCAGCTGTTATGGTAACGGTGTTTCCCTCGAATACGGAATCGGCTTCTACATCGTTGCTGTACATGTAGCCGCTGTCGTGCCATCTGAGACCTTCTTTGGCCTCAGGCAGGGTAGCGATACCTTTGCCGTCCTTGAATGTTATCCATTCAACTTCTGTGGTAGGCTCTACAGCAATGCTCTTGATCATGGCTGTTATATCAGGGTCGTCTATTCTTACATATTCGGATTCGGCTGTGACCTGGTTGGAATAGACGGTTATGACTCCAAGGTTGTTGGGCTGCTGAGATTCTGCAGCGCTTACAAAGTTGCCCTGCCATTTGCCTTCCCACAGATCGTAGACGAAGCTTTCAGTCTCTATAGGCTTAAGAGAAATGGTATCTTCATAGAAAGTGCGACCGGAAATGACCAGCTCGACGGGCAGGGTGTACTGAATAGAAACGGACGGTGCTTTTCTGAACTGATCCGGAGTGCCTTTTACAAGTGCTCCGTTGAATTCGGTCTGGTATTCACCAAGGTCTGCAACAGACCAGCCTTCCGGTACAAGAACGCTGAATCTGCCGAAATCGTGAACAGTTCCCTTGACTTCCGGTTCGACCGGCGCGGGTGCAACATTGTTATTGTTGTTATTGTTATTGCTTCCGCTGTTTCCGCCGCTGCCTCCGCAGCCTGCCAGAATCAGGGCAGTAACTACTAATAAAACTAAAAATCTCTTCATTTTATCCCTCCACTTTATTTGATCCTTATCAAAAGGTCATTATATCTATTTTACTGTAACGGTCTGCACAACGCAATAGTCGCCGTAATATACATTGCTGTTGTATATGTCTTTTACCTGATCTGTTGTATCCACATAGGCTCTTACGCGTACATCGTAGCTTCCTTCGGGCAGGTCCTTTATGGTAAGGGCTGTTCCTTCGGTAAACTGGCAGACTGTCCAGTTGTTTTCTCCGGCCGGGCTGTATTCTGCGGCGTAACCCGTTATACCGGATGCATACTGGTCCTTTACGTTCAGCGTAATTGCGGAATCGGACGCCTCAGCTGAAGCGATCTCTGCCTTATTGGGCTTTATGCCAAAGTGTGCGTACAGAGCCGGCTCGTAGGAGTTTCCGTCCGGATCGAGTATCTCTATGGTTGCTATGCCGCAGTTTACGTTGTCGGAGAATCTGAGCAGGTAGTCTTCGCCTTCTGTCAGCTTGGCGCTTCCTGCAGCCAGTACCATGCATTTTGTCTCAAGCGGCTGGCCGGTATATTCCATAACTGTGCTGTTAGGAATGAATCTTTCCGGAGCAGGGCGGTCCACGCTGATGGTGAGTATAGAGGTCCCTATGCCTTCCACAGTGGCTGCAACGCGAGCTTTTCCAAGCTTTTTAGCGCTTACGGTAGCGCCTTTTCCCTTCTCATTCACCTTAAGATCTACTATCTCTTCGGACCCTGGGAGAAGGCTCCATTTTATTTCAGGATCGCCTACAGGCAGGCGGTAGTCGCCTCTGAAGTACACGGATATATCGGCTGTGTTGCTTCCGGCCTTGGTGGAAATGACCGGGGTGCGGCTGCTTAAGATCATGGTAAGATCGCCCTGGATGGGCTTGCTGAAGCCCTTGATGGGGAAGTTGTCGAAGAACACCTGGCCTCCTATATCTTCGTAAGGATTTCCGTTATCGAAGAAGTGCTCTGTAACTCCCTTGTAATCCAGCCATCCGTCTCCGTCGAAGACAAAGCTCTCGCCCGGATTTATAATAGCCTTCTGCATAACATAACCGGGCAGCATTACGGCTATAGGCATGTTGATATTATAAGTATCGTATTGATCTCTTATCGATATAACGATAGAGTAATGCTGGCCTTCCTGCAGGAACACAGCGTCCGGCAGGGTGATGCGGTGGAAGCCTCCGTAAGGGAATTTTTCGCTGCCCGAAGCCGCCAGGTAGCCGTCTACAGGGGAGCTGTAGTTATCGCCCAGGATATATACGGCATAATCCACTGTATTGTCCTGTGTACCTGTAACGCAGGAGATCTCTGTAAGCATGCTGGCTCTTTCGACTGGGTAAACGTTAGCCATCTGCGCCTCGAACATCTGCTGTTCAACATTTATATGGGAAGCGGAAAGGTAGTCGTACTGGTCTATAATATCCGGAACGTCTACCATCTCGAATTCAAAGGCTTCCGGTATGGAAAGCGACTTATCGAAATAGGACAGCCAGAAATAGCCGGAGCCTACCATTACCGGATCTCCGTTTTCATCCACGACAGGGTTTCCCTTTTCGTCAGTTTTCTGCACTGGAATGCCCCACTGGCTGTTGCCGGAATCGGGGAAGTCCAGCTCTCCGGAGCCCCAGCTGTTTTTAACCAGCCAGGCTCCGTTATAGGTGGGCTGATGCTCGCTAAGGAAGTTCTCCTTGGGGTAGTTATCGTCCCAGCCTACTATGGTTACGGCGTGGTTGGCCTGGCCTTCGTTCCAGGTGTAGTGGGCCCAGTTGTTGAGCTCTATGTATATGCCTTCTTTGGAATCCTGGCTGGGAAGAGAAGTGTCTGCGCAGAATGCTATCAGAACGCCTCTTTTATCCAGCAGCTGTTCCTTTATCAGAGCGGTTGCCTTTTCGTTATAGGTGAAGTTGCCGAACCAGCCTCTGGAAGAGGGGGAGGGCAGCATGTATGAATCCATCAGGACGAAGTCCTGCTTAAAGCGGTACTCTTCCGGAATAGTCCAGTCGTCTGCAGCGCTGTAGCTGTAGCTTCTGAACTGACCGTCCAGGTAGCGGTGGTCCGCAAGGTGGTTGCGGCCGCGGTATGTAAAGTAGTCGTTGTATTCTTCCTTGTTTTCGAAGGAGGGGCCTATGCCCTGGCCGAAAGTAGCTGTGGCCAGGAAGCCCGTGCCGCCGGTATCGTAGACCATGCTGGAATTTGTAATGTCTTTTACGATAACGCCTTCGCCGTTCTGCGGGTTGTCTGGGTCGTTAAGGGCAACATTTGTGAAGTAAGCCAGCTGCTTTTCAGAAAGGTCCAGTGTTTTCCAGGCATCGGGATCGTCTTTCATGATGGACCCCAGGATGCTGATCTCGGCGGCTGCGGTAGCTGCAAAGCCCCAGCAGGTGCCGAAGGGGTTCTGGAAGCGCACCGGGGTAACAAAGCAGCGGTCGCCTTTGCCGTCGCCGTCGGTGTCGACGCTTCTTAAGTCAAAGGATTCCGGGATGGGTCTGTCTCTCCAGGATGCGCTGTAGTCTTCAGCGGGCTGCTCGGGAGCCTTGCTGCCGCTGCATCCGCAGAGGAAGACCAGGACCAGGCAAAGCAATACTGATATCTTTTTTTTCATGATCTATAAACTCCTGTTTTAAGTGCTTGAACACATACTTACACACTTAACATTATTATAACCTAATTGATAAGGCTAAAAGGATATATTTATATTACATAAGAAAAACAAAGCACCAAATGGTGCTCTGTTTTAATGTGGTGGAGCGTAGGGGGATCGAACCCCTGGCCTCAAGATTGCGAACCTTGCGCTCTCCCAGCTGAGCTAACGCCCCAAGACACAACGGTAATTGTAAACTATTGTGCCAAAAACATCAAGATGTTATTTTTCGCTCGGTATGTATTTGTAGACCCTGTAGCCGTCCGCCTCGCAGATCTGCTCGTGCTGATCGCTTCTGGAAAGCTGGCTGTCCAGCGTGTATCCTATCTGCACCAGCCAGTAGTCGAAATTGTACTTGGGCTGCAGCTGGTCTATGCCCTTGCGGCTGTGCATGCTGTCCCAGACCTCGGCTAAGATGTCCTCCTTGCCGTTTACGCTCTTAAGGAAGACCTCCGCGCGCGGGTCTGCGTAGCAGCGGAAACCCTTCCACTCTGCGTAGGAACCGCAGTTGAAATCTGTGTACATCCTTACATTGGTGTCCGGGTGCAGCTCCGCAAACATATCCAGAGCCTGCCATGCGTAGGTGCTGCGCATAATATCGAACGGCTGCTGCACGTAGACTATAGCGCTTATTATAGCAGCAACGGCTCCCAGCTTTTTGACCAGCGGCATAAAACCGAAGTTGAACCTGAATTCCCTGAGCTGCCATGCGCAGATGAGCCCTCCGAAAAGGCAGAAGAAGGAGATGTTCCTTACCGCATACAGCGCCATAAGGAAGGTGCCGCCAAGCATAAACAGGTAGCGGAGCTTAAACTTTTCCTTGCGGAACAGCCTTTTGATAATGTAGAGGACCTGCATTACCAGAACGGGTCCGCTGCATCCGAAGATATCGTTGAAGCTGGAACGCTTCACCTCGTTGATATTGGACAGCAGGCCTCCGTCGTGCAGGGAGTTGAACAGGTATACAAAGGACCTTATTCCGTAGGGATTTGCCAATGTGGTGAGCATGGAAAGCCCCATAAAAGCAAGTATGGGCAGCTTCCTGCAGCGGCTTCCCTTTATGCCAAGCGCGTTGAATCCTCCGAGATCGCAGAGATAGGGGAGCATCAGTATAAAGTACATTGGCAGCATGGTGGAGTGGAACTGCATGTACAGGAAGGAAAACAAGGGCAGGGGATAAAGCTTTCTTATATCGTCCGTCCTTGCGTATTTTTCAAGGCAAATGACTTCCGCAAGCATAAATATGTAGCTGAACATCTGTGGTCTTGTCCTTGCGTAGGACCACAGGAAGCAAATCATGCAGGCGAATGTTACTATGATGCTGAGGTTCTCCTGGCCGTAGGAAAAGAGCAGGCAGCCCTTGTAGAAAAGCCAGATTATGACCGAAGACAGCAGAAGCACAAAGACGTACATACCCCATGCGCCGAACCAGTCGTAGATCTTGTAGAACAATATGCAGGTAGCCCACTTTTCAAAGCTGAAAGCAAGGCCTTCGTGGACTGTAAACGGCTCTATATCGGTAAAACCGTTTGCAAGGATGTAGCGCCCGTGGTTGATTATGAACCAAAAGTCGTTGTCCATGCACACTCCGACAAAAATAAGAGGAACAGCAAGTATCAATAACTTGCTGATCTTAGCTGCCGGTGTGGAGTTGTCCAAAAGGAGCTTCTTCATCAGAAACGGTTCTCCTTTTTCTCGAGTATGAATTTTCTGGAGAAAAAGTTGAAGATAGCGGCAAGAGCTATGCCTGCTACTTTAACGATAAGCGGGTCGAAATGCAGCAGGGAGTTTCCTACATACATTGTTACCTGGTTTATTATAAAGCCCACGAATGCCAGAGAAACGAAGGTTATGAATACTCTGCGGTCTCCTTTGCCGTGGTCGAACTTGAATACGAACTTGTCGTTGGCCCAGTAGTTGTAAGGGGCAGAGCAGAGGAAGGCCAGAACGTTGCCTGCCATGGGCGGGATCTTAAGCAGCTTTACTGCAATGGCCAGGACGCCCCAGTCTATAATGGATGTTGTGCCTCCGGCTATGCCGAAAAAGAACACCTGGGTTATGAACTTCTTGCTGAAAACTATGGAAAATAGTTTCTTTATCTTTTCTTTCATTTACTTGTACTTGGAACTGAGCCTGGCTATCATTACCAGGACCTTGAATCCATCCTTTATCGTGTTGAGTTTGGAAACAGAGCCGGCGGGGCGGTCTCTGTAGGGTATGACTACTTCTTTTATGCTGAGTCCTTTTTTTAGGGCGTAGACGGACATTTCTGTCTCCAGCTGAAAGCCCTCCGACATTACAGGAAAGCTCTTTACAAAGTCCCTGGAAAAAGCCCGAAGGCCGCTCATTATATCGTGGAGATCTCCGCGGCAGGTGAGGTTTACAAGGCGCTTTACGAGCTTGTTGCCAAAGCCGTGGAAGGGCCTCTTGTTTTCTGTAAAGTAGCTGGAGGACAGCCTGTCTCCGACTACCATGTCTGCCTGGCCGGAAAGCACCAGCTCTGCCATCTGCGGGGCGTATTCGGCGGGGTAGGTATCATCTCCGTCTGTCATTATGTAGCAGTCTGCGTCTATATCGCGGAACATGCTGCGGACAACGTTGCCCTTGCCCTGAGCCTTTTCGTAGCGCACTATGGCGCCGGCTTTCCTGGCGATCTCGTCTGTGCCGTCTGTGCTGTTGTTGTCGTAGACGTAGATATCCGCAGTAGGGAATGCAACACGAAAATCGGCCACGACCTTTGCTACAGTCATGGCCTCGTTATAGCATGGTATTAAAACTGCTATCTTTTCTGCGCCCATTTATCCCCCTTGTTTCAATCTTTACTATTCTACACTATGCAAAGCATATGAAGCAAGCATTATTCTACCGATTTGAGGGATTCTACCATCTGAACGCGCTTGAGCGGGCGTATCATCATAAGCAGGACGATCACGGTAAAGCCCATGGTCATGGCAAAGGACAGCAGGAAGCTCATGGGTTTTACCTCCATGCCGAACATTATCATCTCCATATTTATGACATTCATTATGAAATGATGTTCCACCACGCCAAGCGGAAGGCCTATGATCGCTCCCGCAAGCGAGAGCAGGAATATCTCCTTGAAAATGTAGGAATCCACTTCCGAGTTGTGGAAGCCCAGCACCTTCAGCGTTGCGATCTCCCTTATTCGCTCGCTTATATTTACCTGGGAAAGGTTGATAAGCACTACGAAGGCCAGGGCTCCGGCCGTTGCTGTGATGACCAGGATTATAAAGTCCAGAGCTGCAAGCATGGTGTTGAACTGATCCGCCAGGCTGGAGAAATCCGTGATGCTGGAGTATCCCTCGATATCCTTTATGTAGCTTTCTATCTCCTTGTGCGGCTCCGCTGGGTTTCTCAGCGCTATGGCTGTGTAGTGCAGGGGCTCGTCGAAGGCGCTGTCGTAGCAGTCCTCCGAAATGTACAGATAGTGCTGGAAATACATGTGGCAGATGGCGTTCACCTTTACCGAAGCCTTAAGACCGGATGCGGATTCTATGGTTATGTAGTCTCCCGCCTTGATGCCGTTGTTTTCTGCGAACTTCTGGGATATTATAACGCCGCTGTTGCGTATGCGCAGTTCTTCGTCGGTGTAGGCATCGGTAAGGGCGTAGACATCGCTGCCTTCGCGCGCGTCGATCACTACCACGTTGAGCGTGGGCTCGTCGTCCGGCCTGTAGACTTTGGAGGTGTAGCTCATGTAGGGGACTACCTTCTCGTTCTGAAGATCCTTGCCCAGCACCGATAAAAGCTCGTCGGTCTCAGCCTTTTTTTCGAGGTTGACAGTGTAGTCGTAGTTGAATATCTGGCCGAACTGAAGGGTAACTATATCCCTTATGGAGTCCTTGATGCCCCAGCCCACAACAAGAAGACCGGTGCAGCCGGCTACGCCTATTATAGTCATAAGGGCTCTAGCCCTGTATCTTATAAGGTTCCTTACGGTTATCTTTCCGGTAAAACTGAATCTCTTCCAGATGAAGGGGATGTTCTCCAGGAAGACTTTTTTGGCGTTCTTGGGCGGCTTCGGGCGCATAAGCTGGCTTGGCATCTCGCGAAGAGTCCTGTTTACCACGTAGATGGTTACCCCGGCCATCAGAACTGAGAACGCCAGCAGGCATATCACCACGTTCTGCAGCGGGTAATACCTCAGCATATCCGGAAGGTCGTACATAAGGCGCCACGCGTTGTAGATGACCACAGGGAACACCGCCATGCCAAGGAATATCCCTATTATGCTACCCGTAAAGGTGGCTGCAAGGGCGTACAGGACGTATTTTGCCACTATCTGCCCGCGGGAGAATCCAAGAGCTCTGAAAACGCCTATCTGGCCGCGCTGCTCGTCTACGAGCCTGGTCATTGTGGTAAGGCATACCAATGCTGCAACAAGGTAGAAGAGCAGGGGGAGGGATATGCCTATGGCACCCATCTGCTTTGCGTTCTGGGAGTACATTACCGTGGAGTAATGGTTGTCCCTTCCAAGGAGCATCCAGGATGCATCCGGAAGCTCATCCAGCTGCTGCTTGGCTTTTCTTATATCCAGCTCTGCTTTTTCTATTTCAGCGTTGAAGGTGCGCACGCCGTTCTCGTACTCTATGCGGCCTTCTTCGTACTGCTGCTTGCCCTGCGCCAGAGTGTAGCGGAGCCTGGAGAGCTCGCCTCTTATGCGGCTTTCAGCGGTTGCTGCTATCTCTATCTCCCTTGCCATTGCGTCGTAGCGCAGCTTATCCGCAAAGAGCTGGGCGTATTCGGTGTTCAGCTCCTCCAGGGGAGACTCGTAGCGGCCTTCTATCTCCGCTATGGCAGCTTCTATCGTTGGAATTGCAGTCTCGTCTGCTTCTTCCAGCATCTGCTTGAGGGCGTCCACTGTGGCTTTGTCTGCCGCGGTCTGGTAGTATATGTCCTCAAAGCGCCTGCCTTGCTCGTCCTTGCTTTCTATTTCGGCTATCCTGTTGTACACGGGCCCGGAGCCATTGTCGTATTCGTTTCTGATGGCGCGCTGCTGGCTAAGTATAGCGGAAAGGGCTTCCTCCAGAGTTGTTAGCTGGGTCTCTCCGGCTATGATCTGTATCCTTGCGTCTTCCAGCTGCTGCTTGGCCTCGTCCAGCTGCTGCTGGCCTTCGGCTTTCTTTTCCTCCAGGGTCTTTTCGCCGTCAGCGATCTCTTCCCTGTATTCGTCCAGGAGCTTGTCCTTGCGCACATCCTGCTGCTTTTTTGCAAAGCTTTCGAACTCTTCCTTGTCTATCTGGGTAAGGTCTGTGTACTTTGCGGAGAAGGAATCCAGAGCCGCCGCATCCTTAAATGTAAGGTATACAGAGGTGTAGTAGTCTGCAAGGAAGCACTCGGAAGGAGCGTAGATAACGGTCTGTATATCCAGGTTTTTGAGCGTTCCTGTACCAAGCGTCTTGGACATGTAGGCAGGGGTCTTAGCTATAAGTCGGATCGTAGCCATGTCG
>JAZQIH010000105.1:0-16058 GCA_045541015.1 Anaerovoracaceae bacterium | reverse complement strand
TGTACATCTACGAATACACACCGCTTCAGATAAAGACGTCCATTACCGGTTACGGCAGGGCTGAAAAGAAGCAGATGCAGAACATGGTAAGGGTGTACCTGGGCCTGGAAGAGATCCCAAAGCCAGACGACGCGGCAGACGCTCTGGCGGCAGCAATTTGCCACAGCCGCATGGGCACAGCAAGGAAAAAGAGCTTCATAATGAAGTAGGAAGACAGTATGATACATTATATCAAAGGCAAAATAACCGAGACCATGCCCGGCATGGTGATAATCGAAAACGGCGGCATTGGCTACGAAGTAAGCGTTCCGCTGGGAGATAAGGCCTTCATGGCAGGGGATGAGGAAGTTACCATCTACACCACCATGCAGGTAAAAGAGGACGATATAAGTCTCTACGGTTTCTCTGACAGAACAGCGCTTACTATGTTCAATTTGCTTGTTACAGTGTCCGGTGTAGGCGGAAAGGGCGCAATGTCTATACTCTCCGCGCTTACTCCCGCGGAGCTGCAAAGGGCTGTAATTACAGGCAATTCCAAGGCTATACAAAGCGCCAACGGCATAGGCAAAAAGATAGCCGACCGCATAGTCCTTGAGCTTCGGGACAAGATGGAAAAGATGGGGCAGCTCTCGCCCGGCAGCATAGCAGCTCCTGTTAAGCAGGCTCCAATCATGGGAGAGCGCGCAAAGGCCGTGAGCATGCTTATTGCAACAGGCGCCAACAAGGCAGATGCGGAAAGAGCCGTGGCCTCCATAGAAGACGACAATCTGAAAGCCGGCCAGTACTTTATGATGGCAGCTAAAATGTTCAAATAGGTGGATAGATGATGGATGAAAGAGTAGTCGGAACCTCCATGCACGGTGAAGACGAATACATGGAAAACAAGATAAGGCCGCAGCGCTTTGAGGATTTCTCGGGCCAGACTACGGTCGTGGAGAACCTGAAGATATACATGCAGGCGGCTAAGCTTCGCGGCGAGCCCCTGGACCACGTGCTGTTCTACGGACCTCCGGGCCTTGGAAAAACAACGCTTGCAGGCATCATAGCCAAAGAGATGGGCGGTCACCTTTATATAACTTCCGGTCCGGCCCTCTCTAAGCCTATAGACCTGGCTGCAGTGCTTACAGGAATAGAGGCAGGGGACGTTCTGTTTATAGACGAGATCCACCGCCTAAACCGCGTTGTGGAGGAAATCCTGTACTCCGTAATGGAAGACTTCCGCCTGGATATAATGCTCTCCAAGGGCATGGGCGCAGGTGTTGAAAGCATCGATATCCCCAAGTTTACACTTATAGGTGCAACAACAAGGGCAGGCAGCCTTTCCGCACCTCTGCGGGACCGTTTCGGCATCGTAGAAAAGTTCGATCTTTACAATATAGCGGAGCTCTCCCAGATACTCAGAAGGTCCTCCGGCATCCTTAACGTGGATATGGACGAAGCCTCCGTAGAGCTTCTTGCAAAGAGGTCCAGAGGGACCCCGCGTGTAGCAAACAGGCTTTTAAAAAGAGTCAGGGATTTCTCCCAGGTAATGGCGGACGGCCACGTGGATCCGAGCGTCGTAAAGACCACGCTTGATGCTCTGCGCATAGACGACATGGGCCTGGACAGCCTGGACAGGCGCATACTGGAATTCATTATTACCAAGTACCACGGCGGCCCCGTTGGTATAGACACTATCTCTGCCTCTCTGGGAGAAGAAAGAGTTACTATAGAAGATGTTTGCGAGCCCTATCTTATGCAGCTTGGCCTGCTGCAGCGCACGCCAAAAGGGCGCATGGTGTCCGATGAGGCATACAGAGTTATAGGACTCAGCAAGGATCAGGAGCCGGACAAAGGCAAAAAGTCCGACGGAGAGGAGCAGCTCAGGCTCATATGAATGTAAGTGATTTTGACTACGCGCTTCCTGAAGAGTTGATCGCGCAAAGACCGTCAGAAAAGAGGGATGCCTGCAGGCTTCTTGCGGTGCATATGGATACCGGAGAGCTGGAGCACAGGCATTTTTCTGATGTCCTGGAGTATCTCCGACCTGGAGACTGCCTTGTTTTCAACGATTCCAAGGTCATCCCGGCAAGGATATTCGGAGAAAGAAGAGGCACCGGGGCAAAGGTGGAGTTCCTTCTTTCCAAGAAGATAGAAGGCAATACCTGGGAGACCCTTGTTAAGCCCGGAAGGCGTTGCAAAACAGGTGATATCATAGATTTCCCGGAAGGTCTTTCCGCGGAGATAAGAGGCTATTCGGATGACGGCACAAGGATAGCCAAGTTTTCCTGCGAAGGGGATCTTATGGACACCCTGGACAAGATAGGCAAGATGCCGCTTCCTCCTTATATAGAGCGCGAGAGCGACGATTCCGACAAGGAAAACTACCAGAATGTCTACGCGAAGAACGCAGGCTCTGTTGCCTGCGCTACAGCAGGGCTTCACTGGACCAAAGAGCTGATACAAAAGGCAGAAGACATGGGTGTAAAAACGGCCTATGTTACTCTGCACGTGGGCATTGGCACTTTCCGCCCCGTAAAGGTGGATAAGGTAGAAGAGCACCACATGCACTTTGAGCACTACAGCGTCTCCAAGGAGGCTGCGGATATCATAAACGGCGCTAAAGCAGCCGGCAGAAGGATAATATCCGTAGGCACTACAGCCTGCCGCACCCTGGAGAGCGCCACAGGCGAAGACGGCATCCTTAAGACAGGCAGCGGAGACACGGGCATCTTTATCTACCCGGGCTACAAGTTCAAGATAGTGGATGCTCTTATAACCAACTTCCATCTGCCGAAATCCACGCTCCTGATGCTTGTAAGCGCGCTGTACGATAGGGAAAAGATACTGGCAGCTTACAACGAAGCCATAAAGGAAAGATACCGCGTCTTCTCTTACGGCGATGCCATGATAATCATATAAAAATTTATACTTTTGTAAAAAAGGAAATCCTTAACCCGCGGCGTATAAAAAACACAGCGGGGTTTTTTTATGAGCGTTAAGAACTATACAAAAGCTTTAGAGGATATAAAGTCCACAGTAAGCATCGCGGATGTTATCGGATCCGTGGTAAGTTTAAAGCGCTCCGGAACCAGCTACATGGGCTGCTGTCCTTTCCATAAGGAAAAGACTCCGTCCTTCTCCGTAAACGACGGCAAAGGTTTTTACCACTGCTTTGGCTGCGGAGAATCAGGAGATGTTGTAAAATTCGTTCAAAAGTATTATAATCTGGACTTCCCGTCCGCTGTGGAAAAGCTTGCTGCGCAGTACGCCATAACCATAGAGGAGATAAAGGGCAGGGAAGACAGCAAGAACGATGCCTACTACGAGGCAAACCGCCTGGCAGCAAGGTATTTCTTTAAACAGATCAGCTCCAGGGCCAACAGAGGCTACGATTACTTTACCGGACGAGGCATAAAGCCTGATACTATAAAGCATTTCGGTCTTGGCTGGTCCGGAGAAGACGCAACGGGGCTCACAAAGCACCTGCTTGCAAACGGCGTGGAAAAGCAGACGCTGATAGACCTTGGCCTAAGCGGGCAGAACGGAGAGCGGCTCTACGATAAGTTCAGGAGCAGGGTCATCTTCCCGATAATAAACGTCCGCGGCAAGGTAATAGGCTTCGGAGGCCGAAACTTAGGGCCTGAAAAGCCCAAGTACCTCAACTCCAACGAGTCTTCCATATACCTTAAAAAGAACAACCTTTTCGGTATAAACCGCTCCAAGGATGCCATACTAAGGGAAGGCTACGCAATAATCGTGGAAGGCTACATGGACTGCATAAGCCTTTACCAAAGCGGCATAGAAAACGTAGTCGCAAGCTGCGGAACAGCACTTACACCGGAGCAGGCAAAGCTGCTCGGACGGTACGCCAAAAGCGTGGTGCTGTGCTACGATTCGGACAGCGCAGGCATAAAGGCAGCGCTTCGCGGCATAGACGTCCTTAGGGCTGCCGAGATGGAAGTCAAGGTCCTTAACGTAGACGAAGGAAAAGACCCGGACGAATACGTCCAGAAGAACGGCAAAGAGGCCTTCCTGAACCTTATAAAAGAAAAGACAGTATCAGACATAGACTACAAAGTGTCTATGATGAAAAACAGCTACGATCTTAAAGATCATACGCAGGGCATTAAGTTCTACAGAGCTCTGGCCGGCATAATTCGCGGGCTGGATCCTGTGGAAGCAGATGTATATATCAAAAAGTACTCGAGGGAGTACGGCATTTCGGAAGGTGCGCTCCGCAGAGAGGCTGAAGGCTTCAGCACGGAGCACACGGACCAGGCGCCGGCTTTCAGAGCTCCTTCGCAGGAGGGCGAAAAGCCTCCGGAAAAGCTCAGCTCCGCCGATGTGAACCTGGAGCGCATCCTGATAAAGCTGATAATGCTTAAAAGCTCCTGCTTCGAAATGCTTAAGGATTACCCGGAAGCCTTTGTTACGGAAAAAGGCAAAGCAATAAGATCTGCGTTCGAAGACCTGTACAGGGACGGCCAGGAGTTCGATCTAAAAACAGTCCAAAGCGCCCTGGACGAGGAAACAGCAGAGCACCTGGCAGCTATCACAGACAGGATAGAGATAGGCGAGGAAGACAAAGCCTTCTCCGACTGCCTGGACAGGCTGGAAGCAAAGCGGCGCGGAAAAAGGATAAGTCAGATAATGACCATCCTGGAAATGGCAGATTCCATGCCGGAAGAAGCCGTAGACCAAAATCAGATAAAAGATCTCTTAACAGAGCTTGATCACTTGCAAAAAATAAACAAGGGGGATAAATAATGGCTATCGATTTCGATGACGACAAAAAAATGGACCAGCTTACAGCGTTTCTGGAGAAGGCCAGAAAAGACGGTATAGTAAGCGAATACGAGATCGACGAGATAATTGCTGAATGCGATATAGATCCGAGCAACAAGGATACTATAATCGAAACTCTGGAATCATCCGGTGTCGAGATCACTAACGGTGATATGCCTGACGAGTTCGACTTAAACGATGTTGACGATCTCGGAGGCCTGGATGATCTTGCAGATATAGACGATGCTGCGGATGAGGACTTCGAAGAGCTGGCCAAGGATGCTGAAGAAGACAATTTCGAAGACCTCGAAAAGAGCATGTCCATAGACGATCCTGTGCGCATGTATCTTAAGGAGATAGGCAAAGTTCCTCTTCTTAACGCAGACGAAGAGCTGGAGCTCGCCAAGAAGATGGAGAACGGAGACCTGGAGGCAAAGCAGAGGCTCTGCGAGGCTAACTTAAGGCTCGTAGTATCCATTGCCAAGAGATACGTAGGCAGGGGCATGCAGTTCCTGGACCTCATTCAGGAAGGAAACCTGGGACTTATAAAGGCAGTCGACAAGTTCGACTGGCGCAAGGGCTACAAGTTCTCCACCTACGCAACATGGTGGATTAGGCAGGCCATTACAAGGTCCATAGCAGACCAGGCCAGGACCATAAGAATACCTGTACACATGGTAGAGACCATAAACAAGCAGATAAGAGTTACCAGACAGCTGCTCCAGGAGCTCGGCAGAGATCCTTCCCCGGAAGAGATCGCAAAGGAGATGGAGATACCTGTAGAAAAGGTAAGAGAGATCTCCAAGATAGCCCAGGAGCCTGTTTCCCTTGAAACTCCTATAGGAGAGGAAGAAGACTCCCACCTTGGAGACTTCATCCCGGACGAGGACGTTCCGTCCCCGGCAGATGCTGCTGCTTTCTCCATGCTCAAAGATCAGCTGAACGAGGTACTTGCTACTCTTACAGACAGGGAGCAGGAAGTTCTGCGTTTAAGGTTCGGCCTTGACGACGGACGCCAGAGGACACTGGAAGAAGTTGGCCAGCAGTTCAACGTTACCAGAGAGCGTATCAGGCAGATAGGGGCCAAGGCTTTGAGAAAGCTCCGCCACCCCAACAGATCCAGGAGGCTCAAGGATTACCTTGAATAGCGTTAAGCTCAGCGAAAGGATGCAGGCTATAGCGTCCATGGTGCAGCCAGGTCTGCCTGTTGCGGATATCGGCACGGACCACGGCTTTATTCCTGCATATCTTCTTGCGGAAGGGATCTGCCCGCATGCAGTGCTTACGGATGTTAACAAGGGGCCTCTGGAAAAGTGCAAGGCAAATCTTAAGGAGCTTGGCATAGACCCGGCGCTTTACGATATAAGGCTTGGGAACGGGTTTGAGCCGCTTAATGCAGGCGAGGTTTCCACAGTTATAATTGCCGGCATGGGCGGAGAGCTTATACAGAGCATATTTGAGGCCTATCCTTTTGCGGTGGAAGCATCAGATGAAGGGCCGGCACTGTTTGAAAGAGCAGTGCTTCAGCCGAGGACTCACGCGGACGATCTGCGGGGCTATCTGACGCAGAGCGGCTTTATGATCTGCGCCTACAGGCTCGCAAAAGAACGAGGCCGTATATGCGAGGTCTTTGCTGTTGAACACTGCAGTGCTGCGATGCTAAAGCCTGATACCGGCCTTGTGTCTTCTTATCTTTTGGAACACGGAGATCCGCTTCTTGCAGAGTTCCTGGACGGCAAGATAGCAAGAAACAGGGCGGTCCTGGAGTCCTTAAAAAACAGCACACTTACAGAAAGCGCTCAGCAAAGGGCGATATATAACGCTCTTACCGAGCAGCTTCTTGAGATCAGGAAGAACATATGAGAAAAACAGAGCTTCTCGAAATACTTAATAAAATAGCGCCGCTGGAGCTTGCGGACGGCTGGGACAACTGCGGCATGCAGATAGACTTAGGAAAGACAGAGATCGATAAGGTCTTTGTTGCCATGGAGCTGTCAGGAAGTGTTGTGGAGGCTGCAAGGCAGTGCGGGGCGGATATGATAATAACGCATCATCCGATATTCCTTCAGAGCTTTGCGCCGGCCAAACTTACAGCTGCAAACGTCAATCACCGCAACGTGTTCGAGCTTATCAGAAGCGGAATCGAGGTCTATTCTTCGCATACATGCTTCGATATTGCCCAGGGCGGCAACAACGACTACCTCTGCAGCATGCTCGGCATCAAAGACGTAGAAGTAATAGATTACGGCTTAAGGGTAGGAAAGCCTTCAAAAGCCATTACATTAGCGGAGTTCGAAAAGCAGGTCTTCGAAGTCCTTGGAAAGCCTGTAGGCTTCGTAGCTTCCGGAGATCCGGACAAAAAGATAGACAAAATTGCTCTTTGCACCGGCGGAGCGGACGACTTCTGGGGGACCGCACTGGCCTCCGGCGCGGATGTCTACCTTACCGGAGAGATGGAGCATCACAAGGCCATACTTGCAAGGCAGACAGACATGGCCTTCATAGCAGCAGGCCACGCAGGAACGGAATGGATATTCGTTCCAAACATGGCGGAGCAGCTTGGGCGCCTTTGCAAAGGCCAGCTGGAAGTAATAAGCAGCACCGATCACCAGGTGCCTTACGACAGAGCATATTAAAAGCTAAATATCATGAGTAGTCCTGACGGTCGCCGGCTCTGCGCAGAATGCAGGGCGGGAGGAAAGTCCGGGCTCCACAGGGCAAGGATGCCGGCTAACAGCCGGTGGGAGCGATCCTAAGGAAAGTGCAACAGAAAAGACCCGCCTGGGCCTTTTGGCGCAGGTAAGGGTGAAAAGGCAGGGTAAGAGCCTACCGGGCGTATGGTAACATGCGCCGTCAGTGTAAACCCCATCCGGAGCAAGACCAAAAAGGGAGGTAATTCCGCAAGGATAATGCCTGAAAGGGGGCTGCCCGTCCCTTCCCGGAAGGTAGGTCGCTTGAGACTGGCAGCAATGTCAGCCCTAGAAAGATGATCGTCCACGACAGAACCCGGCTTACGGACTGCTCATGGTTTTTGAAAGGAATCAGTATGAAGATAATAACCTGGAACGTAAACGGTATAAGAGCCTGCCTGGGCAAGGGCATGATGGATTTTCTGCGTGCGGAAGATCCTGATATCATATGCATACAGGAAACTAAGTGCCAGCCGGACCAGGTGGATCTTAGCGCGGAGCTTCCGGGTTACTATCAGTACTGGAACAGTGCGAAAAAGAAGGGCTATTCCGGTACGGCTATATTCACAAAACATAAGCCGGATTCTGTAAACTACGGAATAGACAAAGAAGAGCACAGCCACGAGGGCAGAGCAATAACCCTTGAATACCCCTCGTTTTACATGATAACCAACTACACGCCAAACTCCCAGAACGAGCTTGCAAGGCTTGGTTACCGCCTGGAATGGGAGGCTGCAAACAGGGAATACCTCAAGAGCCTGGACAGCAGAAAGCCGCTCATAATGTGCGGAGATCTTAACGTTGCTCACAACGAGATAGACCTTAAGAACCCGGATACCAACCACCATAACGCAGGCTTTTCCGACGAGGAGCGCGATGCTTTTACCAAGCTTCTTGCCTGCGGCTTTACGGATTCTTTCAGGTACCTCTACCCGGATAAGGTGGAATACAGCTGGTGGAGCTACCGCATGAAAGCCCGCGAAAGGAACGTAGGGTGGAGAATAGACTACTTTGTCGTTTCAGACCGCATCAAAGAAAAGATAAATGACGTTGTTATAAGGACTGATATAATGGGTTCAGACCACTGCCCGGTAGAACTGGATATCGATCTCTGATATTTAGAAATATTTTTATAGATCTGTGAGCCTTAAAGGAGGAACACCGAGATGAAAAAGCCTGTGATTATTATCCTTTTAGTGTCAGTTATGATCTTCAGCGCGGCCTGCTCGCCAGCGTCAAACAACAATACCGCTAACAATACAGTTCCCGCAAACAGCACTGACCCTGTCAGCAACACAGTGCCGGGAAACAACGCAGATCCTGAGCCGGGAAGCAACACGTATCCCATAGAGCCTTCTGGTACAACAGATCCTGTTAAGGCAGATCCGCATCTGCAGGAGCTCTACGAATCAGGTATACATAATGCTGATGATCTTGCATTGTTTCTGAATGGCACATGGTCTTTGCTTCCTGGAGGCTCTCAGATAGGAGAGACCCAGGAATATGGCGATCTTAGTTTTGACATGTCGACAAAAACTGCTTCCTGGCTGCTGAAGTTCGGAGGCGCAGCAAAAGCTGAATTTTCATTCACTACAGGAAAACTATTCGAAAACACAAATGTTTCATTTGAAGACACCATCAGGTTTACAATAAAGTCAGCTGATGGCATTCTGTCTGACGGTGCTTATGATATTACAGGCGATGTTTCAGATTATCAGGTGTTCTTCTGCCGTTACAAAGACGACGATATTATGATCTTAAGGCAGCTCGGCAACGGTTATTCCGCCATGTCTATAGATATACTCGGAGCTGATTTCAACCAGACATCGGACGGGTGCTTCATCTTCTACCGCCAGGGCGGAACACTTTCCGAAAAGGTCCTTGATGACAAGTTCTACGCGGATACGCGCTATTACGCTGTTACTTTCATGGCTCTGCGCTGGGTCGATCTTGAAGGCAGCTGCTGGCTGATGCCTGTCAGATTCGAGTATTTCACTGAAGCTTTATTTGCTGAGCCTATGGATCTTATCCGCATAGGCTATGCCCCGAATAACGCAATGTACTGCATAAAATATGAGATGCAGGACGGAACAAAGGAGATCGCCTCTGCGCCCTTCGATCCGCAGCTCGTTGAAGTTACTGTAGAAGGCGATCAGAAGATCACTGAGATATACAAGCATCCCTATGTGATCTATGGTATCTATTCGCACGATATGGAGCTCCCTGGGCAGGGCGGCGGCTCCGACTACAGGGATCCATCTGTATATGGCACCACGGACAGCTGGTATATAGGAACCTGGGTAGATAAGACGGATCCCAACCGCAAAGCAGTTATCTCAGCTGATTCTCCGCAGACCGGAGGGTATAAGATAGACTTCCAGTTCTATGGGGACACGGGAGTGGGCTACGCAAATATCGCTGAAGACAACGCACTGTTCATCAATCAGTGCTTCTTCAACGATACGCAGCGCTATGAAGGCGTATTCCAAAAGACCAGTGACGGTATCAGTTTGCTTGCCACCAGTTCCTCTTACAAGGGCGCACCGACAGGCAAGGTATATGAATTTGTAAAAGAGGGAGCAAGTCCTACGGGAGGCGAGGGCTCCGAATACAGAGATCCTGAAAAGTTTGGTTTTGCGGATTGGTTCTTCCCGAAGACCTGGTACTTAAGGGACGATCACAAAAAGACCCTTACAGTAACCATGGATTCACTTCAGGTGGGCGGATATAAAGTAGTGTTCACCACCCCGGACGGCGGAAAAGCGGAGTGCTACGGGTATCCGGAAGATGGCTACCTGATACTCGATCAGGCTTATATTAACGGAAGCTACAGATTTACCGGATATCTGGAGCAGGTGGATGAGGTATTTATGCGGCTGTTCATAACGGATTCAAAGTATCAGAGCATGCCGGTAGGTACCCAGCTTGTTTATGATCCTAAATAGTGAATGATACGAAAGACCCGGCTTTATATTAAGCCGGGTCTGTTTTTTCATTCATCTTCTTCCGGAAGCTTTTCGAGCCTTAGCTTTTCCACACGCCTTTCGTCTATCTGAAGGATAGTTACCTTAAAGCCGTAATCCTCGAAGGTGCTACCGTTCTCCGGATATTCCTCGAAATGCTCCAGAGCCCAGCCGCCGGCAGTGTCGGAATCGGTATCGAATTCGTCCTCGCTGATATTGAACAGATCGCAAAGATCATTGATGCCTATGTCTCCGTCTATCTCAAAGACAGTATCGGAGATCTCCTTTACATCGTCTTCTTCTATCTCGTCGTATTCGTCCCAGATATCTCCGACTATCTCTTCCAGTATATCCTCCATGGTTATAATGCCAAGAGTGCCGCCGTATTCATCGCAGACTATAGCCATGTGCTGGCCGGCTGCGCGGAGCTGGTCCAGAACGCTCGTAAGCTTAGTCGTCTTGTAAACGTAGAGCGGCTCCATGAGCAGGGCCTTGATATCCACGTTTTCGTAAGTTGTGTAGGCCTTGAAGAACTGGTTCAGGTAGAGTATGCCAATGATATTGTCTATGTTGCCGTCATACACAGGGATCCTGGAGAAAGCATGGTCTTCCATGATAACGGAGAGTATCTGCTCTCTGCTGTCCCTTATGTCTATGCCTTCAACGTCTACGCGGCTTGTCATGGCCTCGTAGGCAGCAACATCCAGGAAGTCTATGGCTGCCTGCACGAGCTCTGACTGGTCCTCGTCCAGGACATCCTCGTCTTCGGCAGTCTCTATAATACTGGAGAGCTCGTCTATGGCTTCTTCTGCAGCCTGGTCCTCGTCCATGTCTTCTTCATCGCCCTTAAGCTTCATAGTTATAGCGTCTACTGCTTTTACAACTATGAATACGAAAGGCTTAAGTACGGTAATAAGGACCTTTAAAGGCGCGGAATAGCGCAGGGCAAGGGTGTTTGGCATCTTCCTTGCGCGTATCTTTGGTATAGTTTCTCCGAAGATTATTACAAGGATGGTCACCACAACGGTTCCTATCCATGTGTAGCTGTCGCTCTTGAATATCTCGAGTATAAGGACAGATGCTATGGAAGAGGAGGCTATGTTCACAAGGTTGTTTCCTGTGAGTATAGCTCCGAGCGCGGTATCGAAGTCCTGGGTAATCTTCCAGGCTCTGGCGGCCTTTTTGTCCCCGGAATCCTTGAGGTTTTCTATCCTTACCTTGTTGCAAGCAGAGTAGGACATCTCTGACGCGGAGAAGAAGGAGGAGAGCGCTATGCAGATTATTAAGGCAACTGAGAGTATAGCTATAGTCATTGCGCTTTACCTCTGGCTGCTGCCTCGTCTTCGTCGTAGATCTCGCCTACAAGTTCCTCAAGCATGTCTTCAACAGAGACCACGCCTACGCTGTGTCCTTTGCCGTCCGTTGCAACAGCAAGGGTGAACCTGTGCTCCGCCATGATAGGCAGAAGGTCGTCTATTTTGGTGTCCTGCTCTATAAACAGAGGTTTAGTGAGCAGTTTCATTATGTCTATGTTGTCCTTATCCTTAAGATAGGCCCTTATGAAGCTTCTGATGTGGAGTATGCCGAATATATGGTTAAGATCCCCGCGGTAGACCGGAAGCCTGCTGTGGGTCTGCTCTTTTATAAAGCTGAGCATGTTGTCCGGATCGTCCTCGCAGTTGATAGCAAAGACCTTGTCTATAGGAGTCATGATGTTCCTTACGGTAACATCGTTGAAATCTATAGCGGACTGGATGAGATCTCCTTCGTCTTCCTCCAGGGTGCCGTCTTCTGTAAGGTCCTCGATTATATCGTGGAGCTCATCTTCAGTTACGGTAAGCTCGGCTTCGTCCTTAGTAAGCTTAGAGGCGAAGTTTCCTATCTTGGACAGCACAAAAGAAAGAGGGCGCAGAAGCGTCATCAGTACTTTAAGCAGGCCGGAATTTGATAAGGTGAATCTGTAGGAGTATTTCTTGGCTACGCTCTTGGGGAGCATCTCGCCGAAGAAGAACACTACGATAGTTGTTAAGATGGTACTTATAGCAACCGCGCCTACACCGAATGCTCTGGTAACAGCAACTGTAACTATAGCTGAAGCCGCAATGTGCACTATATTGGTGCAGATGAGCAGGGTGGTAATAGCTTTGTCGAAATTGTCCAGGACGTAGAGAGCGTTGTCGGCTCTGTTATCGCCTCTGTCTTTGGCAAGCTTTATCTTGGCGTAGTTTGCAGATGAAACAGCAGTCTCAGTTACCGCAAGCCATGCTGCGGCAAAGAGAAGTAAAAGAATAATTATATATGACGATCGGGGGACAGCGTCCATTGTTCTCCTTTATGTAATATATAAAACTAATAAGAAAAAGCTGCAGCACCAGGCTGCAGCGTTGTTTGCATCTTATGCTCTGGAAACTTTTCCGGATCTAAGGCAGTGTGTGCAGACATTGATCCTTTTAACGGTTCCGTTCTCCTCAACTCTTACAGTCTGGATGTTAGCATTCCACTTTCTTCTGGTATGACGATTGGAGTGGGATACGTTGTTACCGGAAACCTGACCCTTTCCGCAGATCTCGCACTTTCTGGACATTTTATTGACCTCCTTACCGAAATCGGTTGATATTTCAAGCTTTATGCACCAAAAAGGTGCGTCACTTCAATTCAGACTTTGCGATTATAGCACAAGAATCATACTTGTGCAAGATTTTTTTCTATTTATTTGCTATAATAATTGCATGTTAGTCAGCAAGAAGAACGACAAAGGAGTTATCACAATAGATGACGGGCTGTTTTTCCAGCTGCTTAACGAGGCAATGCGTCCATTTGAAGGAAAAGCCAGGTACGTGGGCGAAAAAGAGCTCCGTTTTGGGGAGGACGGACTTTTCGTTTCAGCCTCTGTAAGCATAAGGATAGGAAACAGCATAAGCGAAATCTGCAACTCCATTATAGACATGGCGGCAAGGGTCATAGAAGAGGACCTTGAGCTTGAAATTGAGGATATAGTTATTAATGTAGTACAGATGACCACTGCCAGAACGTCGGTCAAAAGAGATATAAGGTTCAGTTACCGTGGCGGCGAAAACGAAGAAGACTGAATACGAGATAAGCCTTGCTTCGGAAATATCGGAGCTTAAAGGCATAGGTCCGCAGAAGGCAGAGCGCCTTGCAAAGCTTGGGATAGAGCATTTTGAGGACATGTTCGAATTCTACCCAAGGGAGTACGAGGACAAGCGCAACGTTAAGCGCATCTGCGATCTTGCGGACGGAGAAAAGGCCCTGGTGCGCGCCAGGGTGCTTTTGCTGCGCTTTGGAAAAGGATTCGGCAAGAACCGCACTTTGCATCTTCTCTGCGAGGACGATACTGCAAGGATGGAAGTGCTGTTCTTTAAGGGAGCCTTCCTTGCAGGTCAGTTCAAGCAGGGTGAACTATTTGACTTTTTCGGCAAGGTAAAGGTGGAAAACGGCAGAGTCACCATGTTCCATCCGTCTTATTCCAGGAGCGACGGCACAGAGGAAAAGGGCATACTGCCGGTGTATCCTCTCACATCCGGAATATCCCAAAAGGATCTGAGGCTCTGCTCAAGGGCTGCGCTTTTGCACACAGACGAGCTTGCTGAGACCCTTCCGGAGTCTGCTGTTATATCCGCCAGGCTCTGCAGCAACGCATACGCGTATGCCAATATACATTATCCCAAGGGAGACGAACAGTACAAGGCAGCAAGGTACAGGCTGGTCTACGAGGAGCTGTTCTACCTGGACACCGCGCTAGCGCTTTCAAAGGACAGAGGCGGCGCCGGAAGGAACGGCAACAGCATTACAGGAGACTACGCCTGGCAGTTCGCATCAAGTCTACCGTTTGAGATGACGGGAGCTCAGAAGAGGGCTCTTAAGGATATCCTGGATGATATGGCATCCACTAAAGCCATGAACAGGCTGGTGCAGGGAGACGTAGGAAGCGGCAAGACTGCAGTGGCTGCTGCAGCTATGCTCCAGAGCGCTAAAAACGGCTATCAGAGCGCTTTTATGGCCCCGACCGATATACTGGCCCGCCAGCACTTTGAGACGCTCACAAAGCTTTTTAAGGGCTTTGACGTGGATGTCGTTCTCCTGACATCTACCATGCCTTCGGCTGAAAAGAAGAAGGCACTGGAGCTTATAAGAAGCGGCGCTGCGGATATTGCTGTTGGCACTCACGCGCTGATCTCCGGCGGCGTGGAATACAGCAATCTAGGCCTTGTAATCACAGACGAGCAGCACAGGTTCGGCGTAAACCAGAGGAAGCTGCTTTCCGCCAAAGGCAAGTGTCCGGATGTTCTGGTAATGACGGCAACTCCTATACCAAGGACTCTGGCTGTTGTCCTGTACGCAGACCTGGATATCTCAGTTATAGACGAGCTTCCGCCGGGGCGCATACCTATCATAACCAAGTCCTACAGCGCCAAGACCAGAAAGCAAGCTTACGATATACTGCTGGAGGAAGTTGCTAAAGGGCGCCAGGCTTACATAGTTGCGCCTTACATAGAGGACCCGGAAAACATGGAAGGACGCTCTGCTCAGGGGCTTTTTGAGGACTTTTCTGCGGCTCACCCGGATATCAGCTGCGCACTTCTGCACGGCCAGATGGACCAGGCAGAAAAGGACGCAGTAATGACACGCTTCTACAATGCGGAGATACAGGTGCTCGTGTCCACGGTGGTCATAGAGGTAGGCATAGACGTGCCTAACGCTACTGTAATGCTTATAGAAGATTCGCAGCGCTTCGGGCTTGCTCAGATGCACCAGCTGAGAGGCAGAGTAGGGCGCGGAAAGCACCAATCATACTGCCTTATTGTAACGGACGGCGGCGGTCAGACAGCAGAAGACAGAGCAAAGATAATGTGCCAGACCTTAAGTGGCTTTACCATTGCGGAAAAGGACCTGGAGCTCCGCGGCCCCGGAGAATTCTTCGGCTACAGGCAGCACGGCCTTCCGCAGCTTACGCTTGCAGACCCTGTTAAGCACAGGGAGGTAGCGGCAAAAGCCTTAACAGACGTTCAGAAGATGCTTGCCAAAGACCCCAGGCTTACAGCGCCGGAAAACGCTGCATTTTTGAAAAACCTTAAACGCAAGTACATGCAAAGCGATGGACTAACGCTTTAGATTGTGGTAAGATAAACTGATATGAGAATAATTGCAGGCGAATTCCGGGGAAGGCGCCTAAAATCCCCGGCAAATTACGATATAAGACCCACCAGCGATAAGGTAAAAGAAGCCATTTTCAGCATGATAGTCCCCATGATAACCGAGAGCAGCGTTGCTATGGACGTTTTTGCAGGAAGCGGCAGCATGGGCCTGGAAGCGCTCAGCAGAGGCGTGCGTAGGGTCTATTTTTCCGACCAGAACAAGGATTCGCTAAAGCTGGTAAAGGAGAATGTTCAGATCTGCAAAGCTTTGGACAGGAGCATACTCCTGCACGGAGATTTCAGGGAAAACATCAGGAAGATCAGGGAAAAGGTAGACTTTTTCTTTATAGATCCTCCTTATGCTAACGGATACGTGCTTCCGGCTGTGGATGCTATTCTGGACGCGGACATTCTGTCCGAAGACGGCCTGATAATCTGCGAGCACGACAAAAGAAGTCGGAGGCCAAGCGGTCTTAGGAAGA
>JAZQIH010000104.1:0-11569 GCA_045541015.1 Anaerovoracaceae bacterium | reverse complement strand
CCCAAATACTTAGATCCTTGATGCTTCTGCTGCGGCTGTCCAGGGGGTGCCGCCCTCGTGGAGCATGTCTTTTTCTGTTCTTATGCCAACGCGGCCGTTTTCAAGGGGTGTTATCATTATGCTGCAGCGGAACCAGCCGTTCAGCCAGCGCAGATCTATCCTGAGATCTCCGTCGCGGTCCAGGCCCGCAAACGCGCAGGTCTTGTCCAGTCCGGGCAGCACGTTAGGCGTGATGCAGATCTGGGGCTGCCCGTCTGTGCGGGCAACTATCTGGCTCCTGCCGTTGAATATTACCTTTACAGCGTCCTTTTCCGGCTTTATCTCTATGGTCTTGAGGTGTACAGCCACGGACGGGTCGTAGAAGTACTTCCAGAAATCGTAGTCCACGGGAACTACCTCTATCCAGGGCTGGATGCGGTCTCCTGGGGCTATGTGGTAGGTGCCTGCCAGGGTCTGGGCTCTGCGCTCAGTTGCGAGCTTTATCTCTTCTGTTACCTTGGGCAGCGCAATGTGCCTGGAGGCCAGGTAGGTGCGAAGCTCCGCAAGGGCTTCCGCGTCTTCCCCGAAGGCGCCGGGTATATTTGCAGGCGCGATGTTTTCGTTATCGGCCATGAATTCGTGTATGAACTCCAGGACCATGCCTGTGGCGCCCGGGTCTCTTCCGGCCTGGTGCACTGCAACTACCAGGTCCTTGGCCGGGTAGCACACGCAGAGCTGGCCCTGGCCGCCGTCGAAACGGTAGGTGCCGGGCAGGCTTCCGAGCCAGAGCTGGTAGCCGTAGCCGTAGGTGCCGCTCTTATCCGGCCACTTTGCGGTGCTTATCTGGCAGCTGGTGGCCTGATCCATAAGCTGCTTGCTTATTATCTGCTTGCCGTCTGCAAAGCCCTTGTTCATGTAGAACATGCCAAGGCGCAGGTTTGCCTCTGTTGTGGCACAGATGCCGGGCTCCGCGTATATGCCGTTGGCGAACTTCTGCCAGATGATGTCCTGGTCCTTGATGCCAATGTGGCAGAAGAGTTTTTCTTTCATGTATTCCAGCAGGCCGCAGCCTGTGACTTTCTCAACTATTGCGCCGAGCACGCAGGACCCGGTGGTGTTGTACATGAATGTGCTTCCGGGCTCGTACTGCATGGGGCTGGTAAGGAAGTTCTTGAGCCACAGATCGTTGAGGGCAGGCATGCCCTTGGTGCCTGAAGACATGGTCATGATGTGGCGCACTGTTACGTTTTCCATGCCGGGGTGGGGGTAGCGGCCGTAGGAGCGCAGCTCGTCTGCGAAAATGTCCACGAGCTTATCGTCCAGGCTGAGCTTGCCCTCGGTGATGGCTATGAGCGCTGCTGTGCAGGTGTAGCTTTTGCCCAGCGAGTGGCAGGAGTGGGGTATGTCCGCTGCGTAGGGAGCCAGCCAGCTCTCCGCCAGAACTTTTCCGCCCCTTGCTACCATGAAACCGTGGATCTCGTTGCCGGTGGCCTCCAGATCCTTTATGAGCTTCAGGATGCGGCTGCTTTTGATGCCCGCAGCCTCCGGTGATACTCTAATAAGTTCCTTGTTGTCCATTGTGATCTCCCGGCCGTATATCGGCCTCGAGCGATTGTTACAATTGTGTTATAAATTATATCACAGTTTGCACTGCTGTGATAACAATGAATGTAAAGGTTTGCACAAAAAGCTATGGATATTCTGATTGCAGGGGATGGAACTAGAGATGACAGTGTGGGATGTTGGACACTTGTGGAAATATTTTACAAATATGTATTGCAATGGGTGTGGCAGTGTGGTAGTATATCAATTGTAGCTGACAAATAATGGCAGATCGGGGCGTTTAGCAGCGTGCTGACATTACAGCCGTATTAAACCATATAAAAAGGAGGAAAAAAGGGCTTATGGACGAAGCTTTGATGACGATTTTGGCCCAAACAATGTCACGGATAGAGAAATTGGCGGATCGTGACATTGCGCAAATCGAACAGTGCCCTCAGGGGCGCATGATCCCTACATTTAATAATAGAAGGCCGGTCGTGATGCGGGTGGAAGGGTACGGAAGCGGCCGGCGCCGCAGCATCATAACAAAAGACGCGGAACTGCAGGTCGGCCTGGCCCGCCGCATGATGCTGTCGGCCGAGCTGGAAGGCCTGGCCGCGGAAAAGCAGATCATAAGCAGGGCTATGATCGAGCTGGAGGACCTGCCCTGGAAGGGCCGCGCCACTTTTCTCCGTCAGAAGTGCCCATGGCTGCCGGAGGATGCGGTGAGCAGCTTGTGTTACAGCGCGCCGGATGCCGCGGGTTGTGCGGCTTTTGCGCCCGGTTCCAGTTGCAAAGTTTAGTTGCTACATCTAGTTGGCGTAAAAATTTTTGACCACAATATCTTGTGTTTTCGTCTTGACAACACCAAGTGCTATGCTTTACAATATTGGTAACCGTTTAAGGGGTCTTTTTTATGTGCGCCCCCGGCAAACGGATCATGCATTATCATTCATATATAAGGAGCAAAGGCAATGTATCAGGTACAAAAAAGGGATGGCAAGATCGTAGATTTTGACCTCACAAAGATCTCGGACGCTATAAGGCTTGCGTTCGAGGCGCAGGAAAAGCAGTATCACCCCTCCGTGATAGACTTCCTCGCGCTCAAGGTAACCTCGGAATTCGAGCCGAGGATCAAGGACAACCTCATCGCAGTAGAAGACATCCAGGACTGCGTGGAGTCCACACTCATCAAGGCAGGCTACGATGATGTAGCCAAAGCTTACATCCTCTACAGACGTCAGAGGGAAAAGCTCAGAAACATCAACTCTACCGTGCTGGACTACAAGTCCCTGGTAGACAGCTACGTCAAGGTCACAGACTGGCGTGTAAAGGAGAACTCCACCGTAACTTATTCTGTCGGCGGACTCATCCTCTCCAACTCCGGAGCCATCACAGCCAACTACTGGCTCTCCGAGATCTACGACGACGAAATTGCCAAAGCTCATAAAAACGCAGATATACATCTCCACGATCTTTCCATGCTCACAGGCTACTGCGCAGGCTGGAGCCTTAAGCAGCTGATACAGGAAGGACTCGGCGGAGTCCCCGGAAAGATCAGCAGCTCCCCTGCAAGCCACCTTTCCACCCTCTGCAACCAGATGGTAAACTTCCTGGGAATCATGCAGAACGAGTGGGCAGGCGCTCAGGCGTTCAGCTCCTTCGATACCTACCTTGCTCCTTTCGTAAGGACAGACAACCTTACATATAAGGAAGTAAAGCAGTGCATCCAGAGCTTCGTCTACGGCGTAAACACCCCGTCCCGCTGGGGAACTCAGTCTCCGTTCACAAACATCACCCTGGACTGGGTATGCCCGCCGGATCTTAAGGATCAGAAGGCTATCGTAGGCGGGAAGGAAATGGATTTCACCTACGGCGATTGCAAAGAGGAAATGGATATGGTCAACAAGGCCTTCATCGAGCTCATGATCGAGGGCGACTGCAACGGCCGCGGCTTCCAGTATCCTATCCCCACATACTCCATCACCAAGGACTTCGACTGGTCCGAGACAGAGAACAACAAGCTCCTGTTCGAGATGACAGCCAAGTACGGCACCCCGTACTTCTCCAACTACATCAACTCCGATATGGAGCCTTCCGATGTAAGATCCATGTGCTGCAGGCTCAGACTGGACCTCAGAGAGCTCAGAAAGAAGAGCGGCGGCTTCTTCGGAAGCGGAGAATCCACCGGATCCATAGGCGTTGTAACCATCAACATGCCGCGCATTGCTTACCTCTCCGAAACTCCGGAAGAGTTCTACAAGCGCCTGGACCACATGATGGACATTGCCGCAAGGTCTCTTGATATCAAGCGCAGAGTAATCAGCAAGCTCCTTGCTGAAGGCCTCTACCCCTACACCAAGAGGTACCTGGGAACCTTCGCAAACCACTTCTCCACCATCGGTCTTGTCGGCATGAACGAAGCCGGCCTCAACGCAAAGTGGCTCAAGAAGGACATGACCCACAAGGAGACCCAGCAGTTCTCCATAGACGTTCTCAACCACATGAGAGAGCGCCTCTCCGACTACCAGGAGCAGTACGGAGATCTGTTCAACCTGGAGGCTACTCCGGCAGAATCCACCGCTTACAGGCTTGCTAAGCACGATGTAAAGCGTTTCGGAAACATAATAACCGCAGCAGACATGGGCGGCACCCCGTACTACACCAACAGCTCCCACCTGCCTGTCGGCTACACAGATGACGTATTTGCGGCTCTGGATGTTCAGGACGAGCTCCAGACCCTCTACACCAGCGGCACTGTATTCCACGCATTCCTGGGCGAAAAACTCCCGGATTGGAAGGCTGCAGCTACACTGGTACGCACCATTGCAGAAAACTACAAGCTGCCGTACTACACAATGTCCCCGACCTACTCCATCTGCAAGAACCACGGATATCTTGCCGGCGAAGTATTCACCTGCCCCGAGTGCGGAGAAAAGACCGAGGTCTACAGCCGCATAACCGGTTACTACCGTCCGGTACAGAACTGGAACGACGGCAAGGCTCAGGAGTTCAAGCAGAGGAAGACCTACGATATCGGCACCTCCTTCAGAAGGCACGCAGACAAGAACATCGCAGAGCCTCTTAAGGCAGTTGTCGGCGCCGAGAACATTGCCCCCAAGGCAGAGGTAAAGGCAGAAGCTCCGCAGATCAGGATAGCTGAGGCTCCTGTAACTCTGGCTCCCAAGGCAGAAGTTGCTCCGGCTCCGGCTGCAGAGGTCGCTGCTCCTGTTGCTCCTGCAGTAAAGACTGTAACAAGGCTCTCCGCAAGCGCAGAAGACCTTGCAAAGGCTTACGAGTCCGCTCCGGAAGTTAAGGAAGCTCCCGCAGCAGAGGTAAAGGCTGCAGAGCCCGCACCGGAAGTTAAGGCAGAGCCCGCAGCTCCGGCTCCGGAAGTAAAGGCAGAAGAGCCTGCAGAAGAAGCAGCCGAAGCAAAGCGCTTCCTGCTCTTCACCACCAGGACTTGCCCCAACTGCGCAGTCATCAAGGAGTTCCTTGCTCAGCAGGGCACAGAGTACGAGCTCGTGCTTGCAGAGGAAAACAGAGGCCTGGCACGCCAGTTCGGCATAATGCAGGCACCTACCGCTGTCATCATAGAAGGAGACAGCTACTCCAAGTACATAGGCGTAAGCAAGATCAAGGACTACGTGCTCAGCAACAAGTAAATCAAACAGCTTGGCAGGCGAGGCTTTCAGAGCTTCGCCTGCTCTTTTTATCCGAAACATTTTGTTATCCGAAACATTTTGTGCACACGTAACAAACAATGGTGTCTCAATTCATATACATATACAAAAAAATGCCCTTGGAATTCTTTAATTCACTTGACATATTATTCTGCAAACAGCATAATTATGTAAGATATAAGATACTTTAATATCAATGTGAAGGTACACCAAAATGACAGAAAAACAGGCACTGTACTACAGGATTTGCTACGAAAAACGCAATATTGCTACAGCAGCTGAATCACTTTTTGTATCCAGGTCCGTCGTGTCCAGAATGGTTTCTGAGCTCGAGAAGGAGTTTGGCGTCACATTCTTTGTTCGCAGCAAGAAGGGCGTTACTCCGACCAAGGCTGGAGACCTCATGTATCAGGGAATTTGCCAGGCAACAAAAGCACAGGAAGAGCTGGCAAAGAAGCTGAAGTCTATCAAGGAATAAACACAGAAGAGATATCCGTGATAAGACAATAAAGCACACACTTTTTAGTGCGTGCTTTTTTTTGCCCAAAACTATGAAATCGGCCCGGATCTTATGATATAATGAACAAAATATGCCTTCAAAAGGCGGTGTTTCCCAGGGGAAAACAAAAGGAGAGATAGTATGAATTACGAGATCAAAGGCGATAACATGCCTGTAGTTGTCTGCAGGCTGGAAGATGGAGAATCCATGATCACCGAGGGCGGTGCAATGTCGTGGATGAGCCCCAACATGGAGATGCAGACCAGCGGAGGCGGAAGCCTTGGCAAGGCTCTGGGCAGGCTCTTCTCCGGAGAGCGGATATTCCAGAACATCTACACAGCGCGCGGCGGAGAGGGCATGATAGCCTTTTCCCCAAGCTTTCCTGGCACCATACTGGCACTGGATGTAACACCGGAAAAGCCGCTGATACTGCAGAAGCGTGCCTTCCTTGCATCCACGCAGGGCGTTGAGCTGTCCACCTTTTTCCAGAAGAAGGGCATGGTGGGCTTCTTCGGCGGCGAGGGCTTCATAATGCAGAAAGTCACCGGCACCGGCAAGGTGTTCGTAGAGATAGACGGCTCCGCTGTAACTTACACGCTGGAGGCCGGCGAGCAGCTGGTGGTGGATACCGGATCCCTTGCAGTTATAGACGCAAGCTGCAGCATGGATATAGTTACCGTTAAGGGCGCCAAGAACGTGCTGTTCGGCGGAGAGGGCCTGTTCAACACAGTGGTTACCGGCCCGGGCCAGGTAACGCTTCAGACCATTTCCTTCGGCGGCCTTGTTGCCGCAGTGGCAGCAGCCATGCCAAGCTCCGACTAAACTATGAGAAGGGCTGGCTTTAGGATACTGAGAATAATAGAAACGCTCCTTGCTGCGGTGGTCCTGATCGGCGGCGGCTTTTGGTTTTACTGCCGCGTTCTAAACCAGCGGTCTTTTATGGCCGGGGTCACCGATCTTGTCCTTAGGATGCAGCACAGAAGCGATAAGTTCACCACCGTGGAGGAGGCGGACAAGTACATTGCGGAAAGGGCGGAGCTCAACAAAGAGCCTGTAGTCATAAGCAAGGCCAAGTTTGGCGTAAGCTTAAAGGAGGACTCGAACGGCCCGCTCCAGGCCTTTATCTACAACGACCAGGAGCATCCGGCGCAGACGGTGTTCTACTTTCACGGCGGGGCCTATATAAATCAGCCCAATGCCCAGCAGACGACTATGGCTGCGCGCACCGCTAAGGAGACTGGCGCGGAGGTGGTCCTTATGGTCTACCCCAAGGAGCCGGTCAGCAATTGCGAGGATGCCTACGCGGTCTGCATAGCCTATTATCAGAACTACATAAAGGCTAACGACTGCGGAAAGATAGTGTTTATGGGAGATTCCGCGGGAGGAGGTCTGGCGCTCGGCCTGGCTCAGGTCCTGCGCGATATGAAGCTGGCCTGTCCTTCGGAGCTGGTGCTGATATCGCCCTGGGTGGACGTTACGATGTCCCACGAGGAGATGCCGCTGTATGTTAAGGACGACCCGATGCTGGGCATAGACGGCCTGCGCCGCATGGGCGAGGTCTGGGCGGACGGCCTTCCTATGACAGATCCGCGAGTAAGCCCAATCTACGGAGATCTTTCCGGCTTGGGCCGTGTTACCCTTACCGCAGGCACCTGGGAGGTCCTGTTCCCGGATGAGATGCTCCTGTACGAAAAGTTCAAGGATGCCGGCACCGATTGTGATCTGATAGTCGGCCAGCGCATGATACATTGCTACCCGATCTGCCCCATACCGGAGGCAAAAGAGGCGCAGGAGATCATCTGGGAAGCGATCACAAGATAGTATTTAAAAACCGCGCAAACTGCGCGGTTTTTGTTATGCCGGAGATGTTTGTCTTTTCTACTTTGCCAGGGATACTACGTCTGCTGCTACGGCGGAGCCTGTGGGGTCCATGCCGGCGCCGCGGCCGTAGAGGAAAATGCTGTCTGCCATGTTGCAGGAGAGCAGTATGCCGTTGAACTCGTTGGAAACAGAGGCCAGCGGGCTGTGGACGGGCACCTCCGTGGGCTTCACGAAAGCCTTTATGCTGCCGTCTTCCAGGCGCTCGGCGCTGGCTATGAGCTTAAGCTTGCAGCCGTTCTGGGTGGCCAGGCGGAGATCGTCCCTGGTGAGCTTCGTAATGCCGACGCGCTCAATATCTCCCGGCTTAATGTAAACGCCAAAGCACTCCGCAATAAGTATCGTAAGCTTGTTTGCGGCATCTATGCCCTCTACATCCGCGGTGGGGTCTGCCTCGGCAAAGCCCTTGGCCTGGGCCTGCTTAAGTGCCTCCTCGTAGGAGAGGTTTTCCTCCTCCATCTTGGTGAGTATGTAGTTGGTGGTGCCGTTTACTATGCCCTGGACCTTGCTGATCCTGTTGGCTACCAGCGAGGTGTTTATGGTCTCGATAACAGGGATGGCGCCGCCAACGGAAGCCTCGTACTTTATGCGAACACAGTGGTCTTCGGCTGCTTTGTGGAGCTTGTCGTAGTTTGCGGCAACGGCAGCTTTGTTTGGAGTTACAACGTTTTTGCCTGCCTCAAGGGCCCTTAGCATAAAGCTGCTGGCTGGCTCCAGACCGCCCATCATCTCAACGACTATGCTTATATCCGGATCAGCGAGGATGGAATCGTAGTCCTGGGTAAAGAGCTCCTTGGGAGCCACTCCGCTGTCTATTGCAGCCTGGGCGCGCTCCAGGATGCGGGCTACTTCTATCTTCTTTCCGGTCTTCTTTTCTATTACAGCGGCGTTCTGGGTAAGGACCCTGTAGGTGCCTTTTCCGACGGTGCCGAAACCGAGCAGTGCTATTTTAGTGCTCATGGTGCCTCCTGAAATAATTATCGATAGTATACCATATTTTCCGGCGCATTGGTGCATTTATTGAAAGAATGATGTATAATAATTAGAACTGAAACCGTTTCAAAGCAGTCCGCGCAAGCGGATAACCACATAATAAAGCAAAGGAGCACATCATGAAGAAAACAGTAAAAGACATCGATGTTAAAGGCAAGAAGATAATCTGCCGCTGCGATTTCAACGTTCCCATGCAGGACGGAGAAATAACCGATGATAACCGTATCACCGCAGCGCTTCCAACAATAAAGTACATGGTAGAGCAGGGCGCAGCAGTCATCCTGATGAGCCACATGGGCCGCCCCAAGGGAGAGCCCAACCCCAAGTACACACTGGCACCCGTTGCCAAGAGGCTCACAGAGCTCCTGGGCCAGGAAGTAGTCTTTGCTCAGTCTGACGTCGTAGTTGACGACAAGGTAAGAGCTGCTGCAGCAAAGCTTAAGGCCGGCCAGGTAATGCTTCTCGAAAACCTCCGCTTCAGAGCAGAAGAGGAAAAGAACGATCCCGCTTTCGCAAAGGACCTCGCAAGCCTTGCTGAGATCTATGTAAACGATGCTTTCGGAACAGCTCACAGGGCTCACGCTTCTACAGCTGGCATCGCAGATTACCTGCCTGCTGTAAGCGGCTTCCTTATCGAAAAAGAGCTCAAATTCCTGGGCGATGCTCTTAACGAGCCGGTAAGACCTTTCGTTGCAATACTCGGCGGATCCAAGGTCTCCGACAAGATCGCAGTCATCAACAGCCTGCTCGAAAAGGCAGACACCATAATCATAGGCGGCGGCATGTCCTACACCTTCTTCGCATCCCGCGGCTGGAACGTAGGCGATTCCCTCTGTGAGCGCGACAAGCTTGACGTAGCAAAGGAAATAGAAAAAAAGGCAAAGGCGAAGGGCGTCAAGTTCCTTACCGCAGTGGACATCAAGGTCGCTAACAAGTTCGGACCGGACGCAACAGAGTTCAAGTATGTGGACGCAGACAAGATGCCGGACGGCTGGGAAGGCCAGGACATAGGCCCCAAGACCAGGGAGATCTACGCAGAAGAGATCGCAAACGCTGGCACAGTATTCTGGAACGGCCCCATGGGCGTATTCGAGTACTATGAATTCGCAGGCGGCACCAAGGCTGTTGCAGACGCTATCGTAAAGAGCAACGCTGTATCCATAATAGGCGGCGGTGACAGCGCATCGGCAGCAAAGCAGTTCCGCATTGAAGACGAGATCACCCACATCTCCACAGGCGGCGGCGCATCTCTGGAGTTCCTGGAAGGCAAGGCTCTGCCCGGTGTAGAAGCGCTGCAGGACAAGTAAGAATAAGTTGATCAGGCTGGGGCGCAGTATCTGCGCCTCAGTATAATGTACAGGAGAAAAACAATGAGAAAACCATTTATCGCAGGAAACTGGAAAATGTACAAGACCGCTGCGCAGGCAGTGGAATTTGCTGAGGAGTTCAAGAAGATCTACAAGGCAAGCGATGTCCGCGTTGCCATAGCAGCTCCTTTCACCCAGCTCTGGGCTCTTAAGAAGGCATTTGAGGGCACAGGCATAGGCGTTGCAGCCCAGAACATGCACTGGGAAGACCAGGGCGCGTTCACCGGAGAGATCAGCGCCCCCATGCTCAAGGAAATAGGCGTTGATTACGTTATAATCGGCCACTCCGAGCGCAGGGAATACTTCGGAGAAACAGACGAAACCGTTAATAAGAAGGTGCTCAAGGCGCTTTCCGAGGACATACTCCCCATACTCTGCTGCGGCGAGAGCCTTGCAGTAAGGGAAGAGGGCAAGGAAAAGGAATTCGTAGGCGGCCAGATCCGCGCAGACTTTGCGGGAGTTTCCGCTGAAGACGCAAAGAAGGTTACCGTTGCATATGAACCCATCTGGGCTATAGGCACAGGCAAGACCGCAACACCCGACCAGGCTCAGGAGATGTGCGCATACATCAGAAGCGTCCTGGAAGAGCTCTATGGAGACGAGATCTCCGAGGAGATAGCCATCCAGTACGGCGGATCTGTTAAGCCCGCAAACGCATCCGAGCTTATGGGCCAGGATGATATAGACGGAGCTTTGGTAGGCGGAGCAAGCCTTAAGCCTGCGGATTTCCTGGAAATAGTCCATTTCTAGCAAATATAAGCATTTTTGCCAACAGAAAGCTAATATTTTGCAAGAAATTACCCTTGCAGTAGCATAATATCTGTGATAAGATACTTAATCATATTTTTACCGCAATATTATAGAAGGAGTAATTAATGAAGACAGTATTCATGATCCTGCTGGCTGTAGTGTCTGTAGTCCTGACACTCTCCGTAATGTTCCAGCAGGGCGAGTCTAACGGTCTTTCTGCTGTGTCGGGAGGATCCGACAGCCTCTTCGGCGGAAAGAAGAAGTCCACCGGTTATGACGAAAAGCTCTCTAAACTCACTGTCATCACAGCAGTGGTGTTCCTTATCGTCAACCTGGTACTTGTAGTTATCATGTAATGGTTTAGGAGGCACTGAATGGATAAACTTGCATATGTAGCTCCTATAGTCGGAGCTTGCGCACTCGTAGTTGCGCTTATACTTGCTAAGTGGATCACCGGCCAGTCTACAGGCAATGCCCGTATGACAGAGATCTCCGGTTACATCCACGAAGGCGCTATGGCCTTCCTCGGAAGAGAATACAGAACTATGATCATAGTAGTCGCAGTTCTGACCGTAGTCCTTGGCTTCGGTATCAACTGGACAACTGCTATACTTTATGTCTGCGGTTCCGCGTTCTCCGTGCTTGCCGGATACTTCGGCATGCAGGTAGCTACCCGCGGCAACGTAAGGACAGCTGCTGCTGCAGAAAGCGGCGGAATGAACAAGGCTCTTAAGGTCGCTTTCAGGAGCGGCGCTGTTATGGGCCTTTGCGTAGTAGGCCTCGGCATCCTGGGTGTTGGCCTTGCATTCCTCCTTCTGGATACCGAAACAGCAAGGACCTGCCTCACAGGCTTCGGTCTTGGCGCTTCATAAGTCGGA
>JAZQIH010000103.1:0-8546 GCA_045541015.1 Anaerovoracaceae bacterium | reverse complement strand
GGCTCACGGACATCTTCCGCCAGGCCCAGGAGAGCATGATAGTCGTTAACGCGCACGCCATAAATCACGGGGAATACCCCAGCTTCAACACCAAAGGCACAGACTGCTTCTTCCTGGAGCGCAGCTCCGAAAGGGAGATTGCAGACACTATAAGGCAGCTGTGCTTGCAGCGCCTGCCCAAATACTACGACGATATAGACCCCTACCGGGACATCCAGGTCCTTACGCCTACGAAGAAAGGCCTCTGCGGCAGCATGGAGCTCAACAAGCTTCTGCAGACAGCCCTCAACCCGCCGGATCCCGCCAAAAGCGAGAAGACCTTTGGCGAGCGCACCTTCCGTGAGGGCGATAAAGTAATGCAGAACAAGAACGATTACCAACTGGAGTGGCGCGATATCACCACCATGGAAGCCGGACTTGGCGTTTTCAACGGGGACATGGGGGTCATAAGCAACGTGGACACAGACACCGGCCTGGTCTCCGTGCTGTTCGACGAGAGCCGCATGGTCACCTACGACTACTCCAACCTGGACGAGCTGGAGCCCGCCTTTGCACTTACGGTACACAAGAGCCAGGGGTCCGAGTTCCCGGTGGTAGTTATGCCTATGACGCATTTTCCGCCCATGCTTGCCACAAGGAACCTGCTCTACACCGCGGTAACGCGCGCCAAGCAGGGCGTGGTGCTGGTGGGGCGGCCCGCCATGGCTAACGCAATGACAGACAACACCCAGGGGCGCAAAAGGAAGAGCGGCCTTGGCGAAAGGATAAAAGAGCTTGCCGGCATGGAGGAGTTTTAGATGAGGCCCCTTAGCACCGGCAAGGCTTCCGCTGCAAGGCTCGCGGGCAAGGTGCTGGACCTGGTCTACCCAAGGAACCTCTACTGCCTTTGCTGCGGGGACACCATGGAGCAGAGCCGCGTGCACGGCATCTGCGATAACTGCGCAAAGAAGATCAACTGGCTGGACCACGATCCTTTCCGCGCCAGCCTGGACGAATTTGCCTTCGATCACCTGCTGTCCTGCTGCATCTACGGTTTCTACCCGCGCCGCATAATGCACGATCTGAAGCTGCACGGAAAGCCGTATATAGCTGAGAACATAGGCCTGCTGATGGCTGAAAAAGTGCAGGCGGAGATGAGCCCGGGAGGCTCGCTGGCCGGAATGGACGGCTTTACAGCCATGGTTCCGGTGCCATCCACGCCTAAAAAGATAAAGAAGCGCGGCTACAACCAGGCGGAGCTTTTAGCCAAATGCGCGGCTAAAAAACTAGGCATGGATGTTTGGACCGACGCCCTCGAAAAAACCGCTGAAACGGCCTCTATGAGGCTCTCAAGCGGTCTTGAACGCAGGAATATGCTCCAGGGCGCGTTCAGTGTTCCACAAAGTGCTTGCGCAAAGGTGCAGGGAGCGGATATACTGTTGGTCGACGATGTCGTAACCACGGGAAGCACGGCGGACGCCTGCGCCATGGCGCTGCGCGATGCCGGCGCCAGAAGCGTTTCCGTCCTGTGCTTTGCATCGTCCGCCAGAGCGTTCGAGTTCGGACAGGAAGAATAATTAGGCAAGGCCCTCCGGCAAAACGGCTGCGGAGGCTGCCCGGGTCTGTGGTTGAAAGTCCAGGCCAGCTATGGGCAAAGGGACCCACGTAAGCAGGGGCAGAGATCTCCTGTGATCATGGCATAGTTTAGATGTAAGTCCGCGGAAAATCCGAGCACGGCAGGTGTGGGGTCAAAGACCAGGTCAGCCGGGCAGCCTGCGCAGCCGTAAATAAAAAAGCAGTCCGGCAAACGGCGGGCTGCTTTTACATTACATTTCTTTGAATATACCGTTTATCTTGTCCATTATATAATCTGCTATATTTTTAAGGTTGGCCTTTACTCCTTCCGGCCCCACCACGAAGGGGTGCGGATCCCCGGGCTTTCTGGCAGCCAGCTTTTCCGCCTTTTCGAACAGGCCGCACCTGTGCGGATGCACGCCCAGGACCACATCGCAACCCTTTTCCTCGCAGATATACCAGAAGCGGTAGAGCGAATTCAGAAAGTCCGTGCAGCCCTTCAGCTGGGCATCAACGTCCGGGATGGCATGCGGAGCTCCCCGCCCCACCCAAAGGCTCACCATGTGTTCCTCCGCGCCATCATGGCAGTTCCAGATAACGGACATGCCGCCGGGAGTGTGCCCCGGGCAGAGCACCGGCAGGAAGGTATGGTCCCCCATAACTATTGGCTCCATGTCCTCCAGGACCACATCTATAAAGGGGAAATCCGGCCGGTTTCCGCCGTAGCGGTAGGTCATCATATTGGCGCAGTCCCTAAGGCCAAGCGCTACCTTGCAGCCGAACTGATCCTGCAGGTGCCTGGCTCCCATGTAGTGGTCCCCGTGGCCGTGGGTTATCAGCACCAGCTTTATGTCTGCAGGGTCCAGCCCCACCGCTTTGAGCCCCGGAATTATATACCTTTCCGCGGCGTCAGACGGATCCATTGAATCTATAAGCACTATGCCCTCGGATGTTGTTACCGCGTAAACGCCGACGTCCTTTCGGCCTATGTAATAAACATCGTCAAAGACCCTTATCGGATCTACCTTTGCCTCCAGGTCCGGGCTTGGCAGCGGCTGTACGTATGCTGTTCTTTTCATAATGACCTCCTTGAATATGCCTTTTTAATTATAATACATTTTTTCAACTTTTCTTAAGTTCGTTACAGAAATCACACACAAAATGGTGTATAATGTAAGTACCAAATATAGTTAAGGAGGTTCTGTTATGCAGGTAAACATCAAGAGTAAGGATCTGAACCCCAGCCAGCAGCTCAGAAACAAGATCGAGGCTAAAATGTCCAAACTGGACAAGTACTTTGCAAAAGAGACCGTAGCTAACGTTATGTGCTCCGAAGTAAAGACCGGCCTTGCAAAGCTGGAGGCTACTATCGTTGCCGGAGGTCTTACCTTCCGCGCAGAGGAGTCCAACGCAGACCTGTACTATTGCCTGGATCAGGTAATAGACAAGCTGTCCAAGCAGATGTCCAGATTCAAATCAAGACTCGTAAAGAAGCATAAGGACCAGAGCGAGATCTTCCTTGCAGAGATCCCCGATACAGAGGAAGCTGCAGAAAACAAAGGTATCGTAAGGACCAAGCGCTTCAGCCTTACGCCTATGACCTCCGAGGAAGCTATCCTTCAGATGGAGATGCTGGAACACAGCTTCTTCGTCTTCAGCGACCCGGACACCGGCAAGGCAAACGTGGTATACAAGAGAAAGGACGGCGGCTACGGCCTGCTGATAACCGAATAGACACCCTGCAAAGGTTGCTGTTCCCCCGCTGCAAATGCGCAGCGGGGTTTTATTTTGCCTGCATGGCCCCTTTGCGGCAGCTCAAAAAGAAACTTGCATTTGCAACTCATTTCCAGTTGCTTGACCACAAGATATGGTGTATAATAGTTCCAACGAAAAGGAGATATTGATATGAGCAACTTAATGGAGTACAAGGGGTATCACGGGAAAGTAGAGTACAGCGGCGCTGAGGATCTTTTCGTCGGCAGGGTCATCGATATAGATGGGACGATAACATTCACAGGCGCATCCATTCCGGAGCTCAGAAAAGCAATGGAGACCGCAGTGGACGGCTACCTCGAATGGTGCGATCAGATTGGCAAAGCACCAGCCAAGGAGTACAAGGGCTCCTTCAACGTGCGCATAGCCTCCGAGCTCCACAGGGACGCGGCATTGACCGCAGCCGAAAACGGCATCACCCTCAACCAGTTCGTTGCGGACGCAATAAGGGAAAAGCTTCAGAGAAACCCGTTCTGATAAGGGCGGCAAGCTCTGATCTCACAACTTTCACAACAAGAAAAGGCCCGGCCGAAAAGCCGGGTCTTTGATTTGTGAAGTTTGCACTTGATGCGGAAAATGTGAAAGAGAACCGTCCCCTTTATCAGTCCCCTTTATCAAAAGGTGAAAGAGAACCGTCCCCTTTATCAGAAGGCCCAGTTGCCGTCCTTGAAGATGGGGACCTTTTTGCCGTCGCGGGTATTGGCAACGATGCTCATGTCCTTGGAGCCTATCATGAAGTCCACGTGCATGAAGGACTTGTTGACGCCCTTGTCGTAGCACTCCTGCAGAGTCATGTTCTCGAATCCATCGATGGTGTCTGCGAAGCCGAAGCCCAGAGCCAGGTGGCAGGCAGCGTTCTCGTCGAACAGGGTGTTGTAGAAGAGCATGCCGCTGTTCTGGATGGGGGAGTCGTAAGGAACAAGAGCAACCTCGCCCAGCATGCAGGAACCTTCGTCCATGGTGATGATCTCTGTAAGAACGTCCTTGCCCTTTTCAGCGTCCCACTCAACAGCCTTGCCGTCCTTGAAGCGTATCCAGAACTTGTCTATTACCTGGCCGTTGTAGGAGAGCGGCTTGGTTGCGTAGACAATGCCCTCTGCCTTGCCCTTCATCGGGGAGATGAAGCACTCCTCGGAAGGCATGTTGGGGTTGTAGACTATGCCCTGAAGGCTGGTGTCTGCGCCGCCGTTGAAGTGGCTGCCGGGGATGAATTCCACGTGGAAGTCTGTGCCGTTGGAGGACTTGTAATCGAAGCTCTCTATGCCAAGGGAGTTGATGTAAGCGCAGCGCTTCTTAAGGTCTGCGTTGTGATCGTTCCAGGCCTGGATAGGATCATCGGTAACTCTTGCGCATGCAAGGATCTGCTCCCAGAGGGCCTCAATAGCCTGCTTCTTGGAGAGCTTGGGGAAGAGCTTCTTAGCCCACTTTTCTCCGGGGACAGCGGCTATGCACCACTGGTACTTGTTCTCTATCTGATCCCTGTAAGCTCTGATGAGCGGCATCTTTTTCTTCATAGCCTTGGACTGCTTCTTCTGGTCCAGGCCCTTGAGGCCGTCCGGATCCTCGGACTCCAGGTAGATGCGGCAGGGAATGGTGTCTACGTAGTGCTGCCAGCGTGCTGCCTCGTAGTTTTCCAGGGTGGAGAGAGTCTTTACACTTCTGTACCTGACGTTGATCTTTGCGAGAGGCTGGTAGGTCCAGTCTACGACTACGGTCTTAGCGCCGAGCTTGTAGCACTCTTCTACGAGCATCTTTACGAATTCAGGCTGATCCAGCTCTGCTGTGATGAAGACCTCCTGGCCCTTCTGAACGTTTACGCCCTTAGCTGCAATGAGGTTGGCGTACTTTCTTAATACTGTCTTTTTCATATTGTTCCTTTCTATATAAATGCATTCATCGGCTGAATCTGACTGGTCTGTTCTTTAGATACCGTAACCGCTGTCACCGAAAAGTTCCATTGCGCGGACCGTATCCGCGGAGTAGAAGACCTTGCTGCCCGCCGGGACGGATTCGATTATCCAGGTACTTGCGCCTATGACGCAGTTGTCTCCTATCGTGGTCTTGCCGCCGAGTATGGTTGCGTTTGCGTAGATGACAACGTTATTGCCTATGTTCGGGTGACGTTTGATATCTTTTATAGGGTTGCCGTCCTCTCCAAGCTCAAAGAATTTTGCGCCCAGAGTTACGCCCTGGTAGAGCTTTACGTGGTTTCCAATGACGGTGGTCTCCCCTATTACTATGCCCGTGGCGTGGTCTATAAAGAAGTGATCCCCTATCTGAGCGCCTGCGTGGATGTCCACGCCGGTCTTTTCGTGGGCAAACTCAGTCATCATCCTGGGCACGAGAGGCACTTTGATCTGGTAGAGCACGTGCGCGATCCGGTAGACTGCCGTGGCCATGAAGCCTGGGTAGCAGATTATGACCTCGTCTCTGTATTTGGCGGCGGGGTCTCCTTCGTAGAGAGCTTCTATGTCTGTGAGCAGGAGCCTTTTGACCTCCGGAAGGCTTGCTATGAAGTGCTTAGCGGCCTCGTGCGGGGCAAGCTCCATGGTGACGTCCGAAAACCTGCAAGCCATGGCTATCTGCCTTGCCAGGCGGGCTTCTATGAGCTCCAGGCTGGCGTCCTTTTCCGGCGTGAAGTAGTTGGGGAACATGGCCGAGAGAGTGTCCAGGACTATGGCCTTTATCTCCAGGCGGCTTGGGATGGGATCTCCGCAGGCTGTTGCAAGGAGCTTGGAATCCTGGCCTATCTTGTCCAGTTCGTGCTGTATTCTTTCAGTGTTCGTCATCTCAGTTTCCTCAAAACAAGAATGCTGACTATACCGTTGAAGATGCCTGCCGCTGCGCCTGCAAGCAGCAGGACCGGGAAATATCCGAATATGCCGGGCGTGCGCGTGATGAGCGCGGCCACGGCTACCTGAGCCAGGTTGTGGAGCACTCCGCCGGCTGCCGAAACCGCTGTAAGGCTGAATTTGCCGGCCTTTTTGAGCAGCGCCATGGCACCGAGGCTTACAAGGCCTCCGGCCAGGGCGTAGAGCGCGGACGACATATTGCCGAACAGCAGAGCCGCAAGGCATATCCTGGCTATATTTATGTAGAATGCGTAGCGCGTGCCCAGGTAGTACAGGGCAAGCACCACGGCTATGTTTGCAAAGCCTATCTTGATGCCCGGCATGCCCAGGCTTATCGGCAGCAGGAACTCTATGTAGGAGAGCACCAGGGCCAGAGCCGTAAGCAGCGCACAGGTGGTAAGGGCTTTAGTTCCGGTCGCAGCGCTGCGGGGGCCGCCGGAGGCGTTGTTTTGAATGCGATCTTCTGCCATGGCTGCCTCCTACCGTACCACCACGTCCGGGCCGTCCGAGCTGCCCTCTATGGTGATGCTAAGGTGGTGAGGCAGGCAGACTATGGTCTGACCGGCCTTGTTTATGGGGGCAAAGTGCATGCAGTCCTGCCCGCGGCAGTCCGCTTCTTTTACCCTTATGGTGCCACCTTCTATGGCGAAGGTGTTGGTGCCGTAGGAGGTCTGCGTAACGTGCTCCTGGTAGGCTTCCGTCAGCTGTATGCGGCTGACCTCTTCTCCGTCCACGCGGACCACGGCAACGGCGCCCGCCTTTCCGCTTCCGGCAAGCAAAAGGCTCCCGGCGCCCAGAGCAATTATCAGGGCGAAAAGGAAGATATCTGCTTTTTTAAAGAACGGAAGCTTCATCTGTATGGCCGGCACCTCTTTTGACGTATTATATTATTATACTTCCGAAGCCCTTGCTGCCGCAAGCATTATGGCGCATTCCATGCGTTTTTTGAACAGTTCGCAGCCCTGCTCGTATATACCGGTTATGGAGCCGGAGGCGTGCAGGCAGTTTGCAGCGCAGCCGCCGGAGCAGTAGAGCTTGGCCCAGCAGTCCTGGCACTCCTTCTTGGCGTAGACGTTGCACTTCATGAATTCGTCCTGAAGAGCGGTGTTGGTGACGCCTGTCCAGATATCGCCCAGCTTGTAGGCTTCGTCGCCCACGAACTGGTGGCAGGGGTAGAGATCCCCCCAAGGGGTGACTGCCATGTACTCCGTGCCGGAGCCGCAGCCGCTGATCCTCTTGTATATGCAGGGACCGCCGCTTAAGTCTATCATGTAGTGGTAGAAGGTGAAGGGCTTTCCGGCCTTTTCCCTCTCCAGCATCAGTTTGGCAAGGTCTTCGTACTGTTTTTTGACTATTTCTATGTCCGCGTCCGTAAGGGCGTAGGGGTCTCCCGGCGGGCAGACCACAGGCTCCATGGAGAGCTCTGTAAAGCCCAGGCGGAGCATTTCCTTGATGTCTTCCAGGAAGTCCGGGTTGTTGTGTGTGAAGGTGCCACGCATGTAGTAGCTGCGTCCGCCGCGCTTTTCCACGAAGTGCTGGAACTTGGGGACTATCTTCTCCCAGCTGCCGTGCCCTGCGTAGTCCACGCGGTAGCGGTCGTGCACTTCCTTGCGGCCGTCCAGGCTCAGGACCACGTTGTGGCATTCGCGGTTGGCAAAATCGATAACATCGTCGTCCACCAGCATGCCGTTGGTGGTGAGCGTGAACCTGAAGTTCTTGCCGGCCTGCTTTTCTATGCTGCGCGCGTAGGCAACGAGCTGCTTTACGACGTCGAAGTTCATCAGGGGCTCGCCGCCGAAGAAGTCCACCTCCAGGTTGCGTCTGGTGCCGGAGTTTTCCACGAGGAAATCCAGGGCACGCTTGCCTACTTCGAAGCTCATGATGGCGCGCTCTCCGTGGAACTTGCCCTGGCTTGCGAAGCAGTACTCGCAGTTGAGGTTGCAGGTGTGCGCAACGTGCAGGCAGAGGGCTTTTACTATGCCCTTGCTGCGCTCCTTGAACTCCCCTGCCAGGGACGCAAAGCTGTCCGGGGTGAAGAGCTGCCCGGCGTCCTTAAGAGCCTGCACCTCCCCGTGCACTGCGGCAACTTCTGCCTTGAAGTCCTGCGGGTCTGCCTTTGCTGCAGCACAAAAGTCCGCAGGACCGTCTCCGCCTGCGTATTTTGCGAGGAGGTCCTCCTGCATCTGAGGCAGGCTCTGCATTTCGAAGCGCTCTATAACGTCGTAGGCCAGCTCGTCCACCACGTGGACCGCGCCGGAAATGACGTCCAGAACTATATTGTAACCGTTTAATTTGAATTGATGGATCATTTGGCATCAGGGGGACGGTTCTTTCGATGCCTGCTTGGCATCGACAGAACCGTCCCCC
>JAZQIH010000102.1:0-5166 GCA_045541015.1 Anaerovoracaceae bacterium | reverse complement strand
CCGGCTTTATAGCGTTAAGCAGGCCTTCCATAAGCAGTATGTCCACCATGGAGACCTCGTCTATGATAACGCACCTGGCCTCCAGGGGGTTCTCGGCGTTGCGCGCAAAGAACATGCGGTCCTCGCCCTCGGCGTAGTTGTACTCCAGCAGGCGGTGTATGGTCTTGGCGTCCTCTCCGGTGGCCTGAGCCATGCGCTTTGCAGCCCTTCCGGTGGGCGCTGCAAGGTTGTAGCTTATGCCAGCCGCCCTTAATATAGCCAGTATGGTCTTTATAATAGTAGTTTTTCCTGTGCCGGGGCCGCCCGTTATTATTGACACGCCGCATTTAAGGGAAGACACCACAGCAAGTTTCTGCCGCTCGGACAGCGTTATGCCCTCCGTGCGCTCGGAAAGCGCTACCAGGCGTTCCATGTCGCTGCTGATGGGTGAAAGCTCGCACTCCGTCAGCTGCATTATCTTGAAAGCGCAGGCTTTTTCCGCGCGGCGGTAGCCGGTAAGCATCACTATGTGCTCTCCGGCCAGGACCTCCTTGTAGAGGCACCCGTCCAGGGCCAGCTCCACTATGGCGTCCGAAACCGCCTCCCTGGAAACATCCAGAAAGCTTGCAACGTCCTCTGTCAGCTCGGTCTCCGGGGCGTAGGTGTCTCCGGCGCCGGCCCTTGCGTTCAGCGCGTAGATAACTGCGCTCCTTATTCTGAAGGGCGAATCCTGCGCTATCCCAATGCGCTGCGCTATCTTGTCCGCCTTGGCAAAACCTATGCCGTAGACATCGTCTATAAGCTTGTAGGGGTCCTCTTTTACGACCTCCACAGCTTCCGCGCCGTAGGTCCGGTAGAGCTTCATGGCTATGGCCGGGCTGATATCGTAAGCCGCAAGCTGCATTACGGTCTGGGCATAGCCGCGGTGCTGTGCATAGCTTTCCGCAATGGCTGCCGCGCGCTTTTTGCCTATTCCTGTAATATCCGTGAGCCTGTCCGGCTCCTCTCCTATGATACGGAGGGTATCCTCCCCAAAGTGCCTTACTATGGCAAGCGCCGTGGAGGGCCCAACGCCCTTTATCACCCCGCTGGAAAGGAAGGACAGTATGCCGTCCTCTGTGGTAGGCTCCGGCTCCTCAAAACTGGAGAAAGCAAACTGCTCCCCGTACTTTGGGTGCTGCTTCCACTCTCCAATAAGCTTGTACCTGCGCCCCTTGGCAGGGTTCGGGATACTCCCCACGGCAAAAAACTGCTCTTCTTTAGTTTCAAAGAGCAGTATCGTATAAAAGTTTGCCTCGTTGTGGAAGATCACCTCTGCGGCGGTCCCAAGCTTTTCTTCTTTCATGTGCGTAGCTTTAGCGCAGGCGCGTTATTTCTTTTCCTCTGTGTTGAGCCTCTCGAAGGTGGGGCTGTAGAGCATGCGGCCGTCCAGGGTCCTTACGCGCTCGGTAAAGGTGCCCGGCTCGGCGTTCTCCAGCGCAGCCTCGAAATCGAACATCTTGGCGTCCAGCATGTCCAGGTAGTGCAGCAGCTCCGCTTCCGGGAACAGCGGCTTTATGGGGCTGCCGAACTCCGGCTCGTAGTGGTGGGATATTATCATGTGCTGCAGCATCACGGTCTTTTCCTCGGAAAGTCCGGCCTTTTCTGCGCGCTCCTTAAGTTCTATGGCGCCCATAACAAGGTGGCCAAGCATGTTGCCCTTTACGCTGTAGCCGGAGGAGATGCCAAGCTCGTTGGACTTAAGCTCGTTGAGCTTTTCCATGTCGTGCATTATAACTCCGCAGACCACCCAGTCCTTGTCCAGCCCTGTGTACACCTGGCAGGCCTTAAGGCCCATGGTAAGCATGCGGCGGATGTGGTAGAGCAGTCCGCCCAGCTCCGCGTGGTGGTTGCGCATGGCGCCCGGGTAGTAGAGCAGGCGCTCGTGGTTCTCCTCAAGCGCGCTTACTGCTACCTTGCGGAGCCCCTCGTCCTTAATGGCGTTGGCACGGCCAAGGATATAATCGTACATCTCCTTGGGGTCTTCCGGCGCCGCCTTAACGTAGTCCGGCATGTAAAGATCGTCCTGGGGGCCGGCCTTGCGTATCCTGGTCACCCTCAGCTGCTTTATTCCGTTCCACTCGTTAACGGAGGCCTTGACCTTAATAATGTCGCCTTCCTTTATTTTATTTATAGAAGGGATCTCTTCGTCCGAGATGTCCCATTTCTTGCCGTTTATCTCTCCGGTGCTGTCGCCCAGAGTCATGTCCAGGTAGTTCTTCCTGTTGGAGCCCACCTTGATCCCTATGGCCTTTACCATAAAGAAATCAGTGAGTTCCTCGTCTACCTGCAGAGAGCTTACTGTATACTCTTTCATAGCGTCCTCCTGTGACCCCTGTTTGTTCTCTAACAATATCATAAAATACAAATTTTGTAAATTGAATTTTGCCCAACTTGCCCTTAAGTCCTTGAAATAGTTCCAAAAAATGTTTATTATTAAGTGTAATAGTTTTCTGTAAAAAGGGGGAAGTTATGGGCCAGATACTTGGCGGCCTGTTTTCGGGCTTCGGGATCAGCGATATCATAGACATCGCCATCGTCAGCTTCATAATCTACAAGATCCTCGGTTTCATCCGCAGCACGCGTGCGGAGCAGCTGGCCAAGGGCTTGCTTGTTATCGTCGTGGCGGCTTTCCTTGCAAATATAATGCATCTGTACATACTCAACTGGCTGCTTACCGGCGTGCTCAGCGTCGGAGTCGTGGCGCTGGTAGTGGTGTTCCAGCCGGAGCTTAGAAGGGGCCTCGAATTCCTCGGAAGAGGGCGCTTTACCAGACAGTTCTCCATAAGCCAGGAGAACATCACCGGCAACGTGGATAAGATAGTCCGCGCCGTGGAGTACTTTGCAGGCCGCAAGGAGGGCGCTATCATAGTAATAGAAAGGCAGACAGCTCTTCAGGATATAGTAGAGACCGGCACTTTAATAGACGCAGTGGTATCGGAGGACCTTCTGGAGAACCTGTTCTACAAGGGCTCCCCGCTGCACGACGGCGCAGTTATACTCCGCAGCGAACGCATACTGGCGGCAGGCTGCGTGCTTCCGCTTACCCAAAACCAGAACCTCAGCAAGGAGCTGGGCACCAGGCACCGCGCAGGCATAGGCATATCCGAGGTCTCGGACGCCGTTGCAATAATCGTTTCGGAAGAGACAGGCATCATCTCCGTGGCCAGCGATGGCAAGCTTTCGCGCTTCCTGGACCGCAAAGCCCTGGAAAAGATGCTGCTCAACATGTACATGAGCGATATGCCGGAGGATGACTCCATCATATCCAGAGTTCAGAATTTCCTCAGGAGGAAGGACAATGGATCGGAAGAAGCTTGATATCGCGATCTCCATAATAGCTGCCATAGTCCTTTGGTTCTATGTCATAAATATAGAGAATCCTATCACCAACACAGTAATAAGGGATGTCCCCATCAACATGGAGGGCACCGTGGAGCTCCAGGAAAGGGGCTACGCAGTGTCGTCCGCGTCCGCCGAAACTATAGACATAAACATCCAGGGCACCAGAAACGAGGTGCTCCGTGTAAGCGCGGCGGATATCTCCGTTAGGACCAATGTTTCCGGCCTTTCGGAGGGCAGCAGTTCTGTAGTCATAAGCTACAGCGTGCCGCAGGGCATAACCGTAACATCCGTAGAGACCAACAACGTAACATATAACGTCGAAAAGTACGTAACGGTATCCAAGCCTGTGGAGGTCATAATGGAAGGAACCTCCGGCAGCAGGGAGGTGACGGTTATATCTACATCGCTCTCCCAGGTGGATGTTTCCGGCGCGGAGAGCCTGGTTGCCTCCGTGGACACCGTAAGGGTCAACGGATCTTTGTCCAAGGCAGAGCTGGACCAGGAGACTGTAAACGCGCTGGCCTGCAAAGCCGTAGACGAGTCCGGCAAAGAGGTGGCAGGAGTAACTCTTGCGCACGATACTATAAATGTAACTGCTGCGGTCTATCAGACCAAAACAGTTCCTCTTGAAGTTCCCATCAAGGGAGATGTCTGGGAAGGCACCACGCTCACCGGCACGGCCCTTCCTGAGAGCGTTGTCATAAAGGGGCCCGCCTCCATGCTCTCACAGACCTCCGGAGTAAGCGCCAAAACAATAGATATAAGCGGCATTTACGAGGACAAGGAATTCGAGGTCGTGCCCTCTCTTCCGGACGGGCTCTATTTGTCGGATTCCAATACTGCGCTCATTGCAAAGTTCACAGTGGCTACGGAAGGCCAGCTTATATTCAACTACAAGGCATCCGATATAAGGATCATGGATGTGGCAGACGGCCTTAAGGCAAGCGTCACCCTGGGAGATGCTCTGGACAAGTTCTCCGGCACTGTAACCGGACCGGTATCTTTGCTCAGGCCTTTGGCTGCAGGCGATGTTGCCCCGACAGTAAGCGTGCGCAACCGCGGTGCAGGGGACTACGATCTTACCATGACTCCTCTGCAGAACATAAGCGGGCTTAAGGTGGTGTTCAGCCCGGCAACAGTAACTATAACGCTCAAGTAGCAAGCCAGATGTAAGAGTGTGGGCGGCAGATCTTCTGCCGCTCTTTATATTAGTATAATGTAGAAAAACAGGCCGTCTGTAGCCCTGAAAAAGATTTTGCAAAATATATAAAAAGGTGTTGACAAACCGCAAATGTTGTACTAGAATACCAAACGTTGTCGCGAAAAACCGGCAGTCAGCAAAACGGCTCCAAAAGAGCCTAAAAGTAGCACAGATGCTACGACCGTTGTGGTCGAAAACAACTGTAAACACTACATTTTGGGGACTTCAAAGAGCTCGAAAAAAACCTTAAAAAAAGGTCAAAAAAGATGTTGACAAAGGCATTCAAGACGGCTATAATACCAACTGTTCCGCGTCAAACGGGGCGGGACAAAGAACCTTGAAAACAACATAGTGCAAAGAAGAGGTCAAAAGAGAAATTAAGTTTTCTCTAAAGACTTGTACAAAAACAATCAGCAATGATTGGTAAGGAAAAATTTCCTTGTACAATTCCTAAACAAAAACAATAATTCCGTTAAAAGCGGAAAACAGCGAACGCAACGCGTTCATGAGCTAAAAGCTCAAACTTAAGATTTATACTTGGCTTCGGTCAAGATAGATACGATTCATTAAGAGTTTGATCCTGGCTCAGGATGAACGCTGGC
>JAZQIH010000101.1:0-3725 GCA_045541015.1 Anaerovoracaceae bacterium | reverse complement strand
GGGACGGGGCTTTCGATGCCTGCTTGGCATCGAAAGAACCGTCCCCCTGATGCCAAACCTGTATTCATAAAAAATGCCGCCTCAAATTAAGGCGGCATTTCTTAAGCTTAGTCGTGCATTACTTGCTTTCTTTGTTCTCGCAGCTCTGATTTGCGATGCCGCAGCTGGTCTTGCATGCAGACTGGCAGGATGTCTGGCACTCGCCGCATCCGCCGTTCTTAGCGCTGCTGCAGAGGTTTCTGGTGCTGAGAGTATTGATGTGCTTTCTTTCCATTTTATTATCCTCCAACTTATTTTGCTAAGTCTTCTAACTCATTTAACTGTGAGATTATAACATAGATATCCTGCCCTTGCAAGCAAAAGAACAGTCCTGCAGGGTCTGCGCACCCCGCAAAACTGCCCTTTTTTATATATATAACAATTATATGGCTATTTTGCGCCTTTGGGGCACTGCCCCAGCAGCTTGTAAAGGATAGTGTAGAGCGCTGCTGCCTCCTGGGGATCCAGCTCCATGCAGCCTGCCACCTTGGCAGGAATATCCACGCACTGGTCCTTTAGAGCCTCTCCGTGCGGGGTGAGCTCTGCTATCAGGACCCTTTCGTCCTGCGCGCTGCGCTTTCTGGAGACGAGCCCTTTGGCCTCCAGGCTCTTGAGCACTGGAGTCAGAGTGCCGCTGTCCAGGAAGAGCTTTGTCCCAAGCTCCTTTACGCTTACCGCGCCCTTTTCCCAGAGCACCATCAGGGTAACGTACTGGGTGTAGGTGATGCCAAGCGGCTCCAGGTGCGGCGTGTAGCGCCTGATTATCTCCCTGGACGCTGCGTACAGCGGGAAGCACAGCTGGTTATCAAGTTTTAGTACATCGTACTTGTCCATGGTAACTTTTTCCAAAATGACAATTCTGGACCGTCCCCAATTGCTACCCAATTGCTACAACAGGGCTGCTACTTTGGCGTCCAGCTTTTCGGGGGTGATGTTGGAGGCGAATCTGCCGACAACGTTGCCTTCGCGGTCTACAAGGAACTTGGTGAAGTTCCACTTGATGTTGCTGCCAAGAAGGCCGCCCATCTGGCTCTTGAGGTAGGTGTAGAGCGGAGCCTCGTTGGCGCCGTTAACATCGATCTTTGCGAACTGCTTGAAGCTTACGCCGAAGTTTATGGTGCAGAACTCGGTGATCTCCGCGTTGGTTCCTGGAGCCTGGTTGCCGAACTGGTTGCAGGGGAAGTCCAGGATCTCGAAGCCCTGGTCCTTGTACTTTTCGTAGAGGTCCTCAAGACCGTTGTACTGCGGGGTGAAACCGCAGCCTGTTGCTGTATTTACTATGAGAAGGACCTTGCCCTTGTAATCTGCGAGGTTTACATCGTTGCCTTCTGCGTCCTTAACTATGAAATCATATACTGACATTTTGTTTCCTCCTTGTCTGCATTCGATTGTTTTCAATTTGATTGAGTTCAATTTAATTATACAAAACAAATCCCCTGCTGTCAACAGGGGATCTAAAATTTTTCCGTATGTTTTATTGAACGGCACCTGAGAACCATCCCTTTTGCACCTTTACGCGGACCTGAGTGCCGCCGTTACTTTTCTGCGGTGTCAATGCTCTTGCCGAAGACGAAGAAGCGCTGATAGAGGAACTCGGTAACGAAATTGATCAGCATGTTCAGGATGGTCACCAGGTACTCGTTCCAGCCGAGGGTCTCGGTAAGGTACTTCACCAGCAGCGTGGACAGCGGCGTAAAGACCGCGTAGTAGCAGGCCACCTTCAGCATGGCCACCGGCACGTTGGCCGCGGATTTGAAGGTGAACTTGCGGTTCAGCGTGAAGTTCCAGAGCACGGACAGCACCAGCGCAATAAGGTAGCTGAGCCAGTACTTCAGGTGCAGCACCTCGTTCAGCAGGGTGAAGCTGCCCAGCTCTATCAGCCCGGCGCTCGCCGAAAACAGCGTAAATTTTACGACTCTGATTATCTCTTTTTTATCCATAAAAACACCATTATTTACCAAAATGTGAAGAAGAACCGTCCCCTATAACCGTTCCAGGTGTTCCTGCAGCTTGGGGCGCTTGTCCCCCACTTTGCCGTAGAGCAGGAAATGTGCTATCATGCAGACCGGGATGGCCACGAACGCGTCTATTATCGAGTGCTGCTTAACGAAGCAGGTAGAGAGCGATATCAGCACCACAGCCACCCAGCACAGCACTCTCCAGCCGTTGGTCAGCTCCTTTTTCTTGCACCAGACCGTAGCCATGCCTATGGAGTACGCCACGTGCAAGGACGGGCAGACGCCGGTAGGCGTGTCAAAGTTGTAAATGAAAGCCATCAGCCAGGTAAAGAAATTGTTGTGTTCAAAACTGGTGGGCCTCATCAGCTGCACGCTCGGGTACACGAAGTAGATGACCATGGCCAGCAGCTGGGTTATTATCAGGTAGGTCTGCAGCTTCTTGAAGCTCTCGATATCGTAGAGCAGGAAGTACAGCAGGGACGCTATTATACACGCGTACCAGGAGCAGTAGAAGATCAGCCAGTACTCGTTGAACGGTATCATATCGTCCAGCGGGCTGTGTATCACGTGGCAGGCGCTCTGCGGGATCAGCCCTTCGGACACGAAGTACAGTATAAAGTACACTATCCAGCCGCCCAGCAGCTTAAGGTGCGAAAAGCGCGGGTCCCCGTTGAATATCAGCCTGGGGCGCAGCTGGCGGTAGTCCACCACCGGCGGCTTGGGGCCCGGGCGGTAGGGCTTGGTGCTGAGGTTGCTGCCGCGGAGCCTCTTGGGAATATTTTCATAAGGCACGACTTTGTGCTCCGGCAGAGCCTGAGCTATGCGTGTGATCTCTGCCATGAGGTAGTTCTTGATGCGCGGCCTTTCCTGGTCCATCTTGGCGGCCGCCGAGAACTGCACCGGGGCGCCAATGTGTATCTGCCTGAGCTTGGGCGCTATGTACATAGGCACAAATTTGAGCTCTTTGCCGGTCTTTTTGTAGTACATGCGCGCAAGATCTATGAACCTGTCCTGAAAATCGTTCACGACGCAGCTGTAGGGCTCGTAGTGTTCCGGGAATATGATCAGGTTTGCGCCCTCCTGAAGCTTTTCCATGCTCTCGCGGAAGGTCTTGAGTATGCGGGTATCGTGATAAACGCCTATGGTGTTGGCGCTGTTGAATACAAAGGCCGAAAGCGGGGCTATCAGGTAGGACAGCAGCTTAAAGAACCAGCGTGTAGCGGCGGGCTTGGCGGACCAGAAATCCCAGTACGCGTAGGTTGGAACTTCCTTGGTGTGCATCATCTCTCCGGCGCACCAGATGTAATGCTTTCCGGGGAAATACAGCTCGCACGCTACCGGGCCGTCCATCTGCGAGTGGTTGCCCACGATCACGCACGGCTCATCCGGCAGATTCTCCGCGCCCACGACTTCGATCTGAGGGTAGAAGAACTTGACGACGCCTTTGATTGCTCTGAACAATAACGAATTCTTTTTCATGATCTAGTACTCTACAGGAGTGTTGAACGGGAGCTCAAGGAGCTCCGGATTTTCAAAGAGTTTGCGGATCAGCTGTATGGTCCTGGAGCAGTAGAAGCCGTCAGTAACGCGCTCGTCCACGGTAAGGCCGAGGTCTACGCTGTCGCGGAGCTCCCTGGTGCCGTCCTCAAGGTCGAACCAGCGGGGTTTCTTTTCACCAACGACTACGAACACGGATGTGGTGCCCCAGTTGGTCAGGTGGTGATAGCC
>JAZQIH010000100.1:0-9895 GCA_045541015.1 Anaerovoracaceae bacterium | reverse complement strand
GGTTGACGATGGCGGAGGTGAGGCCGCACATCATAGCCATTGCTACCATAGCGCTGTCCATGATGGGACGGATGTGCTTGGGCATACCGTTGGAGTTGTTGGAAAGTCCGCCGGTGGAATTGAGGCCCTGCTCTGCGATCTGGCGGATGAACTCAAGAACGTCCATCTGCTTGTCCTGCATTCCCTTGATTACAAGGAAGAGAGGGTCGAACCACATGTCTTCAGCTTCCATGCCAAGGCCGAGGCCTCTTTCAAGAAGCTCCATCATGTAGGTCATACGCTCTTCGTTGTCGGAAGGAACGCCAGCCTTGGAACAAAGAGCAACGCAGATAGCGTCGTTAGCTGCTGCAAGGTCCAGATACTCTATACGGTCTCCTGCGTCTGCGGAGTTAACGATAGGCTTGCCCTTGGAGCGGTTGTATACCTGGATACCGGCCTCGATAGCCTTCATGTTAGCGGTGTCGAGTGCAAGAGGTACGTTGTCGAAGTTCTCCTGGAGAAGCTTTACTGCCCAGGTCATGAGCTCCGGACCGTTGCCTTCTGCAGGACCGATGTTAACGTCCAGATAAGTTGCGCCTGCGTCCAGCTGTTCCTTAGCCCTCTTGAGTATAGGTTCAGGATCCTTGGTGTCCATTGCCTTACGGATCGAGGGGGAGATGCAGTGGATACGCTCTCCTATTGTGATGAATTTAGCCATTTTGATGCTCCCTTCAATTGAAATTATTATATGCTTCGCCGCGGACAGGTTGCCCGGCCCGCGGCAATATCAAACCTTACTTGAAGTTGTTCCTCAGGTAGTTGACCAGCTCGATAGCCTCAGTGGTCCCGACGATGATCTCCCAGTCGGGCAGCTTGGCTTCGAGTTCTCCCTTGAGAACTGCTACCTTGCCCGGCAGGATGAGCTTTCTGCTCTTGACCTTATCCTGTACTTCTTCGGTTATAAACTTGGCGATGCTGCCTGCGGAGAGCTTACCTGCAGCCCATGCAGTAAGTACGGAGTATCCGCCTGCATCGGTGATCAGGAAGTTGATAGGAACTCCGCTGCGCTCGATCTCGCCGGAAACTACGAAGTAGGTGAGGGCGAAGTCTACTGTGATAGCGCAGGGGGAATCCTCTGTAGCTCCGTTCATCGGGTAGATTCCCGGGGATACGCGCATCGGCTTCTGAGGATCTGTGAATATGTTCTGTCTGAGTCCGCAGAGAGGCAGAGCAAGAGCATAGGTGAGTTCATCCAGAACGATTATTGAACCGTACTTGAGGACGAACATGGAAGCGTATGCTGCCTGCAGGTGATAGTTGCCTCTTGCAAGAGCTGCAACGTTGACGATGGAAGGATATCCGCAGGTGCGGTCTCCGTCCTGAACTGCTCCGCGGCGCAGAAGAACTGCGTTAGCGAAGGTCTCCTTAGCGGTAGCTGCGGTAACGTCTACAACGAGCTTCTTGTTGCCGAGCTTTTCGATAGCAGCAACGGTGTCGTAGATAGCGTCTATGTTTCCGCCGCAAACGCCCAGAACTACGTCAGCTTCCTTTGCGACAGCATTCATAGCTTCGTAGTTTTCCGGGGTAGCGCCGTTGAGGATGGGCTTCTTGTCCTTTACGAGGGCAACAGCTTCCTTGGCAACGTCTACATCCTTAACATTGAGGATGAGTACCTGCTCAAGATCTGCGACCTTCTTTACGAGCTCTATGTAGGAGTCCTTGCCGGAAGCTTCGTCGTAGTTTACGAAGAGCATCTCTGCGTACATACGCTCGCCGATACGGTCGTAGTCTACGTGCTTGATGCCTGCCAGAACAGCGTCTACCTTAGCAGCGTCCATGCAGTTGCATACTGTTGCAGCAAAGGTGTTCCTGCTGACGAAGGTCTTCTCGTGACGGAACATAACGGTCTCTCCGCCGAGCTTGTGGAGGGAGCTTCCTGTTCCGACCTCGATGGTCTTCATCGGAGGTGCTGTTGCCTCGGAGAGCTGATCCAGAACGTCCTGGCTCATGTGCGGGCATTTGGTGATGGGTACTGCGCCCTGAGCTACCTTCATGGAGAATGCCATGCAGGTGGGGGAACCGCAGTCCTTGCAGTTTGTTTTCGGTGTCAGTTTGAATATGTCAAGACCTTTAAGTGCCATGTCTTAGTACCTCCTTAGCAAAGTGAATCGATCATAGCGTAGATCGTTCTGATGGATTCCGGGTGCCTGAGGATAACGGCATCGCTTCCGGCAGCAAGGCAGGCAGCAGCGGTAACGACTTCCATATCTACTCCGCGCTCTTCTCTTGCGCCCCATTCGGGCATGTCTGCTTCTTCTGCGATGGATTCCTTTACTGCCCAGGTCTCGGTGGAGATGGGTGTGATGACCGGCATCTGGAGCTGGGTATCGTTCTGACCCAGAGCTGCTGCGCGTACGCGGTCCATGGTGGATGCAACGTACTCATAGCCGTAACCAGCTGCTGCGGAACCAAGGTTCATGACCATGTTCTTAGCGTTTACACCAAGCTGCATAAGCAGAACGTTGAGCTGCTTAGCAAGGTTGATGTCTACTGCGGACTCTGCGGAGACCTTCTGGCCGTAAGCAAGTCCTGCGGATGCGCCGATAGCCTTGTAGTCTTCTTCTCTGGCGCTCATGACTACGATGTTCTTTCCGGAAAGGGCCTCGGAGATCTTGGTGAAGAGCTCTGTGTCCTTATCGATGTTCTTGCAGCCCATAACTACGATAGGCTTGTCTATTGCTTCTGCTACTGCTTTTGCTTCTGCGATGCAGTCCTCTGTGGACTTGTTGGCGCCGAAGGGATCTGCTGCTGCGAAGTGGAGGCATACGAATGCGACTTCGTCCATAGCCGCAGCTTTCTTTGCTCTCTCAACTACGTCTGCAGTTCCGTAGAAGGCCTTGTAGCCTTCAGTCTCTTCTTCGTAACCCATATCGCTGATCTCTGCACCGATGATGGGCTTGTGCTTGGCTTCCGCGTCGAAAGAGTAGAACGGGAAGGTGCTTGCGCCGCCGAAGGTCACAGCCTTATCGCCTGTGCCTAAGGTCACTTCGTTGATCGCAGCTTTGAATGCGTGCGCTTTCTTTGTGAATGGCATTGTGATTTTCCTTTCTGTGTTTTGTTTTTATTTTAAACTCTTAGCGTTTTAAAACGTTTTATGGGGGCAGGGGATGCCGCGCGCTTTACAGCTGCAGGGTGTCCAGTGCCTTGTAAAGGGCTGCCTTTACCGGGTTGTCTTCAGGAACTTCCGCGGTGGGCTTGCCTTCGGTATCGTATTCGTAGACATCGTTGTCCTGCGGCAGGACCGCAAGAAGGTCCAGGCCGTGCTGGGCTATTGCTTCCTTGATGCCGTCGTTGATCGCTCCGTTCGGAGCGCGGTTAACGATGAGCTTTACTACAGGGGGATCCAGCTTGAGCTCTTTTACCATATCGGCTACTCTGGAGACTGCTTCTATGCCTCTTCTGGAGCAATCGCTTACCAGAAGGAGTATGTCTATGCGGGGGAGTATGCCGCGTGCTATGTGCTCAAGGCCTGCCTCGTTGTCCACTACCAGGTACTTGTAGTTATCTATGTAGCGTGCGAGCTGGCTCTGAAGTATACCGTTTACGTAGCAGTAGCAGCCTTTGCCCTGGGTGCGGCCCATTACCAGAAGGTCGTAATCGTCGCCTTCGGAGAGGGCATCGCCAAGCTTCATTTCCATGTATTCGGGCTTGGTCATTCCAAGGGGGATGGGGCTCTTGTCCATCATGTCTGCGCGGGCTATTTCCTCCCTGATCTCTCCGAGGGTAGTTTCCACGTCCATGCCGAGGACCTCGTTGAGGTTGGAGTTTGCGTCTGCGTCTACAGCAAGAATGGGCTTTTTGCCGTGCTTGGCAAGGTATTTTATCAGCATGCCGCTTGTAGTTGTTTTTCCTGTGCCGCCTTTACCGGCGAGCGCTATAACTTTTGCCATTATATCTTTACTCCTGAGTTTGTATTTTCCGTGTGCTTTGGCTCAGATCTCTGTAAAGGAGAACCTCATGTTGAGGCCGTCTGCAGTTACATCGTAAATATAGGTGCCCGGGGTGAGGGCATCTTCCGTGATCTCTACTGTTTTGTGGCTTCTGAGGAAATTCTCTACATAGGCTTTGGGATCGTCTGTTTCCACTTCTGTGAAGTCTACGTCCCTCATCTGGTTGCCTGAACACTGGTTGAATATCTCGTGAACTAGTTCGTAAGTTTTCATTGGACATAATCCTTGACTCTAAAAATTATACGTAAATATTATAAATCTTTGTTAATGGAATGACAACAGTTCTTTGCCGTTTAGGCGTGGTTTGCTGCAAGAATTTTCAGTATCTTTTTTGTCAGAAATGGATAAATCACAGCATGCAAACTATGAATAAATTGTAGTTTGGTAAAAAATTGCCTTAATTGCTGTGTTTGCTTGTGTTGGTTTGCGTATATTACGTGATCTGCTAACCGAGTGTGACCTTCTTTGCTTGAGATGCCAATAACTTTAATGATATAATATAACAACTTTACTGAATACATAGTTTACGGAAGGATAGTATGAGCGACTATTTAGATAAAGCAAAGAAGTGCAGGAATTCCCTGATACCTCATTATAACTGTGCGCAGGCAACAGTGGTTCCTTTTGCGGCATCAGCTGGCGTAGACGAAAAGACAGCAATGAGGTTTGCCGCTGGCTTTGGCGGCGGAATGAAAAGGGCTTCGGTCTGCGGCGCTGTTACCGGCGGCCTTATGGCGCTTGGACTGTTTGGCATAGACGATCCCAAGACTCTTGGTGAGTTCCACCGCAGGATAGCAGAAAACCACTCGGGATGCCTGGACTGCAAAGACCTTCTGCGCATGAACTCGGAAGCTGGAAATCCTAAGAAGCCGCACTGCGATGCCATGGTCTACGAGAGCGTGGCTCTGGTGGAAGAGATACTCAGAAGAGAAGGAAAGATCAAGTGATCTGAAGAGGATCAGCACTATGAATGCCGAAGCGATCAGGACAAAGCTTTTTGAGCTTCAGGATGCAAAATACAGGGACTTTCAGGCAAAGCTGATGCCCACGGTGCAGCCGCAGCGAATGATAGGCGTCAGAACGCCTGCTTTAAGGGATCTTGCCAAGGAGCTTTTCAGGAAGACTAAGCATGATGCTGCCGCTAAGCAGGACCTGGATGCTTTTCTTGCGGATCTTCCGCACAAGTACTTCGATGAGGACCAGCTGCATGCTTTTATAATTTCTCTGAACAAGGACTTTGGAGAATGCACGGGTCAGGTGGAAGCCTTTCTCCCGTACGTGGACAACTGGGCTACCTGCGACCAGCTGTCGCCGAAGGTGTTTTCGAAGCATAAAGCGGAACTGTTGCTGTTTATCAGAAAGTGGATCGGAGAGCCGGACAATGACGGTATCGTAAGGGCTGGGAAGACTGAAACTTACACTGTAAGGTTCGGTATCGGCATGCTTATGCAGCACTTCCTGGACGATGCGTTCAGGCCGGAATACCCGGAGCTCGTTGCTAATATAAGCTCTCCTGAATACTACGTTAACATGATGCGTGCCTGGTACTTTGCTACAGCTCTCGCCAAGCAGTGGGATGCCTGCATACCGTACATAGAAGGGCGCCGGCTGGACACCTGGACCCACAAAAAGACCATTCAGAAAGCAATAGAAAGCTTCAGGATTACACCGGAGCAGAAAGAATATCTCAGAACGCTGAAGTAAATAAAGACCCCGCCAAAGGCTCTGACAGCCTGCCTGGCGGGGTTTTTTGCGTTATCCGGATGTTTGTATCCTGGAACTTATGGAACCGTCCCTTAGGTTATGTTGTAGATGCGTCTGGCGTTGCCGGCAAAGAGTTTTTCGTACTCTTCATCAGTATAGCCCAGATACTTCAGCGCTTTGATCTCCACGCTGGCAGGGTGCATGGGGAAGTCTGTTCCGAACATGCAGCGGTCCACGCCGTAGGCCTTGATGTATTCTCTCATGCCTTCAGCGCCTTTCCAGAAGAGGGTGGAGCTGGTGTCTACGAACATGTTGTCGTACTTTGGCAGCACCGCTGCAGCTTCGTCCCAGACTGTGTAGCCGCCAAAATGCGCTCCCACGAAGGTCAGGTGAGGAAAGCTCTTCAGCACGTGCTCCACGCGGTTGGGGTTGGTCCTGTCCGCGCGGTTATCGCCCGTATGCGCAAGCAGGGGAAGTCCCTTGGCCTGACATATCTCGTAAGCTTTCATGAAACCATCGCAGTCCAGCTGGAAGCCCTGCATATCCGGGTGTATCTTAATGCCGTGCAGCCCCAGAGCAATGATCTCGTTGATATCCCTCTCCATATCTTCCGACAGCGGATGTATGGTGCCAAGCGCCGTCATCTTACCCGGATGCTCCGCAACTACCGATGCAAGGTAGTGGTTTGCGCTGCTTACCTGGGCAGGCTTTGTGGCAACTGAGTGGATAACAAAGTGGTCTATGCCCATGTCTGCGCCGGCTTTTTCAAGCACTTCCGGCACGCCGCGCCAGTACATAGGTATGTTGTAAAAACCGCCTATGGCGCCTACTGCTTTGTCTACGACCTTTTCAGGAAAGACGTGGCAGTGGGCGTCTATGCAATAAAACTTGTTGTCGATCATGTTAAAACTTGTAAAAAGGTGAAGGAGAACCGTCCCCTATAATCTTACGACCCAGCCGAACTTGTCTTCGGCCTTGCCCCACTGGATGGAGGTGAGGGTATCGTAGAGGTGCTGGGTGAGCTTTCCTATCTTGCCGCCGTTTACAACGTATTCCTTGTCCTTGTAGATAAGGGATCCGATGGGGGAGACTACTGCAGCTGTGCCGCTTCCGAAGGCCTCTTCCAGAGTTCCGTTTGCCATTGCCTCAGCAAGCTCGTCCACGGACAGAAGGCGCTCTTCTACCTTGTAGCCCTCGCTCTTAAGAAGCTCTATTATGGACTTTCTGGTGATGCCCGGCAGTATGGATCCGCGCAGCTCCGGTGTTACGACTACGCCGTTTATAAGGAAGAGGACGTTCATGGCGCCGACTTCTTCTATGTACTTGCGCTCTACGCCGTCAAGCCACAGGACCTGGGAGTAACCCTTCTGCTCTGCGCGCTCGCCTGCGCGGTTGGATGCTGCGTAGTTTCCGCCGCACTTGGCTTCGCCTGTACCGCCGCGGACTGCTCTTACGTCCTGGTCCTCGATCATGATCTTGACCGGGTTGAGTCCTTCCTTGTAGTAGCTTCCTACCGGGGAGAGGATGATAATGAAAGTAGCGTGGTGGACAGAGTGTACGCCCAGAGTCTCATCGTTTCCTATCATGAAAGGACGGATGTAGAGGGAAGTGTTGGGGGAATGAGGTACCCAGTCAGCTTCCATCTTTACGAGAGTGGTCATGGCCTCCATCATCATGTCTTCCGGGATCTGCGGCAGGCAGAGCCTTTCAGCGGAGCGGTTCATGCGGCGCACGTTTTCTATGGGTCGGAACATCTGAATGCCGCCGTCCGGTCTTCTGTAAGCCTTAAGGCCTTCGAAGATCTCGGAGCCGTAATGCAGAGCTGTGCAGGCAGGGCTGAGAGTCAGCGGTCCGTAGGGGACTATCCTTGCATCGTGCCAGCCCTTGTCAGGGGTGTAGTCCATCATGAACATGTGGTCTGTAAAGTACTTTCCGAATCCGAGAACGGAATCTTCCGGCTTTTCTTTAGGACAGGTAGTTCTTGTGATCTTGATATCCATTGCTTCCTCCGATCAATAATCCCTTCCGATCTCCATCATCTTGCGGTTGAGGTCGAGGAGGTCTGCGTGCCTTGCGGAAATGCACTTCCCAAGGGCTTTATCAACAGTTTCCGCGTTGTAGTCTCCAAGGACTTCCAGGAGCTTTCCTACCAGTACCATGTTGGCAAGGGTGGAAGAACCGTTATCGCTGGCAAGCTTGGTTGCGGGAACATAATAAACATTTACGTCATCTCTTTGAACTTTGCGCTCTACGAGGGTGCTGTCAACAAAGATGTAGCCGCCTTTGGTAACTTTGCCTTCGTACTTGTCCAGGGAGGGCAGGTTCATGGCAACCAGTACGTCTGGGTTGAGAACGATAGGAGCGCCTATAGCGTCATCGCTTATGGTAACGCCGCAGCTTGCTGTGCCTCCGCGCATTTCCGGGCCGTAGGAAGGCAGCCAGCTTACGTTCTTGTCCTCTATGAGGCCTTTATAAGCAAGGACCTTTCCGGAGAAGAGCAGGCCCTGTCCGCCGAATCCGGCGAAAAGATATTTTCTGGTCATCTCTTAGTCCTCCTTCTTTGCGAACTTGTCTATGCCGGCCGATCTGTCCTTGTACACGCCAAGCGGGTAGTAGGGCAGCATGTGGTCGTCTATCCACTTAAGAGCGTCCTTTGGAGTCATTCCCCAGTTGGTGGGGCAGGAGCTTACTACCTCTACAAGAGAGAAGCCTTTGCCTTCTACCTGGTTCTGGAATGCCTTCTTTATAGCCTTCTTGGCGTTGCGGACGTTCTTGACGTTGTTTACGGTAACTCTTTCGAGATATTCGGGGCCTTCGAGCTCAGAAAGCATCTCGCAGATCTTTACAGGATAGCCGCAGGCCTTGGGATCTCTGCCGTAAGGGGAGGTCTGGGTGACCTGGCCGGGCAGGGATGTAGGAGCCATCTGGCCGCCTGTCATTCCGTAGATAGCGTTGTTTATGAATATTACGGTTATGTTCTCGTTTCTTGCTGCTGCGTGTACAGTTTCAGCTGTACCAATGGAAGCGAGGTCTCCGTCTCCCTGGTAGGTGAATACTATCAGGTTGTCCGGATCGGAGCGCTTAACGCCTGTTGCAACGGCTGGAGCGCGTCCGTGAGCTGCTTCTATCATATCGCAGCCAAAGTAATCGTAGGCCATTACGGAGCATCCTACAGGTGCTATACCTACCGTTTTGCCTTCTATTCCAAGTTCATCTATGGCTTCTGCTACGAGCCTGTGCACTATACCGTGAGTGCAGCCCGGGCAGTAGTGGAAAGGCACGTCCAAAAGTGCGTGCGGTCTGTCGAATACGACTGCCATATCACTTTACCTCCTTTGCTGCTTCTTTTATAGCTTCCAGGACCTGATCCGGTGTGGGGATCATTCCGCCAACGCGGTAGCACAGGGATACAGGAACCTTGCACTCTGTGGCAAGTTTTACGTCCTCTATCATCTGTCCCATGGAAAGCTCTACGCTTATGAAGCGCTTTGCGTGCTCTGCGGCCTTCTTGAACACCTTGTCCGGGAAGGGCCAGAGTGTTATAGGCCTTATGAGTCCGGCCTTTATGCCAAGGGCTCTTGCTTCGTCTACAGCGTTCTTGGCGATACGGGCGGAAATGCCGAAAGCAGCTATTACTATCTCTGCATCGTCCACAAGGTATTCTTCAGCAAGCTGTTCCTTTTCCTTGATGATCTCGTATCTCTTGAAACGCTCGATGTTTATGCGCTCCAGCTTTTCCGGATCCAGGTAGAGGGAGTTTGCTATGTTGTGAGGCCTCTGCATCTTGGTGCCTGTGGTTGCCCAGGGCTTGGCTGGGGGCTCTTTGATCTCGAAATCAAAGGATACCGGCTCCATCATCTGGCCTGTGGTGCCGTCTGCAAGTATCATTGCTGGCATCAGGTACTGGTCTGCAAGGTCGAATGCCTTGATGGTGAGCTCTGCCATTTCCTGAACGGAAGAGGGAGCAAGCACCAGTATGTGATAATCGCCGTGTCCGCCTCCGCGTGTGGCCTGGAAGTAGTCGGACTGGCTGGGTTGAATGCCGCCAAGGCCGGGGCCGCCGCGCTGCGCGTTTACGATAACGCAGGGAAGGTCTGTTCCTGCAAGGTAGGAGATCCCTTCGCCTTTAAGGGATATTCCGGGGCTGGAGGAGGAGGTCATGACCCTCTTTCCTGCGGAAGATACGCCGTATACCATGTTTA
>JAZQIH010000099.1:0-3645 GCA_045541015.1 Anaerovoracaceae bacterium | reverse complement strand
CAGGGGCAATTTCATAGCCAGCTTCGGCAAGAGCTTGCTTAAGATCTTCTGTATAACCGTCCGAGATCCATATACTGCTCATTTCAGACCCTTTCCAGGAGTATGCTGCCGTCCGGAATGTCCTTGTTTTCGCGGTAGCTGATCCGAAGCTGCGGGTATTTTTCCTCGAAATACTTCTTGTTTTCCGCCTTGTGTCCTATAACAGCCGAAAACTTATCCGGGCCGGCACTTATGCGCAAGCTGCAGCGGCTGGTTTCAGAAAGCCCTTCTTTACTAAGCAGCTCCTCCAGCTCTTCTCTTGCAATGCGCCCTTCCACCAGCTGCCTGAACGCCGGATGGTACGAATCCCCTGCCACCCTGCTCTCTTCGGAATCGTTTATGAGAGCGCTAGCCTTGAGTCCTACCCTTATAACATTTATCCCTGCGACGGTAAGCGCCTTGTACATATCCGTTACGGTCCTGAGCATCTCATCCTGAGAAAACAGCTTGTAGGAACCATTTTTAAACATATCGTACAACTTGGTCTGCGTAATTATGACCGTTGGATAGAGCCTTGCTATTTCCGGACCTATCTCTATGGTCTTGCGGACAGACTCCATGCATTTATCGTAAGAATCCCCGGGCAGGCCTATCATCAGCTGTATACCGAGGGTGAAGCAACCGTAGGACTTGATCAGCTCGCAGGCCCTGTAGACATCCTCCTGGCTGTGGCCCCTTTCGGACAGCCTTAAAACATCGTCGTCCATGGACTGCACGCCAAGCTCTATAACATCCGCGCCGTAGTGCTTGAGATTATCAAGGATCTCCTTGTTTATGTAATCCGGCCTTGTGGACAGATGTATCTTGTCTATCTTGCCGGCGTCCTTGTATTCCTTGGCAACTGCAAGAAAAGCGCTCTGCTCCTCAATAGGAATTCCGGTAAAACTGCCGCCAAAAAACGAAAGTTCTATCTCCTCCAGGTCCATTTTGGACAAGGTGGAGAGCCACTCGTCTGCGGTGCGCCTTACGTCTTCCGGCGTAACATCTGCCGTTCTGGACGTGATAGCGTTCTGATTGCAGAACACGCAGGCATGCGGGCAGCCTTTATGCGGTATGAAGATAGGGATTATAGCGTGTTTCTTCATAATTACTGTAAATATATTATGTATACTTATTCTTTCCAGAAGCCTTTGCCGTCTTTCCTGGCCTGCTGCTCCAGTTTCAGGAACTGTTCAACATATTTGACGTTTGGCTGATATGTCATAATATGCACGTAGCCCTCGGACAATAGATGCTCCTGAAGCATGGTGGTCTGATCGCTCAGATACACGTAGGCCAGCAGCCTTCCGTACTGATCGTAAGTGTCCAGATCGTATTCCAGGTAGACGTTCTTGCCGGAAATAAGCTTTGTAAGATAGTCTGCGGCTATCTTGCCCTCTTTGGTGTTCTCCTTACCCGAATAAGACGGCGCAGCGGATTCCGGGGCATCCACCCCTATAAGCCTTACTTTTACCTCTTTTCCGTCCTTTTTAATGGTAAAAGTATCTCCGTCTGCAACGCGGAGCACCCTGTACGGGCCCTCCATTACGATGCCGTCCTTTTCTATCTTGCCTGCCCTGTCCAGGTAAATCGTTTTAAATAAAACTAACGCCAATATTGCTATCAGCGCCAGTATAGGTATCAGTATAAAGCGGATCCGTTTCTTTCTGCCCGGATCCTTATGATATGCCCTGTAAGAACTCATTAAAGTACCTACCTTGGGCGGTGAGTATCCAGATAGCTCTGCAGTATTATAACAGCAGCCTGGCGGTCTATGATCTCCTTGCGCTTTTCTCTGCGCAAGCCAGCGTCTATCATTGCATTTTCGGCTATCTTTGTGGTAAAACGCTCGTCCTGGAACACGAATGTAAGCTTAAAGCCCATGCTCCTGGCTTTGTTTTCCAGTCTGGTAACAAACTCCCTGACCTTTTCCGTCTGGGGGCTGTCGGATCCGTCCAGCATAAGAGGAAGTCCTGAAACTACGGTATCAGCCTCGTACTGCTTTACGTATTCCAGCACCTTGGTGGTATCCTTCTTGATGCCAACGCGTTCTATAGTTGTTATTCCTTGGGCAGATATAAACAAGGGGTCGCTTACCGCCACCCCTATTGTTTTATCTCCTATATCCAGACCAATGCAGCGCATTACTTGTTAAGATATTTCCTGAGCAGTTCTTCAACAAGCTCGTCCCTTTCCACTTTGCGGATAAGGTTGCGCGCGTTGTTGTGACCGGTGATGTAGGAAGGATCTCCGGAAAGTATGTATCCGACCATCTGATCCACTGCGTTGTAGCCCTTTTCTTCCAGAGCAGCGTACACCTGAGTAAGGATCTCTTCTATGGTCTGTTCCTTTTTCTTTTCAGAGTTGGTAAAAAGTATAGTGTTCCTATCCATGATCATTCCTCCTTATGTCTATATTTTAACGCGCCATGAGCTTTTCGGCAACAGCAAATGCATCAGAAAGTTTAGAAATATCTTTTGCACCTGCCTGAGCCATGTCTGCTTTTCCGCCTCCGCCGCCTCCGGCTGCCTTTGCGATCTCCTTGATCATGTTGCCGGCATGGTAGCCCTTGCCTACAAGATCGTCAGTTACGGAGACCATAAGTGTTGCCTTAGGTGCGTTGACGCTTGCAAATACCATTACTATGCCTTTGTAAGCCTTCTTGATGCTGTCGGAAAGTCCGCGCAGATCGTCTATGGAAGCTCCTTCGAAGGTCTTGGTAACAAGCTTTGCCTCTCCGAAGGTCTTAGCGGATGCTATCATATCATCCATCTCGGAATCCATGCCAGCCTTCTTGAGCTCTTCCAGCTCTTTCTTAAGGACCTTGTTCTCTTCTGCGAGGTTCTCTGCCCTCTTAAGAAGGTTTGCAGGAGTTGTCTTGAGAGCTTCTGCAACGAGTGCTATAAGATCTTGCTCTTTGGCAAGCTCGCAGCCCACCATGGAACCGGTTATAGCTTCTATACGCCTTACGCCTGCAGCTACGCCGGATTCAGAAGTGATCCTTACGGAGCCGATCTGGCCAATGTTTGCAACGTGTGTGCCGCCGCAGAATTCCATGGAGAATCCGGGAACATCAACGACTCTAACGTTATCTCCGTACTTTTCGCCGAAGAGCATCATAGCGCCGAGCTTCTTTGCTTCTTCTATCGGGAGAACCTTGGTATCGACTGCTGTAAACTTGAGTATCTCGTTGTTTACAATGTCTTCTACAGCCTGGAGGTCTTCCTTGGAGATTGCCTCAAAGTGAGTGAAGTCGAAGCGGAGCCCGTCCTCAGTTACAAGGGATCCTGCCTGCTCTACGTGGTCTCCCAGGACTATGCGCAGAGCCTTCTGCAGCAGGTGTGTTGCTGTGTGGTTCCTTGCAATTGCGTGCCTGCGCTTTTCGTCTACGCAGACGGTGATCTCGTCCCCAACGCTTATAGTTCCGTTAGTAACTGAAACGTGGTGCACGTAAACGCCGTTCACCTTGGTGGTGTTTGTGACAGCTGCGGAGAACTTGCCCTCAGCTTCCATAACGCCTGTATCGCCTATCTGGCCGCCGCCCTCTCCGTAGAAAGGTGTGCTGTCCAGAATAACGCGTACTTCTTCGCCTTCGGAGGCGGAATCCAGCATGCTCATGCCCTTAAC
>JAZQIH010000098.1:0-10904 GCA_045541015.1 Anaerovoracaceae bacterium | reverse complement strand
TTGGCCGGGGTCATGCTGGCGTAGATGTCGAATTCCTTCCTGTCCGGGAAAGGCGGGAACACGCCGGGCAGCATGTCTGCCTGTATGCGCGACGCCAGTTCCAGCTCCGTGCTGAGGCGCTCCTTTTCCGCAGTGGCGGTGGTCAGGTCCTCCACGTAGTCCGAAAGATCCCTTTCCATGTCCGCCATCACCAGGCTGAGGTTCTCTATCTCGTCTCCGGTCTTGATGTTCAGGGACGCAAAGCGGTCCGTAGCCGAGGCTCCGCTCTTCTTGTCCTGCACGTAATCCACCGCAGCTTCTGCAATGTCGTTTATCGGTTTTACAACGTGCTTCTGCATGTGCCTGCTCAGCAGCACGCCATAGATTATCATAACGGCTATTATGGCCACGGAGTACTGGAGCACGAACCTGCGCATGGCAACTGCAAGGTCTGCAAGCGTGGAATCCGCCAGCACAAAGGCAACCGTCCTGCCGGCGCTGTTCTTTACAGGAACGCCGCCCGTGCATATCCAGCCGTAGCGCTCCGTCCTGGAGATGTGGTGGAGCTTGCCGGTGCCGTCCCAGTTGAGGAAGTCATCCAGCTCGTCCTTTTCCACCAGCTCCCACTCTCCGGTGTGGCACACGGTCTTGGGCGACGGGTCCGGGTCCGCAATGTACACCAGGGCGCCGGTCTTTTCGTCGTACATGCCAAGGTAAATATCGTTGACCCCGCTGTTTTCAGCCATCAGGGCCAGCACCTTGCGCACGGTCTCCGCCTCCTGGCTGGCTTCCAGCTCCGCAAACTTTGCCCGGTACTCATCCGAATAGGGGTCTTTGCGCTCCTCATCGGACATGGAGTGGTAGACCTGCATCACCTTGTCCGAAAGCGGCGCAACATCTATAACCTCCGCAAGTATGGGCGCCGAGCTTCTGCATATGTTGTAGGACTCGTTTATGTACTGTTCCAGCAAGGCAAAGCTGTACAGGCCGAGGCCTATCACCAGGGCCACAAGCCCCAGTATCAGCGCGCCCAGTATGGTGGAACGGAACACCTTAGCTGCCAGCGAATAATGCCTGCGCTCCCGCGCGGACATCTGCCTAACACTTTTTTCAGGCATATCGTTCTCCCGCTCTATTCAATGGTAATGATGTCGGAGAAGCCGGTAACATCGAACACGTCTTTTACGACCTCGCCCATGTTCCTTACCTTAAAGCTGCCGTTTTCCCTGGCGGCCATGCGCTTATCAGCTACAAGGACTACCCTGAGTCCGGCCGAGGAGATATAGTCCAGCTTTCCGAAGTCGAACACCAGCTCCTGGATGTCTTCCGGCATGGCGTCCAGTTCGGCCTCCAGCTGCGGGGATGTGACTGTGTCCAGCCTGCCCTCTACAGCTATGCAAAGCGTCTTGTCTTCTGTCTTTTTAGTTATTTCCATTGGTCTCCCCCTCGTTATCCGCTGTTTCTTCTTTTACTTCTGCGGGCTTTTCTTCCGCTGCAGCTTTTGCAGTCTCTTCCGCCTTGGCTTCCTGAACGTCTGCGCTCTCCGCAAGAAAGTCCTTTATGGTCTTGCGGCCATTTGGATCCAGGTTGGACAGCGTCACGTTCGGGAACGGTACGTTTATACCGTTGCGGTAGAATATCTGCAGTATCTCCTTGTTCATGTACCTTACAACGCCCTTGATGTCCGCCTCGTTGCAGGTGCAGGTTATTATCAGCTCCACGCCGCTTTCTCCAAGTGTGGACACGCCTCTGTACACGGGGCCGTCCAGTATCTGCGGATTCTTCTCCTTAAGAGCAGGCAGATCCCTCTTCAGCACGGCCTCTACGTAATCTATATCCTGTCCGTACTCCACGCTTATGGTGCTTATAGCAACGGAAGCTTCCTTGGTCATGTTCAGGACGCCGGAGATCTCGCTGTTGTTGTAGATCTTGATGTTTCCGTCCACGCCCATGATCTTGGTGGTGCGAAGCCCTATATCCATTACTGTGCCGCGGTAGCCGCTTATGGTAACGATATCGCCCACGCGGAACTCGCCTTCGAACACTATGAATATTCCGGCCAGGATGTCCTTGATGAGGCTCTGTGCGCCAAGGCCTATGACCAGGGACAAAAGTCCGGCGGATGCAAGCAGGCTGCTGGAGTCTATGCCCAGCAGGTACAGGCAGTAGAACAGAGCGCCGATCGCGCCTCCGTACTTAACTACTGAGATCAGCAGGTGGCCTATGGTCTCGCCGCGGGCTCCCACCAGGGAGGACAGCACCCTGACGGGGATCTTGAACAGCGAAACTATTACAGCGGTGAACACCAGCACCATAAAGCAGGCGCTGTACGCAAACACGTTGGGGCCTCTGTCCCAGTCTCCGCTGAGTATGTATTTGACTATGGAGTCAGAGTTGAAGAACAGGTTGACTCCGAGTATGGCTACTATAACGTAGAGCATCAAAAGGCCGCCAAGCACGCTGAACAGCACCAGGAGCTTTTGCTCGGGGCTCTTTTCGCTCCAGGGTATGGACCTGTTGTCCCAGCGGGCCGCCGCCTTGACTGTAGACGCCCGCTTGCCGGACGGCAGTATTATATTGAATATTGCCGAATCCAGGCCCCTCTTGGCTTCGTCGTCGCTCATGGTGGCGTAGAGGACCTCCTCTTCCTTGGAGGTAAGGGTTACCGTGCCGGACAGGAAGAGTATCAGGAGCAGGGATACCAGAGCAGTTATGGAGGATATTATCATCCTGGATGTGTACATCTGGCTCTTGGGCAGCGCGGTGGCTATAAAGTAGCCGTCGTTGTACCTGAAGTACTGGAAGTACACGGTACCGTTGATCCTCATGAATCCGTAGTAGTCCGCGCCGGTAAAGGCCTTGGAGGAGACGCCCAGCTCTGCTGCGGTAGCGCCTATGCTGGCCTCTCTGGGGGAGTAGACGCAGCGGTGCTCTTCGGTGTTGTCGAACAGCACTATGAAGCCTCCGCCCAGGGCGTCGGAGGAGAGTATGTAGCTTACATCGGTGGACGCCAGGAGCTTCTTTGAGACTTCCTCGTCCAGGCCTATCTGCAGCATTGCGCGGTGCATGGTGGAGCCGTCCGGGTCCGCAAGGTGGGCCCTTCTGGACACGAACTTAGTCTCTCCGTCCACGGTGGTGGTGTAGTAGTTGAAGGACACGCCAATGTACTGCGCGGCCTCGCCCAGCTCGTTCACCATGGGGTCCTGCACGAAGCTTTCCTTGCGGCCGTCCAGGACGTCCCTGAACGGGTAGGACTGCTCGTTCTCCTTGAAGCTGAGCCTGAAGTACCAGGTGTCTGTGTTGGTGGCTATGGTGTTTCCGTCTGTATTGAATATAAATATGGATTTAAGGTCGTTGGATCTGCAGAGCTCCTGCAGGCCGAGGGACTTGGAGACGGACTTCAGGCGGTTGCCTTCGTCGTCTGTAAGGTAGTACTTGCTGCCGTCTTCGTTGTAGGCGGTGTAGTACTTGTCCGTGGGCTCGTTAAGCACGGAGGGGTCTTCCTCCAGTATGTAGGCAATTACCTTGGCCTTGGACAGGTACCTGCTGTCGTAGTATTCGGTTATTACATCGCGGGTCTCCAGGCTCTCTTCGTACCTGCCGGTTACTTCGTCCAGGGCGATGACGGATTTGTCTATGGCCTCGGTTATCTCAAGCAAGGTCTGGGAGTAGAAGGATATGAAGAATACCAGCAGCACGCCCAGGAGCATCAGCGGGAAGACTTTTGTGAATATGGAGACATCGAATATGATGGGGTTCTTGCTCTTTTTCCTGAGTATCTTCTTTTTGGTGTCTACTGCGTGCCTTACAAAGTCGTTTCTGACTATGATGGCGTAGACCAGGCAGAGTATCATTACCAGGATGAAGCCTGTGACGGACCAGAAGAGGACGTATTTGTCGTTGATGAATATCTGCTCTGTGTCTGCTACGGCGCAGATGACGGTCTCATCCCCGTAGGCTTTGGAGACGCAGAAGTAGCGCACGCCGTTGATGGTCTCGGTGCCGGTGTAGCCGTCCGTGAAGGCTGCCCTGGAGAGGCCTGCTTCTGTTGCGCTGCGGCCGCTGAGGTCCTCTGTGCCGTTGTTGAAGTATACGAAGCGCTCGCTGTCCGTGTCCACGGAGAACAGGAAGCCGCCGTTGCCCACGGCTGCGCGCTTGAGCACGGATGCCGGGTCCTTAAGGGAGCCTATCTGCACGTCCAGGACGGATGCGTCTGTGCCGAGCACCAGGATCACCATCTGGCCGTTGTAGTCCAGCCTGGTGGAATAGAAATAGTAGTAGCCGGAGCTGTTGCGCTCTGCAGCCGGGGTTATCTCGCCGTAGGTGGACCTTGTGCCGCTGATGAGCCTTGTGGCGTTATCCGCGGTGAGCAGGCCGTATTTGACCAGGTCCACGCCCTCCAGCGCCTCGTTGGGGGACACCAGCATGCTGCGGTCCAGGCCCATGATGAAGAAATACTCCACGCCGGACCTTTTGACCAGGTCCGCAAAGACTTCGGAGCGGGTCTTGCTGTCCGCGTCGGTAAGGTCGGAGAAGCTGCCCCTGATAAGCAGCTGGTAGAGGTCGTCCAGCATGTCCTGGTTGCCTTCGTGGAACATGGTGGTGAGCTCCTGGGCGTCGGCTTCGTTGCTGCTGAGGGCTGCGACTGCTTCTACCAGGGCTTGTTCGCTGTTGGCCTGCTGCTTTGCCAGGGCCGTTCTGTTCTGCATCTGGTGCAGGAACAGCGATATTGCCACCGCGCCTATTATTATCAGAAGAGCGTTTACGATTACTTTGGCGAAAAAGTAGCTGTTGGCTTTTTTGCTGATCTCGCTGCGCTTTTCCTTTGTTACTTTCTTGGTCGAAATGTTTCTGTCCATCCTTTTACGGTCCCTTCCCCCAGGGCTGTGCATGATCAAGATCTGTGCACTGCAAATTTGTGTATAATTTTATGCACGGCAAATTTATCTATAAAAATCTGTGTACGACAAATTGCGGTGGGCATAATCCACCTAAATAACAATAATACACTCTTTTTGCGAAAAAATAAACCCCCTTGGCACTTTGGCACTCCGCGCCGCATCAGCGCATCAGGGGGCCGGGGGGTCGGGTCTAAGGTTACCAGAGTTTGAGTTTGTCGGCTTGTTTTTTGGCCGCAACAGTATCGGGGTCGTTTTCGCCGAAGGCCCGGCGGCAGCTGTCATAGACGTCCTGCATCACCTTGTGGGCCTTGAGCCTTTTGCCCTGCTGGCCGAGCAGGAACCCAATGTTATAGAGAGTCGTGAGCGTCTCCCTGTGCATCTCTCCCAGGGTGCGGCACTGGATCTTATAGATCTCGCGCGAAAGCAGCTCCGCGGTCTTGTAATCCTTCAGCTTGTTGTAATATATCGCCACCTGGCTCAGCTGCCTTAAAGTCTTGCTGTGCTCCGGCCCGTATACCTTGCTGTACAGCTGGTAGGCCTTGGTCTGCAGATCCACGGCCTTCTGATGATCTCCCAGTTTTGCGTAGCCGAAAGCCAGATTGCTCATCTGCGTAAGCGTAGTGGGATGCTCCGGCCCAAGCCTCTTCTTTGTGCCCTGGAAAGCAGCCTCCTTGAGCTCCACGGAGCGCTTGTTATTGCCCAGCTTTCCGTAATAAAAGGCCAGATTTCCAAGCGTGGTAAGTGTACTCGGATGCTCTTCCCCGAGCGTCCTCCTGCGGGCATCCAGCACCTTTTCCGCGATCTCGGCAGCCTTGCTGTAGTCCTGAAGATCGCTGTAAATGCCGGCCATGGTGCTCATTGCGGAAAGCGTGTCCGGATGCTCCGGTCCAAACCTGCGGGCGCACGCGTCCACGACCTCCTGCTGCACTTCCGCGGCTTTTTTCCGGTTCCCATGATCAGCAAGGATAAGCGCGTAATTGTTCATGGACGCAAGCGTGCTGCGCTGGTCAGGGCCCAGCACCCTTTTTTCTATATCTAATATCTTCTCGTAAAGCTCCAGCGCACCTTTTATATCTCCCGTATCTGAACGCAGCGAAGCCACATGTGAAAGCGCCGTAAGGGTCTGCGGGTGCTCCGCCCCAAGATACCGCAGCTTCAGGTCGTAAGCCCTGTTTTCTATCTCCAGAGCCTTGCGTATGTCTCCCCGGGCCTCTTTCACGAGCGCCAGCTCCGAAAGGCAGCGCATGGATGAGGGGTATTCGGGACCATCGAGCCTTATATAAGCATCGGAGGCCTCGGTAAGCAACCGCTCCGCAGGCTCATAATGGCCAGCCTCCTTGAGCGCCACCGCAAAGTTTACCTTAGCGTTTAGAGTGTCTCTGTGATCTTCCCCGAAAAGTTCCTGCCTGCCCTCCCACTGCTTTTTGAACAGTTCAGCAGCCTCTGCCGGCTTGCCCTGTTCTTTTAAGGCAGATGCCCAGACACCCAGGGAAGTGAGAGTGTCCTTATGCTTTTCCCCAAGCAGCTGCAGGCGCGCATCATATACCTTTTTAGCCAGCTGCACGGCTTGTTCGTGATGCCCAAGCTCAGAGCTTGTAAGAGCCAGGTTGCTTTGCGCCGTGAGAGTCTCGGGATCCATCGGCCCAAGTATGTTTTCCGCCGCCTCGGCGGCCTGTTTTCTTATCTCGAAGCAGCGCCTGTAGTCCCCGGCGGCATTCAGGCAGACACCCAGTATCGTGAGCGCCTTAAGGTACTCCGGGTCCTTTTCGCCAAGCCTCTGCCTGCAGCTTTCCATGTATTTTTCGCCCCAGTATGCAGCCTTGGCGTAGTCCCTTTGCACGCCGTTGGCATTGTAGTACATGTTGCGCATGCGCTTTTCGGCTTCGTAATAACCGGCCTGGGCAGCACGCGCTATCAGCTCCGTGCCACGCTTGCGGTCCACCTCAGTGTCTATTCCGTCTGAATACGCCAGGCCGATAAGATAGAGGTGCTCCGGATCGTCGTCCGCAGCGTCCTCCGCGCCCGTTCCAAGCACCTGCGCGATCCCCTCGCTTAAGGCCTTGGCATCCCGGCCGTCCACGATCTGAGGCATGGCCTCAAAGCACTTCTGAAGCTCCGCGCGGTCCGTATCCTTTACCTCTGCAGGCAGCACCGGCTTTCCGGCCCGCTTTGCCATGGGATACTCGTGGGTGACGACGTAGTTTCCCGCTTCCGTAATATTAGGCGTTACCATGAGCGCAAAAAGATCGCTCTTGTCCAGCGCCTTTTCTATGTTCTCGCTGAAATCCTCGCCAAGCGACAGATACTCATCGTACCAGATGGCAACGTCCCGGTTCTTTTCGTCGGAATGTATGAGCCTTATCAGCTCGTTTGCAAGGGCCCTGTCCTTCTTCCTGTAGCTGAGGAATATGTACGATCTGAACGCGTCCCTTACGCGGTCCGCGGTATCGCTGTCGATAAGCACGTCTTCCAGATATTTTTGGAGCTTTTCGCCCAGCGGAACTGCCGTATCGTCCTTGCTGCTGACGTCCAGGCTCTGCAGCGCGCCGAACTTGTCCGGCCTGCTGTAGATACCGTAAAGGTCCGGCTCGGTCATGACCGGCAGCACAGGAATATGATGCTCCCTTGCAAAGGCAAAGTCCTTGTCCATAGCACGGCTCGGCTGAGTGAGCAGGGTCTTCGTGACCGGTATAGCCAGAAGGTTCATGCGGAGTATGTCCAGCTCGTAAACATCTGCCGGGATCTCTTCTGCCATGTCTTCCGTGTAGTAGACGGCGCAGTCCGCAGCGTTCACAAGGTTCTTTATCAGGCGCCAGCCCTGCTTTTCCATATCGTCCGGATGGCAGGTGAAATAGACCCTGGGCTTGCCCTGCACGCCGCCCACGGCAAAAGATCTCAGTCCGCTGAAGGCTTTTTCTTCTGTTTTCTCAGTCATTTGGAACCATCCTTTTGTGTTCCCGGGCGTTTCTTCGGCATCGGAAGAACCGTCCCCCTGATGCCTGCTAGAGCAGGTCTATTTGAGTGCAGATCTCGTACCAGGCAAACTGCTTGGGATCCACGAATACGGACAGGCTGCCCATGTCGCAAAGGGCCTTGTTGACGTCCACCGCCACCTCTGCCGCAGGCTTTCCGAACTTGCGCTCTATGTTCTCGTGATGGCTTGGGAACACTATGCGTGCGCCGGTCTTATCCACCCACTCTGCGTAGCTTACAGGGTCGGGCAGGCCGCCCAGCTGCCTTATAAGCACGTCCGGCCTGTAGCGCTTTGCAACCTCCTGAGCCTTCGCAAAGGCCGGGATGCCGCCGCAGATCATAATGGTCTGGTTGTTGGGCGCCATGATCACATAATCAAAGAACTCCAGCCAGCCGTACTGGTCGCTGTTGCCGTGGCCCTCGAAGCCGAAGCGGTTGACCGTTGTAAGGTAAGCGGACTCCGGCCTGCCGCGCTTGGGGTCTGGCGGCGGTGCGGTGTGCTTGCCCCTGAAGCAGTGGAAAGTAACATCCGGGAACTCGAAAGTCTCGTCCGCACCCACCGGGTAGACGCAGCTGTACGGCAGGTTGAAGCACCTGCACAGATCCTGCGCAGACAGCTCCCCAACCAGCAGCTTGCAGCCGGACTTCTCCACCAGGTAGCCAATATCCGAGGTGTGGTCGTAGTGAGTATGTGTAACTAAAATGTAGTCCACGCGCTCTATGTCCTTTGCCGCCACATCCAGCCCGTGCAGCGTAAGGTCCGGATCCGTCAGGATGACGGTGCCGTTCGGCATGACTATCTCGTAGCAGGTCTCGTAGAGCCAGCGGAGCTTAATGCCTTTTGTCTTCATGATCGAACATCTCCTTGTACTGAAACGAATATCTTCTGCCCGTATTATATCAAATTCGGACGCAGCCGTGTAGCCCAAAACACCTAGCCCTCCTTCGGCTCATGTTGATAGATAATTCTATTCGTGATATAATCCAAAACGCTAACTGTTTAAGTGCTCCACTTAGTGGAGATAATAGGGAACCGGGTGCAAATCCCGGGCGATCAGGTCACTGTAACAGACAGGGCCGGCGCACAATGCCATTGCCACAAGCGAGAAGGCGCGCCGCACCCGCAGGCTGAAGCCAGGAAACCTGCTTAAACGGAACGATGAGTATCTTCCTGAGAAAGTAGCTCGTCTGATGCCTCAATTTTTAATGTGCGCACAATGCCCACATATGGCACAGAAGGACCGCTTTCAAACCTCCGAAAGCGGTTTATTTTTTTCAGGAGCATGTTGAAAGGAGAGTAAAAAGAACATGAAACTCAAAAAGATCTTATCTCTGGTGCTTGCTTGCGCAATGCTCCTTGGCATGTTTGCTGCATGCGGAAAGACGCCCGCAAACAACACCACACCCGCTAACAACGTGGCACCCGCCGGCGATTACGGCACAGTCACCATCCAGAACGGCGACCGCACCGTGACCTTCACAAAGATGCCGGAAAAAGTCCTCTGCTGCCACCTGTATTCCGCAGAGAACATGGTAATGCTCGGCCTTACGGACAAGATCGTAGGCAAGAACATCTCCACCAACCCGGCTGAAGTTCCTCTTCCGGAGCTTGCAGAAGAGTTCAAGAAATTCCCCGAGATCAAGAACACCAACGAGAACGCTGTAGCAACAGGCTGCGACCTTATCATAGGCCAGGTAAGCGCTTTCAAGGACACCTCCTGGGGAACCTACGAACAGTTCGCAAATGAAGGCATCAACTGCCTTACCATTACCGGCACCATCGTTTCCGACGAGACCGTAGAAGACATCTACACAGATATCAGAAATCTCGGAAAGATCTTCAAGGTAGAAGACAGGGCAGAGGCTCTCATCAAGAGGATGCAGGACTCCATTGCGGCCACCAACGCTAAGGTAAAGAACGTAAAGGACGCAGACAAGCCCAAGGTATTCGTCTACGACATGTTCAAGGAAGACCAGATCTACACCACAGCTGCAGGACTTGAGAGCAACCTCATAGAGCTTGCAGGCGGCATCAACACCACCAGAAAGATGGCAGACAGCCGCTGGTTCATGACCGGCGTGGAGACCCTCGTAAAGGCCAACCCGGACATCATAATCATCAACGACTACGGCAAACAGACTGTGGAAGAAAAGATCAACAAGATCAAGAGCAACCCCGCCTGCGCAGACATACCGGCAGTAAAGAACGACAAGTTCCTTGTAATTCCTCTTGTTGAGGTAATGCAGGACATCCGTGCCGCAAACGCCTGCGAAAAGATGGCCAAGTACTTCTACCCGGATCTCTTCAAGTAAAAAAGCATAAAGACCATGAACAAAAGGATATGGCACATAATTTTATATGTTATCCTTGCTGCTCTGCTGGTGTTTTCGCTGCTCTATACCGTTGGCATAGGCTCCACCCAGATATCGCTTAAGGAAGTGTATTCTATCCTGATAGACCACATCTTTAACGGCGATGCGCGCATAAACGCCGGGGAGTTCGAGAGCATTACTTTCAGGATAGTCTGGCTTATAAGGATGCCCAGGACTCTGTTTGCCCTGCTGGTCGGCGCGGGCCTTTCCATTTGCGGCTGCGCAATGCAGGCTCTGGTCCTGAACCCCATAGCAGACCCCTACGTTCTGGGCGTGTCTTCGGGCGCTTCGGCCGGAGCGGCAATAGCCCTGCTGGCCCCCATAACGCTGATCGAGAGCCAGTACCAGACCACCACATTCGCCTTTGTGGGAGCTCTGTTTTCCGCCTTTGTGGTGTATTTCCTGGCAAAGCGGGCCGGCGGCGGCAAGCTGCAGCCGGTAACTCTGCTGCTGGCAGGAACCGCCGTTAACGCCGTTATGAGCGCCATAACCAGCTATCTGGTGTTCATGGCCAAAAGCCCGGAGAGCATCTCCGCTGTCTACAACTGGCAGATGGGCGCCATATCCGCAGCCCAGTGGAAGACCCTGGTCATCCCGGCAACTCTTGTGCTGGCGGGCCTGGTGATATTCACTGTTATGGGGTCGCGCTTCAACATGATCATGATGGGCGACGAAGAC
>JAZQIH010000097.1:0-1726 GCA_045541015.1 Anaerovoracaceae bacterium | reverse complement strand
TGCTCAAGACCAAGACCCGCCGCGGCGAAACGCTCAAAGGCATGGTCTGCAACGTGATCCGCTACGCAGTGGTGATCTTCGCGATAATATTCGGCCTCAACATCCTGGGTGCAGACGTGCTTACAGTTATAGCCGGCCTTGGCATCTTGGCCCTGATAATAGGCTTCGGCGCTCAGTCCCTGATAGAGGACATCTTCGCGGGCATATTCATACTGTTTGAAGGCCGCTTCTACGTGGGCGACATCATCAGCGTGGACGGCTTCCGCGGAACGGTTCGCTCCATAGGCATAGTCTCCACGCAGATAGCAGACGTGGGCGGCAACATAAGGATAATGAACAACTCCGACATACGCGTGCTCACCAACCTGTCGGACGTTTCCTCCGTGGCGGTGTCCATAGTAAGCATCGCCTACGGCGCGGATCTGATCAGGGCGGAGAAGGTCATCAACGACATGCTGGACACCCTGCCGGGCAAGTATCCGGAGATGTTCCCGATAAGGCCCAAGTACATGGGCGTGGAAGACCTGAGCGAGTCCTCCGTGGACCTCAAGGTAATTGCGGATGTCCACGAGTCCAACATCTACAACGCCCGCAGGATACTCAACCGCGAGCTGAAGCTGGCGCTGGATGCAGGCGGCATAGAGATCCCGTTCCCGCAGGTAGTAGTGTGGCAGGGCAAGGAAAAATAGAAAAACTGCACAAACTAAAAGCAGGGCCGCTTATGTGCCCTGCTTTTTTATTGCGCTTTTGTATCAGTATGCCGGTATAGCCAGCTCGTTCTTCTGAGTGTCCACTCTGGCGCTGTCCAGAACGCTCTCTAAGATCTTAAGGAACTGGTCCACTTCTGCCTCCGTGTTGTAGATACCGAAGCTTACGCGTATCATACCCGGGGTGTTCATGTCTATGCAGTTCTCATAGGTCTTGGCCTGCTCGTCGGAGATGCCCATCATGCGCCACACGTACGGGTGAGCGCAGAATGCGCCGCGCCTTGTTGCAACGCCGCCGCGGTCCGCAAGCTTCTGAGCTATAACGAAGGAGTTGATGTCCTCGAAGTTGAAGGTAACAACGCCTACGCGGTCGTCTATGTTCTCTGAATCGCCGTAGATGATGATGCCGGGCAGCTTCTTGAGACCGTCTATGAGCCTGCGGTTGAGGACCTTCTCGTGGGCGGAGATGGCATCAAAACCGACCTCCTTGAGGACCTCCATAGCCCTTGCCATGCCAACTACGCCTGCGTAGTTCGGAGAACCTGCCTCGTAGGAATCCGGAGCGTTCTTGTACTTTACGGTGTAGTCCGTAACGAGCTTTACTATGCCGCCGCCGTAGAAGGTGGGCAGGTGCTTGTTGAGTATCTCAAAGCGGCCTACCACAGCGCCTCCGCCGTACGGAGAGTACATCTTGTGAGCGGAGAATACGAAGAAGTCTATATCTTCCTCCGGGGTGGCGCCCTTCATGGAGAACTCCCTGTGGGCAACTATCTGGGCTCCGTCCACTATGATCATGGCGCCGTGCTCGTGAGCCATCTTAGCCACTCTGTGAACATCGGTAACGTAGCCGGTAACGTTAGACGCGGCTGTTATGGTAACGTACTTTACCTTGCCTTCGTTCTCCTTGAGCATCTTTTCAAGGTTGTCGTAGTCCACGCGGCCGTCGTCCTTGACCTCCGCGTAGATGACCTTGCAGCGTTCTCTCCAGGACAGGTCGTTGGCGTGGTGCTCTATGCGGG
>JAZQIH010000096.1:0-7453 GCA_045541015.1 Anaerovoracaceae bacterium | reverse complement strand
CCAAGACCCGTCCCCTATAACCGTTAAGGAGAACCGTCCCCTATAACCGTTAAGGAGAACCGTCCCCTATAACCGTTAAGGAGAACCGTCCCCTATAACCGTTAAGGAGAACCGTCCCCTATAACCCCAAGTTTACAGGAGGCCTTATGAAAAAAGCACTCTCAATATGTCTGATACTACTGCTCCTCCTGGCCCTCCCGGCCTGCGGAAAGTACGTCAACAGCTACAGCGCCGTGGGCTTCGTGCACTCCAACAGCGCCAAGTCCGCCTTCATGAGCTTCCTCAGCTTCAAGGGCCGCATGGTCTTCCGGCTCAGCAGCTCCGCCGAGGGCGACATCACATACAGCGCCAGCCTGGAGTCCGGCCACGCCACCGTCTACTACGATTCGCACGGCAGCAAGCTGGAGCTGTTCTCTATCGAAGGCGGCCAGCAGCTCGACTCCCACGGAGGCTACATCGAATCCGGCACGGTCTACATTATTGTGGAGACCGACGGCAGCTGCACCAACGGAGATTTCAAGTTCAGCATCGGCAAGTAGCCGCTGCTGCGTGGACCCAAGAACCGTCCCCTATAACGGTTAAGGAGAACCGTCCCCTATAACCAAAGGAGTTAACATGAATAAAAACGCAATTAAAATAATAGCGATAGTGCTGGCCATCTGCATCGCAGCGGGCGCCGGCTTCTGCATCGGCGAGGCCCGGGGCATAACCGAAGGCACCGCACAGGGCGAGGCCCAGGGCGCCTCCCAGGCCATGGCCGCCAGGCAGGAGCTTCTGGACATCCAGGCGCTCAACCGCCAGAGCATAGCCAAGCTGCAGCTGACAGACGGCCCCATCTACGTAATAGGCCACAAGAGCCCGGATTCCGACACCATCTGCAGCGCCATAGCCTACGCCAGGCTCCTGCAGCAGCTCGGCTTCAGCGCCCAGCCCGCAGCCAACGGCGCCCCCAACAACGAATCCAAATACATACTCAAGCTTGCCGGCGCAGATGCCCCGCCCGTCCTGGAAGACGCCTCCGGCAAAAACATCTTCCTGGTGGACCACAGCGAATACCTCCAGGCCACAGCCGGCCTTCAGGACGCTAACATAGTAGGCATCATAGACCACCACGGCATAGGCAGCGTCACCACAGGCCAGCAGGTCCTCTACGATGCCAGGCCCATAGGCGCCACCGCCACCATCATATGGCTCAGCTACCTTAACTACGGCCAGCAGATAGACAAGCAGACCGCCACTCTGCTCCTTGGCGCCGTGCTCTCCGACACCAGCAACCTTACAGCGTCCACCGTCACCGAGGCCGACAAAAAGGCCGTCCCCGCGCTCGCCAAGATAGCAGGCATAGACGACGTAGACGCCCTCTACGAGATCCTCCACAAGGAAGCTCTCTCCTACGACGGCATGACCGACATGGAGATCCTCTTCCTGGACTACAAAGAGTACGAAGCCGGCGGGGTCAAGTTCGGCATAGGGCTCCTGAACTCCATAGACGAGCCTACATCCAAAGAGCTGTCCGCGAGGATGAAGGCCATCCTCCCCGAGGGCTTCAAGACCCGCGGCGTAGACCTTATGTACGCTTCCGTAGGCATACGCGAGAACGGCGAAAAGATAGACTACATAGTGCCCGCCAACGAGTATTCGGACGCTGTCTTTAAAGCCGCCTTCCCGAATTACAGCGACTACGACGGCACCGCCTACATATTCAGGACACCGGGCCTTGGCCGCAAGAGCCTCTTTGTCCCCGGCCTGACAGACTACCTGCTGGCGCACCCTCATGAATAAAAGCAGTTGAGCTGCCCTGCTTTTGCTTATACACGAGTAAAAGCAGTTAGAGCTGCCCTGCTTTTATTATAAATAACCGGTAATAGAACAGCGAGCCGCAAGGCCCGCTGTTCTATTTTTTGCAGAAGAGGAAAGAACTCGTAAAAATTACAGCCCTCCTCACAGAAAAACAATTAGGAGGTTTTGTTTTGAATACCACCAAACACCGCATCCGGTCCAGCCAGTTAAAAAACCGGAAGTATCCTGCCAGGCAGGACAAAACAGCCAGGTCTGCAACGTATAATTATACTGACATGAACGATGAAACAGACCAGCTTTATAAAGGCTTTGCCAGCAGGCTTTCCGAGCTTCGGAACGCAAAAGCAATATCAGCCAGGGAAATGAGCCTCTCACTTGGACAAGGCGCCGGATACATAAACAACATAGAGAACGCCAACAATCTGCCGTCCATACAGATTCTGAAATTGAATTGATTATCGGACCATTATATGGTTGTAATGACGAATATATTAATCAATTAATGTCAGAAAACTAAAAGACCATAGAGTTATAGTGTGTAGATGCTAAAGATTAATAAATATTAATTCACGCATCATCCAGTAAGAACACCACAGTGGTAATTTGTAACCATATGAGGCTATTTTTTCCCGAGCCAATGCTCGGGTTTTTTATTGAAAGGAGAGTGTAGAAATGACAACATCAGAACGTATCAGGCAGCTCCGTCTGGAGCTCAGACTATCTCAGAAAGCCTTCGGAGAACGTATCGGCCGAAAAGGTTCGTACATATCCGGTATCGAGCGTGGTCTTTATCCTGCCCAGTCCGGCATGCTTATGAGGATCAGCGATGAGTTTGGCGTTCCTGTTTCGTGGCTGAAGGGAGATGAGAAATAAAGCAATAAGATTCATATAGCTTTTGTTTGCGGGTTTGGTGGGCTAGCAGTAATACATGTGCTATAATATACAACAGCAAAGAAACTAGAGGAGCATCATGTCCACCAAATACCGCAACGAACAACTGAATAGAGTTCTTATGTCGCGCAAGAGCGTGGTCTTCAAGGATAAAAAGCACCCTACAAGGCAGAAGCTCAAGCAGCAACTGCGCAAGGAGAGAGAGCGGGAATAAATCAATTTTAGTGTATATGCGTAAGCTCTATATTACATATCCAAAAAGTCAGACACTGTCTGACCAATTTTCCAAACACTGTCTGGAAAATTGACCTGGAGCCATTATGTTGAACTGCTTAACAAAGAATCTATGAGCTATTTCGAGTACGAGATCAAGTTTAACTAATCTAATGTCTTAGAGGAAAAATAGCCGTTTTGAGCGCAGAAAATGCTGCGGATGATCAATGAGTCAAAAGTGCTGAAAAAGTCTCGCAAATCGGCTCTCAGAGCCTCAGAGGGGCATATAAAAGGCCGCAGTCTGCTCGGGCTGCGGCTGGTAAGGGATAAAACTATGAACTACGTATATCTGCTGCGCTGCGCGGATGGGTCGCTCTACTGCGGCTGGACCACGGATCTGGAGCGCAGGGTAAGGGTGCATAACAGCGGAAAGGGTGCCAAATACACAAGGTCCAGGCTGCCGGTGGAGCTGGTCTACTGGGAGACTTTTGAGGACCGCACTCAGGCGCTCAGCCGGGAGTGGCACTTAAAAAGGCTCAGCCGGGAGGAAAAGCTGCAGCTGATCAGGGAGAACAGTAATGAGTGAAGAGTATTACAATATCTATCTTGATGATTATGAAAACGAAGACCCTCAGGCGTATATACCGCTTAAGGACCACAAGTACGTTATAGTGTCGATGGTGGCTTACCTGGCAGGCCTGCGCGAGCATCACTTTGCGGACGAGGGCAAGCTCTATAAAAAAGAGATCTATAACCAGATGGACAGGAACAAGAACGCCAGGATCATCAGGAACCTCTGCATGCTGCGGACGTCCATAGAGAGGGGATACCAGCTGATAAACAAGGCCATCAAGGCGGGCCGCAGGAATGTGCTTCTTATGGAGGAGTACGTTCCGCAGGAGGCGCTTACGGGGCTGTACAACGACGGCGTGCGCCTTTCTGTAAAGGACGGGGCTTACCCTGTCCAGGCTATCGTGGAGATCAACAAGCTGATATCTGACAGGATCAACAACTGCAAGGCTCTGTTCCCTACCTGGCTCAAGTGGGAGTACCTGAAGGACATTTTTATCATGCCGGACGGCCTTAACGCCGCGGGGGCTACCGCCGCTGCCAAGGTCTACTACGAGCATCTGGAGATGTATCCTTTCAAGATCTACATGAACATCCCTGCCAGGCCGAACGGAAACATCCTGCAGAACGACAGGAAGTTCGTGTCGCTCCTGTACGAATGGAACGAGGACTCCTTTACAGACGTGTCCAAAGTGATGGATGTCAGCGAATATGTAAAGAGCAACATCTACGATTTTCTGGACAAGGGCGCCAAGATCGATATCATCGTGGACTGCGAAAACTCCGATGTATACAACCTCATCTCCATGCTCAGAAGCCTGGAATGGGACGATCATCTGGACAAGATCAATAAGATCATCCTTGTTGACGATATCCACACCAGCATAGGCTGGCCGGAGCTTGCCAACTATACGCCTATCCCGGTGGAGCATCTTATGACAAAGCGTGTAAAGAGCGACAAATCCGTTGTGGACGGGGAGCTGATCGCGTGCACGTTCGAGGAGTTCTACGAGAACAATGTGGATTCGTTTGTGCTGCTGTCGTCGGATTCGGATTTCTGGACGCTTATCCGTCGCCTCAGGAGGGCCAGGTTCCTGGTAATGGTGGAGCATCTTAAGTGCGGGCCGGACCTTAAGAACGTGCTGGAGGAGTCCGGGATATTCTACTGCTACCTGGACGATTTCTACTCCGGCGCGGAGACCGATAAGATCAAGAAGGACATCCTGATCCGCTACCTTTCCGGGCAGCTTAAAGACAGGGATTTCAATATAAGGGAGCTGTTTACCGGCGCGCTTAAGGAGATGCGCCTGGACATGACCGAGAGCGAGAAGAACCAGTTCTTTGCTCAGTATCTTAAGAATATACGCCTGGCCGTAACAGATGACGGTACGGTCAAGATCAGGCTGAAGGAAAGATAGAGTTACCTGGAGGCAAGTAAGGAGGATACAATAATGGCAGACGGGATCAAGAAACTAACGATACTCCATTCCAACGATCTTCACGGAGATTTTCTTCCCAAGGAAGTAGACGGCAAGCAGACCGGCGGTCTGCCCAGGCTCAGCGGCTATGTAAGAAAGGTCCGCAGCGAAAAACAGAACGTTATCTATGCCATGGCAGGAGACATGTTCCGCGGTTCGGTCATAGACTCCGAATATCAGGGGCTGTCCACGATAGACCTTATGAACACTCTGCGCCCGGATGTTGCCACCGTGGGCAACCACGAGGTGGACTACGGCTTTGCGCATCTGCTGTTTCTGGAAAAATGCGCCAAGTTCCCTATAGTAAACGCTAACCTGTTTATAACCATGAACAATGCCAGGGTCTTTACGCCGTACATAAACCTGGAAGTCGGCGGTATGAAGATACTGTTTATAGGGATACTTACGGACGAGGTGCTTGCCTCCACCAAGAACGAAAAAATAATCGGCTCGTTTATAGATCTGGAGGCGGCGGCCAAGGAAGTAGGCATAATTTGCGATAATTACCGCACTGTGCGCACGGATATGACAGTCCTGCTTACGCACATAGGGCTCGAAAGCGACATTAAACTTGCCCAGATGCTGGACCCGGACTGGGGCGTAAACATGATAATCGGCGGGCATTCGCACACCTTTATGGAAAAGCCGGAGATCGTTAACGGCATACCTATAATGCAGGCCGGCACCGGCACCGGAATCATAGGCCAGATAGACATACAGTACGATCAGGACAGCAAGACCATAGAAGAGTTTAAGTGGAAGTGCGTGCCCATCAACGAGGACACCGCGCCCAAGGACGAAGTTATGGAAGAGCTGCTGGACAGCTACCGCACCCAGACGGACAGCAAGTACAAGAGGGTGGTTACCCGCTGGGCCAGAAAGCTAACTCACCCGTCCCGCGAACAAGAAACAGAGATGGGCAACCTCTACGCGGACTGCATGGCGTGGGAGGCAAGCTTTGATGTTATGATGTTCGGCTCTGGCAGCATACGCAAAAAGGAGCTGGGGCCTGTTATAGAGTACCAGGACATGGTGGAGAACACTCCGTTCGACGACACTCTGCATATGGTGGAACTTACCGGCGCGCAGTTCCGCCGCATGGTGCAGCACCTTATGAGGGACGAGGCCTGGGCCGGCGAGACCGAGTTCTACCAGTTCTCCAAGGGCGTGCGCATAGTGTACCGCAAGTCCACGCACACCATAGAGGAGCTGAAGTTCCGCGGGGAAGACGTTACGGACGACATGAGGATAAAGATAGGTCTGCAGAAGTTCCACTTTAACAATTTTGACGAATTCCTGGGCGTTCCGCTGGAAGAGGTTAAAAAGAACATGAAGCCGCGCGTTGTGGCAACGTCTGTCAACAACATAATAGAGGAGTATTTCTCCACCAACGATGGTCTGGACGCGCATGTTGAAGGAAGGATCACGATACTGGAGTAGATCAGCGGAGCAGGCAGCGGCCGGGTGGGTCAGGCCTGTGTAATATAGTCGCTGATGGCGGCGCAGTAATCTTTTATAGACTCGGAAACAGCTTCTTCGAATGTGGTGGTCAGATTCGTGGGGGCTGTTCCTTTGTTTTTTGCGATGACTATGTTCCAGGCGGCGTCGTAGTCCGGCGGCAGGCAGAAGATGTCTGCGTTGGAGGGATTTACGCGGGGCATGATATATTCTGCCGGGAGTATGGCTACGCCAAGGCCGGCTGCGGCGAGTGCGGCTGCGCCTATGTGGGAGGAGAAGACGTATCTGGGCTGCACGTCTACGAGCTTGGCTTTCTGGAAGACGTTGCGGGTTATGTGGGTGGAGCGCTGGCCTTCCTTGGTGAGTATCCACTGGCTGTCCTTCAGCTCTTTAGGGTCCAGGAAGGGGTGAGGGTGCCCGGGGATGGTGTAGGCGCGGTCCATCAGGCCGCTGTCTTTTTGCGCGACTATCAGGAAGGGCGTGGTTGCCAGGATGTTGGTCTCCAGGGCGGGCGATATGCTTTCGCCGGGGACTGTGTGGAAGATGGCAAAGTCCAGCTTGCCGCTGAGCAGCTGCTCCTTGAGTTCTTTGGTGTTTGAGTTGCCCAGGTCTATGTGGACGTCGGGGTATTTGGTGAGGAAGCTGGGCAGCAGGTAGTAGGATATTGCGGTCATCAGGGGCGCGGTGGTGGCTACGTTGAGTGAGCCGCTCTGCAGGGTGGAGTACGCGGATACGGATTCGCGGAATTGTTCCTGCAGCTTGAGGATCTGCGATGCCATCTGGTAGTAGTGCTTGCCGGCTTCGGTGAGGACAATGCCGCTGGCGGTGCGCTTGAACAGGGCGACGCCTTCCTCGGCTTCTATCTTTTTGATGGCCTGGCTGAGGGACGGCTGGGATACGAAGAGCAGTTCGGCTGCTTTGGAGAAGCTGCGCATGTCTGCGGCGGCTTTAAAATACCGGTAGAAGTTGGCGTCCATAAGTATTTCCTATAGGTGTGCGGGGGCTGGTGGGTTTGAGTTATACTGGGAAGTCGGAGGCCAAGC
>JAZQIH010000095.1:0-3183 GCA_045541015.1 Anaerovoracaceae bacterium | reverse complement strand
CTATGCTGAACGAGTCCTTGGCTATGATTATTGCAGACATGGCTGCCGCCACCTGCAGTATCATGGTCTTGGTGCGGGTCTTCTTCTTTTTTTCCCTGACCGCTTCCACTATCTTGGCATCATAAACCGAGGTATCAGCGTTGTACTCCGATGGTTCCCGCTGTACCTCAGAAGGCACAGAGTATTCCTCTGTTACATGGTATTCGTGTGTGGGATTGTTGAATTCCTTGTCGGCTGCCATACTGCGGTCCTGTTTTAGCTTCTTTTTATAACAGTATAGCACAAAGTGACTGAATACAAAACAGTCATCTGAAGCAGCTACTTGCCGAAGCTGTAATCTATGCCTTCCTTATGAGCATTGGACCACTGCCTGTAGCGTATGATAAGAGCGATATCCGTCACCACCCAGGAAGCAACATAGCTCAGCGCCAGAGTCTTAAGCGTGTGAGACCAGACACCGAAGATCAGAAGTACCCAGACTATGCGGAAAGCGCAGATGCCAAGCCCCATGATGACAACAGGAACTACAGCATCGCCTGCGCCTTTGAGGGTGCCGCTTATAACATCGATAGCTGTCCAGGTAAAATAATACGGAACGAAATACCAGAGCATCTCCCAGGTGGTGTCCAGGAGGAGCTGGTCTTCGGAGAAAAGCGTAAGTACAGGCCTTGCAAGGACCATTATCAGGGTGCTTATTATTATAGTCATGCCGGAGAACATTATCATGCTCTTCCTTACGCAGTCCTTTACCCGGTCCAGGCGGCCTGCGCCGTAGTTCTGCCCAACAAAGCTCATTACAGCAGTACCCGCCGCGTTGATGAGGGCCCAGTATATGCCGTCCACCTTTCCTGTAAGGGACCAGGCGGCAACAACTGTTGTGCCCAGGGAGTTAACGCCTGTCTGGATGACTGCGTTGGAAAAGCCGAACATGGTGTTCTGAAGGCCGGAGGGAATGCCAACGCCAAGCATGCGCTTAAGAAGAGGCTTGTCTATCCTGAGCATGCTGCGGGATATCTTGTAGGCCTCGGTGGTCCTGATCATGCGGATAAGCACCAGGACACAGCTTATGATCTGGGAAATGGCTGTGGCTATGGCTGCGCCGCTTACGCCCCAGTTAAGCACGGCAACGAATACATAATCCAGCACTATGTTTGCAATGCAGCAGCTGAGCAGGTAGTAGAACGGCCTCTGGGAATCCCCGGAGGCTCTGAGTATGCCGGCGCCCATGTTGTAGACCAGCACGAAGGTGGTTGCCGCAAAGCATATGCGGAGGTACTCGGATGCCTGGGGTATGGTCTCGGCGGGCGTTCCCATAAGCTGCAGGAACAGAGGAGAGCAGATCTCCCCTACTACGCTTAAGGCCAGGCCTACGAAGGTGCAGAAAACTATGCCTGTGTTGGAGGACCTGGACACGCCTTTGTCGTTGCGCTCCCCGTAGAAGTGCGCAACAATTACGGAGGCTCCGCTGGTCATAGCCACAAAGAATCCTATAAGCAGGTTTATTATCTGGGTGGTGCTGCCGCCTACTGCTGCAAGAGCTGTGGTGCCTACGTAGCGGCCCACTATTATTGCGTCTACGGTGTTGTAGAGCTGCTGGACTATGGTACCTGCCGCAACAGGCAGGAAAAACATTATAAGGCGCTTTACTATGCCGCCCTGTGTAAGATCGTGAGTGTTGTTTTTCATAATAAAAGGGGCTCCTTCGGCCCTAGCCCAGCTATTCTATACCTGAAGAGGCAAAAGGTAAAGGATTATTTTAAGCTGCGCAGCCTGACTTTTTCGGGCAATACCATTGCAAGCCAGCACGCATTGCTTTATCATTGAAATAATAAGCATCACTGATGGCAGCGAGGCTGAAAACATGAAGATAAAAAACAAAGACCTTTCCTACGAAGACGTCCTTAAGCTCCCGGAGCAGAAGCATCAGAAGCCGCTGAGGCCGAGCCGTGCCCTGCACCTTCTGGTAAAGAACCTCAGCAGGCTGGACCTCAAAGACACCAACTTCACCTGGACAAGTTCGGGAATGGAAAAGCTCGGCAAAAAAGAGCCGGCGCTGTTCCTTATGAACCACTCCAGCTTTATAGACCTGAAAATAGCGTTTACTATACTCTACCCAAGGCCTTTTTCCGTGGTCTGCACCTCCGACGGATTTGTCGGAAAGGAAGGGCTTATGCGCCGCCTCGGCTGCATACCTACAAGCAAGTTCGTATCGGACCCTGTGCTTGTAAGGGATATGATATACGCGTCCAGGGAGCTTGGCTCTTCGATACTAATGTATCCGGAGGCCAGCTACAGTTTTGACGGCACCGCAACTCCCCTGCCGGAGACTCTGGGCAAGTGCCTTAAGCTGCTGAAGCTTCCGGTGGTGATGATAAAGACTGAAGGCGCTTTTACAAGAGACCCGCTCTACAACGGCCTGAGGCTGCGCAAGGTGAAGGTCTCCGCCCATATGAATTACCTGCTTTCGGCTCAGGACATAGCTGAAAAGAGCCCGGATGAGCTGAACGCCATACTCAAAGAGCAGTTCACTTTCGACAACTGGCACTGGCAGCAGGAAAACGAGCTGGTGATAGACGAGCCCTGGCGCGCCGCGGACCTCAACAGGGTGCTCTACAAGTGCCCGGCCTGCGGTAAAGAAGGCTGCATGGAGGGAAAACGCACAGAGATCACTTGCAAAGCGTGCGGAAAGACCTGGGAGCTCACAGAGACCGGCTACCTGAGAGCCACAGATGGGGAAGACATCTTCGACCACGTGCCTGACTGGTACGCCTGGGAGCGAGAATGCGTAAGAAAAGAGCTGGAGGACGGCACCTACAAACTGGACATACCCGTTAAGATAAGCGTGCTAAAAGACACCAAATGTCTCTACAACGTGGGCGAAGGCCGGCTGGTGCACACAAAAGACGGTTTCCACCTTACCGGCTGCGATGGAGCTCTGGACTACAGCCAGAAGCCACAGGCCTCATACAGCCTCTACTCGGATTATTTCTGGTACGAGATCGGGGACATGATATGCATTGGAAATACAAAGATGCTCTACTACTGCTTCCCCAAGGAAGGCGGAGACGTAGTTGCCAAGACCAGACTGGCAGCAGAAGAACTATATAAAATAACCAGACGATGAAATGTAAATTGGGGACAAGTCGGAAGGCCAAGCGGTCTTAGGAAGACAAAATATCTCTC
>JAZQIH010000094.1:0-2018 GCA_045541015.1 Anaerovoracaceae bacterium | reverse complement strand
GAGATATGCTGCGTGCCCATGGAAGGCAAGGAACCGGAAGTCCGCACCCTCATCCCGGAAGGCGCCTACGCCCTGGATGAGTACCTGGAGAAGCTTCAGGATGCGGCCTGGGACGGCGATACTCTGCTGTTCTTCGGGGACGGCAGCCGCAGGTTCGAGGAGCGCATAGAAGAAGTCCTTTCCGGTACCTGCTGCGGAGAAGGCGTTAATGTGGAAGTCCGGTTTGCAGAGGACGAGTACTACTTTCAGAGCGCGGAGAACGTGGCACGGCTTGCCGCAAAGCTCTTTGCGGAAGGAAAGCTAAAGGACTGCTACACCGCCCAGCCAAACTACCTCAGAGCCGCCGAGCCGGACAGAAAGAAGGAAAAGCAATGACAGAGCAGATCCGGATACTGACACCATCCGGCTTTGTAATAGAAAACGCCGCGGAAGAGGATCTGGACGAGCTGGAAAAAGTGGAAGCCGTGTGCTTTCCAAGCGAGCCCTGGAGCCGCAAGATGCTTTCGGAAGAGCTTGCCAACCCGGACGCGCTCTTTGTTGTCGTAAGGGAGCCTTCGGAGGGCGGAAAGGGGCGCATAGCCGGCTACCTGATAGCGTGGTTGATACCGCCCTTTGAATGCCAGGTGGGAAGCATTGCTGTGCTGCCTCAGTTCAGAAGAAACGGACTGGCCGCAGCTATGCCTAAGCTCCTTTGCGGGAGCTGGAGCCAGGCGGAAATAGAGGAGATCTACCTGGAGGTAAGGGTCTCCAACACCGCAGCCATAGAACTTTACAAGAGATTTTTCTTTAAAATAATCGGGGTCCGCAGGAATTACTACCAGGACGGAGAAGATGCCTACAACATGGCACGCCTTGGAGAGGACGCGGACGGAAGGACAATGATATGAAAGACGGAAAGCACATAACCATGGGCATAGAATCGTCCTGCGACGAAACAGCCATTGCTCTCCTTGCGGACGGCAGGGAGATACTTTCCAATGTCATTTCTTCGCAGATAGAGATACACACCAAGTACGGCGGGGTAGTGCCGGAGATCGCCTCCAGGCATCACCTGAACAATATACCATTCGTATTCGATAAGGCGCTCAAAGAGGCGGATATGAGCCTTTCCGAGGTGGACGAGATAGGCGTTACCGCAGGCCCAGGGCTTGCAGGCGCTCTGCTTATGGGCACCGCTTTCGCAAAGGCAGTTTCCGCAGCCAGCGGGGTGCCTCTTGTAGGCGTGCATCACATACAGGCCCACATACTTGCCAACACGCTGGAGCATCCGGAGCTTGAGCCTCCGTTCCTGGCTCTGGTGGTGAGCGGCGGCCACACCCACCTTGTGGAGGTGCTCGGCTGGAACCAGTTCAGGGTGCTTGGCGCTACAAGGGACGATGCCGTGGGCGAGGCCTACGACAAGGTTGCCAGGGTTATAGGCCTTGGATACCCGGGCGGTCCTAAGGTGGACAAGCTGGCCAAGGAAGGGGATCCCCACGCTCACGAGTTCAAGAGGGTCTACCTGGAAAAGGATTCCCTGGACTTTTCGTTCAGCGGTACTAAGACTGGCGTTATAAACTACCTGCATTCCGCGCAGCAGAGGGGGGAAGAGGTAAAGCCTGCGGATGTTGCAGCGTCTTTCCAGGCTGCTGTGGTGGAGGTAATAGTGGATAAGGCCATGATGGCGCTGGAGCGCACCGGTTATCCGGGACTTGCAGTTGCCGGCGGAGTTGCCTGCAACAGCGCGCTTAGGGCGGCTCTTAAGGAAGCTCTGGACTCCAAGGGAAAGAAGCTTTGGATACCGTCTCCGATACTGTGCACGGACAACGGAGCAATGGTCGCTGCCGCTGCGTATAGAAAGGCTCAGCTTGGGCTGTTCGCAACAGACAGGCTGGACGTCTTCCCAAACCTCAACATGGAGACCCAGCTCTCAAAACTTGATGAATAAAGGTTGAAGGGGACGGTTCTTCTTCACCGATTTCAAAGATTAATAAAGAGAATCAAATAAAAAAAGGACGGTTTGGCATCAGGGGGACGGT
>JAZQIH010000093.1:0-11640 GCA_045541015.1 Anaerovoracaceae bacterium | reverse complement strand
TACGAAAAGATATATAGAGAAGCCGGTGCGTACTGGGAGCTGCAGGAAAATGCATTGATCGTGCAGGGCAGCCTGAAGCCCGGAAGGTTCGAGATCCCGGGCAACATCTCATCGCAGTTCGTGAGCGGCCTGCTGTTTCTGCTGCCAACCCTGGACGGAGACTCCGAGATCGTGCTGACCACGCCTCTGCAGTCCGCGCCCTACGCAATGATGACTATTGACGCTTTGCAGCGCGCAGGCGCTACGGTGCAGCCGGACGGAAGCACCATACGCGTGCCCGGCCGCCAGAAATACAAGCCCTTCAGCTGCAAGATCGAGGGCGACTGGTCCTCTGCGGCAAACATTGCGGTGCTCTCGGCGCTCACCGGGGTGCCGGCGGAGCTTAAGGGGGCGGACCCCCTGTCGCATCACCCGGACAGAGCAGTGCTGGAGTTCATCCGGATGTTTAAAGAAGGCGCTTGCGATGCGCAGATCAGCCCGGCACCGCAGCTGCGTGCCATCCAGGCGGACCTCTCGTCCTGCCCGGACCTTGGACCCCTGCTCTTTGCACTGGCCACCCAGGCCGAAGGCACGAGCGTGTTCACCGGGGTGTCCAGGCTGAGACTCAAAGAATCTGACCGCATAGCCGCGATGCAGGAAGAGCTCGCAAAGCTTGGTTTTTCAATGGAAGTGCGCGGCAGCTACCCGGACGAAACAGTGCTGGTGCACGGAATGCCAACCACGCTGACTCAGACCCGCACCGCCCTTTCCGCCCACGGAGACCACCGCATCGTGATGGCGCTCAGCGTGCTCGCGGCAGGCACCGGCAGACCGGTCTCCATAGAGGGCGCAGAAGCTGTAAGCAAGAGCTGGCCCGGATTTTTCGAAGCCCTGGAAAGCTGCGGCGCAGCAGTCACCAGACGCTGACAGACAGCGGCATCAAACCCACAGCAGCCGCAGATCACAGAACGGAGCAGACCCATGAAAGTAATGGTCATCAACGGCCCGAACCTCAACATGCTCGGGATCAGAGAACGCAACATATACGGAGACGGCAGCTATGACGAGCTTGTCCGCTACATCAAGACCGAGGCCCTGTACATGGGCTGCACGGCCGAATGCCGCCAGTCCAACCACGAGGGCGAGATCATCGACTGGATCCAGAACGCCTACTTCGAAAAGTACGACGGCATCGTGATAAACCCGGGCGGCTACACCCACACCAGCGTCGCCATTGCCGACGCCGTGGCCGCGGTGGCGCCCCTGCCGGTCGTGGAGGTGCACATCTCAGACACCGACGCCCGCGAGGACTTCCGCAGGATCTCCTACCTGCGCCCCCACTGCGTCAGCACCATCCAGGGCAAAGGCTTCTTCGGCTACATCCTGGCCATCGAAGAGCTGCAGAAGCACGTCCGGAAGTGGTGAAACTCGCCCCAAAAGCTCTTTTTATGCCATTTCCGGCGCGCCCCTGAGCTCTTTTTATGCCATTTCCGGCGCGCCCCTTAAGCGCCGCCGGGTCAGAGCCAGAAGATATCCCTGATCTGTGCCTCTATAAGTTTTTTATTCAAAGCCCCGGACACGCTGTCGTAAGTGTAAAGCAGATTGACCCCGGGGTAAAATCCCGCCTCCGCATAAAGGTGCTCCTTCCATTCATTTTGCTTTCTGTACTCCGGGCTGTGCATGCCCCGATGCTCGCCCAGGATCACTGCACCATCGCGGCGAACACCGGCAAAATCCGGAGAAATGCGCCGCCCCGACACCGTAAAAACCTCATCGTAATGAAACGGGATCTTCAGATCCATAAAAATATCAAAAATGCTAGCCTCCGACTTAGAGCGGCACAGCGCTCCTTGCCGCGCTCGATGGACTTTGGACTCCGGATGGACTGTGTTTTCGCAGTAGGGCTTGCGCGCCCACTCCCAGGGGTCCGTGTTTCCTATATTCAAAGTCAGCGGCACCGGCCTTACCGTGCGCGACGGAACGGGATAGTCCGCATCGCGCTCGTAGTATCCGGGATAAATTACCCGCTCCGGATCGAGCAGTTCGAAGTACTTTGGCAGCGCAGGGAGGATAGACAGGTAATCCATCGGCAGCAGTTTCCCGATAGCGCCTTTAAGGATCTCCTGGTTGTGCCGCATCCGCCTGGCCAGCTCCCGGCTGTAAGCTGCGTTGGCAAGCCTGTAGACCCTGTTTTTGTCGCTGTTTATCCTGACCCGCTTGCGCAGGCCGCTGATCCGGCTGACCGCAATAAGGTCTGTCCGGCCTCCGCTGCAGCTGATCATCAGATGGCTGCGCGACATCCTGTCCGCCGACTTTTGCACTATGACTCTGTCTTTTGACATCCTGTCCAGCATATCCTGCAATTCTTTTTTTAGATCGAACCACATACTAGTTTCCCTTACATTGTGTTTGCCCTGATATTGCGTTTCTGCCCTTGTGTTTGGCTACTGTTTGAGCGCCAAGGCCTGCATCCTGGCTCCTACAACCTAAAAGTAAGACTTTTTGGTGCTGGCGGACCTTTAAAAGACAACACTATTCCCATTAATTCCCATTCATCTTTTAATCGGCCCCTAAACTTCAGCATTACAAAGATCAGTTACCACAGATAACAAACTAAAACGCGACATTTTTAAACCTGATTATCCCTTCAGAGCCAAATTCTACCATATTAGCACCTGTTTAGCAAGCTAAATTTAACATTGTTGCTATATATTACCAGCATTTGATATGATCTATATGTTGACTGTTGTCTCCAGCCCTCTTTGACACCTTAAAAAGTCTTATTTTCCGGTTGCACGCCGCTCTGCTGACTGCACAATAAAAGCGCCATCTGCGGATCTTCCTCAAATGACGCACTCTGCACTGTTATGTATATATTTTTGCGCGGATCTGCCGAATTCTGCCCTTTTTTTGCGCGGATCTGCCGAATTCTGCCCTTTCCAGCGCGGCCTACTTACCCTCTGCCCTTTCCAACGCGGCCTTGACCCGGGCGGGGAGGCTTGCGCAGGTAGCTGGCTGCAGGGCGCAGATGGCGAATCGCATGCCGCCCGGATACTTCACCCCGTAGACGTGGTCCTTTTTCAGCTCAGCGTCAAAGCGCAGCAGCAAGCCTGGGTCGGTCACCCTGACAGTCACAAAGAAGCCGCCGAAATACGGGTAGAGCTCCAGCCCGCAGGCCCGGCTCGCCTCAATGAAGGCGCGGCTGCGCTCCGAAAGCGCGTCTATGGCCTGCTGTTTTTCGGCCAGCAGCGCGTCCTTGTGCTCCCGTACGATCTCCACAAAGCACTGCATCAGGCTGTTGTTGACGGTGCCCCAGTTGCTGCGCGCGTAGCGCACGAAAGCCGCCTGAAGGCTGTCCGCGTCCTCCTGCTTTTGGGTCAGGATAACGCAGGCGCCGAGCCGCAGGCCGTACACGGTCAGAAGTTTGGAGCAGCTGAACGCCAGCAGCACCGCAACGTTTTCCGAGAGCCCGACAAACGCGTCGAAGTAGCGCGTGGCGTTCTGCGGGTCCTCCGCGTAGTCCAGGTAGGCGATGTCGTTGATTATGACCACCGGGCCCTGCTCGGAAAGACTGTTGTAAAACGCCATAAGATCTGCCCAAAGCTCCGGCCCGAAGCTTGCGCCGGTGGGGTTCTGGCAGGGGTCGTTGATGACCACGGTCAGGCGGCCCTGCTTTTCCATGATGCGGCGGCTCTGGGCTTTCAGGTCTGCTATTCCGAGGCGGCTCTGGGCATCTGCAGTGCCAAGTCCGCCCAGGTCACCCCTGCGTCCAGCACCCTCCGTTCTGTGCTTGCACGCTGCGCCCTCTGCGCCGCCTTCCAGGAAGCTGTAATACGCGGGCACGGCGCCGCATTCCTCGGCCATTACGCGGTAGTTGATCCAGCCGATGTCCGGGATCAGCAGCTCGTCGCCCTTCTCCACGCAGTTGAACACGCCGAAAGCCACCGCGCCGGTGCCGCCGGGGCTGGCGATAACGCTGTGCGCGGAGCGGATGTTTCCAAGCCTGTTGAGCCACTCGAACACCGCATCGCGGTAATCCTTGTTGCCCAGAAGATCGGTCGCATACGCTGCCTTGCGCTTCGGGTCCATGGAGTCGTAGAGGTCATAGACCGTCTTGTACGCGGCGATCCTGCCGTCAGCTCCCCAAAAGGTGCCGGCCGTGGCGTTCACAGTCAGGTCTGGGAACTCGATCATATCGCGCCGGCAGGCATCCATTGCGCCAAAGGCGCTGTCGTTGTAGGCCGCGCTCTGGCGGCCGTCTATCAGAAAATGCTTCATAATGTCATAAGGGCGCACGCGGCGCCCGGCTATCCTATATGTCATAAGGGCGCACACGGCACCCCTGATCCAACCTTATTCTACCAGATCAACCTTCTGCTATAAGTGCTTTGCGGTCCTGGTTCCAGAGGATCACAGCCATCACCTTCAGATCCTCCGCGCCGATGTTCTCAATGGAGTGAATGTTGCCGTTGGAGCAGACTTCCGCGTCGCCTGCCCTGAGCGTTCTTTTCTCATCGCCGTCCTGCACCAGGGCCGTGCCCTCCAGAACGTGGTAGATCTCAAAGTTGTCGGTGTGCCCGTGCAGGCCAATGGAGCACCCCGGCGGGATAGTCATTACGCCGTACTGGGTGCCCGCGCCGCAAAGCTCCTGAGGCGGCACTACATGGCAAAAGTCCAGCGTTCCCTTGCCCCCGCGAAGCTCGTGCTTCGGCTCGTGTTTCTGCTCTTCCTTCATTACAAACATGTCAGTCCTCCTTCTGCTCAATCTCCGCCAGCGCCTTGTCGAAGGCCTTCCGTATCCTGACCGGAGCCACCTTGCAGTCCTCGAGGCTCATGCTGCAGATCGCAAACCTTATGCCCTTGGGGTATTTCACAGTGTAGATGTGGTCCTCTATCAGCTTGTCCGTAACCTTATCCAGCAGCGCAGGGTCCTCCACGCGCACCGTTATAAAGAAGCCGCCCAGGTAAGGGAAAATGTCCACCCCGTGCTCCCTGCAGCCGCTCACAAAGGCCTCGCTGCGCGCCTTCAGGGACTCAATAGCCCGGCGCTTTTCCGCCAGTAGCTCCTCCCTGTGGTTCTTCATGATCTCCACGAAGCAAGCCATAAGTCCGTTGTTGGTGTTGCCCCAGTTGGTGCGGCCGTAGCGTATGCAGGTGCTGGAGAGCGCCTCCGCGTCCTCGTCCTTCTGCGCCAGAGCCACCAGCGCGCCCAGCCTCATGCCGTAAGCCGTAAGCAGCTTGGAGCAGCTGAAGCAGAGCATCACAGCCACATTCTCAGAAATATCGTTGAAACAGCCCAGGTAGGCCGTTGCGTTGTCGCAGTCGAAATCGTAGTCCAGGTAGGCAATGTCGTTGATGATGACGACCGGGCCCTTCTTTGAAAGCTCGTTGTAAAAAGCCACCAGCTCCGTCCAGCGCTCCACCCCGTAGGTAGCGCCGGTCGGGTTCTCGCAGGGATCGTTGATGATGACCACCAGCCTGCCTTGCTTTTCCATGAGCATACGGCTCTTTTCCTTAAGGTCCTTAAGGCTCAGATCCACGCCTTCCATAAGGTCGTAGGTAACAAAGCCGCAGTCGCACTCCTGCGCCATTATACGGTAGTTGATCCAGCCCATGTCAGGAAGCAGTATATCCTCCCCCGGGCAGCTGCAGTTGAAGGCCGAAAGCGCCACGGCCCCCGTTCCGCCCGCGCTTGCCACCACCCTGTGCGCAAGCTTGATGTTTCCCAGCCTGTTGAGCCAGTTGAACACAGCATTGCGGTAGTCCTCCGGGCCCTCCACAGCCGATGCGTAGCTGGCTTTTACGGACGGATCTATGGAATCGAAGACCTTGTACACGGTCTTGTAAGCAGTAACTTTGCCGTCCGGCCCGCAGAGCGATCCAGCCGTTGCATTTATGGTAAGATCCGGATGCAGCTGCATGTCTTTTCTGCACGCAAGCATCTGCCCGAAAGCTCCATCCACGAAGGTGGAAAAATCGCGGCCTTTTCTTATGAACGGATGCGTTTTATCGTAAGGCATTGTTGACCTCCAACAAATAATATTACCGATTATTATACAATCAAAACAAGCAATACACAAGAGGCATCAGGGGACGGTTCTCCCCAAGTTCGCAACACTCTTGTCATTTTCACGGCGCCATCTTTACTTGACTACATATATAAATTCTATTAAAATATTGTTGATAATTTATTGTCAGAGACATCATGAAGAGGAGAACTACATGGCTCTTGTAACCACAACAGAAATGTTCAAAAAAGCCTACGAAGGCGGCTACGCCGTAGGTGCGTTCAATGCAGACAGCATGGATATAATCCAGGCAATAGTTGCCGGCGCAGACAGCGTAAAGGCACCGCTCATACTCGCCCTTTCCGAAGGCGCGCTCAAGTTCATAGGCCCCGAATACGCAGTAAGCACGCTCCAGGCAGCGGCAAAGACCACAGACATTCCAATCGCTCTGCACTTAGACCACGGAAAGAGCGCAGAAATATGCAAAAAATGCGTAGACTACGGCTTCACATCCGTAATGATAGACGCCTCCGCCTACGATTTCGAAAAGAACATAGAGATCACCAAGGAAGTAGTTGAATACGCCCACGCCCGCGGCGTTGTAGTTGAATCCGAGCTCGGCGCCATAGCCGGCATAGAGGACGATATAAACGTAGACGACAAATACGGCGCCTTCACTCACCCCAGCGATGTCGTGGAATTCGTTGGCCGCACAGGCATAGACAGCCTTGCAATAGCAATAGGCACAGCCCACGGCGCGTACAAGTTCAAGCCCGGCCAGAAGCCCCAGCTGCGCTTCGATATACTGGAAGAGATCCAGGAGAAGCTCCCCGGCTTCCCCCTCGTTCTGCACGGAGCGTCTTCCGTGCCCCAGGACAGGCTGGCAATATTCAACCAGTACGGCGGCAACCTTGCCCAGGCCATAGGCATCCCCGCAGACATGCTCAGAAAGGCCGCATCCATGGCAGTCTGCAAGATAAACGTGGGCACAGACATCCGCGTCTGCTACTTCGGAGAGATCAGGCGCCAGTTCGCGGAGAACCCCACCAAGTTCGATGGCCGCAGCTTCCTTGGCCCGGCCCAGAAAGCCGTAGCCGAAATGGTAGCTACCCGCATAACAGACGTTTTCGGAAGCAACGGCAAAGCATAAACATGGTCTTTACGGCACGCGGTCAGCAGGAGGAAGGTCCGCAGCCGATAATATCGTTTTTCAAAAGTTTATCTTTTAAGGAGAAGTATTATGAAGAACACCAAAAAAGTATTAGCTTTAGTTCTGGCATTCATAATGGTATTCTCGCTTGCAGCCTGCGGCGGAAAATCCAACAACCAGAACAACAGTTCCAGCAAGGAGCCTACAACTGTAGCTGAAAAGATCGCAGCAGCTCAGAAGATGACTGAGGCAGAGCTCGAGGCAGCAGCAAAGGCAGAGCTGGAAGCAGCAGTAGCCGCAGACGCCAAGACGGTCTTCAACGCAGACTCCCTCACTTCCGGCGTCAAGAAGGTCGCAGCAGCTTTCGAAAAGAAGTACACCTGGGCAGCAGGCAAGATAGTCTACAACTCCAGGAAAGGCTCCGAATACCAGCCCGTTCTGGACGCAGCAGCAAAGGCTGACCAGTACGTAGCAGACTTCGTTATGATCCAGGATGCCGCATTCCTCAAGTTCAACATGCTGGATGCAGGCTTCCTCCTCAGCTACACACCCTCCGGTGACGGCTTCAAGTTCAACGAAGGAACCACCAATCCCCAGGTAGGCGTAACATTCAACAAGATCTTCCTGTGGAACAACACCAAGGTTGGCAAGGATCAGCTCAAGAACGTATGGCAGCTGACCGGAGCAGACGGAGTAAGCCTCAAGGGCCTCCACAACGCTTCCGTACAGAGCCCTCTGGGTGAGGACATCAACATGAACTTCTTCATCATGATGACCAGCCCGGACGCAGTAAAGAGACTTACCGCAGCTTACAAGAGCTACTTCGGCAAGGACTACGTTGCAGATCCCAACTACAAGAACATTGGCTATCAGTTCCTGGCTGAGTTCGCAAAGAACATCCAGTACTGGCACAAGTCCGATACAAGCGAAGTTAAGGAACTCGTCAACTACGCAGACGACGGCCGTATCGTATTCGCAGGCCTTGCTAAGCTCAAGGACTACATGGGTCTTGAATCAAAGCCCAGCGTAGCAGACCTTTCCGGCGCAGGCTGGAACGCAGACGTTGAAGGCTTCAGCGGTTTTGTTTACAACATGTGGACACTCATCCCCAAGACTGCTAAGCTCCCGTACACTTCCTGCCTCTTCATCCGCTACCTCCTCTCCGAGGAAGGCTTCCAGGCAGGCTGGGGCGGACAGTACGGATACTACTCCGCTAACGTCAACATCAAGCCAATAGACGGCGATCAGCCTCTCGACAACTGGACAAAGACCTGCCTCGTGGAAGATGTAGACTACATCGGCTCCGCTTACAGCGATGCCCAGAAGTTCATCAAGCAGCAGCTCGGACAGTAAGACCGGACTTTATCCGGAACCAGTCAGACAATAGTTTGATAAGACCTATCGCAGGGGAGGGAGACTTTTCCCTCCCCTGCTTCGCAAAGACAGGAGCTCACTCATGAAAACTAAAACGAAAAGCTCCGGCAACCGCGTAAAAGCTTATTTTTCCAAACCGGCTAACGTAATATCCGTAATTTTTATCGTTATTCTTTTTGCTGCGGTAATACTCCCGCTGTTCACCCTGCTCCTGGGATCTGTTACCATCAACGGCAACCAGGAAGCCATGTATGTCGGCGGAGGAGCCAAAAACGGGGATTTCACCAGCCACCACTGGTGGGAACTGCTGTTCAGCAAAGAATATAATTACGCAAAGACGGCATTCTGGCAGCCTCTGGGGCAGTCAGCCCTTATGGCCTTGTATGCCTGCGCCATAGCCGTCATCTTCGGCGGCGTGGTAGCCTGGTTCATAACGCGGTCCGACTTACCATTTAAGAAATTCATATCAACGGTCTTTGTATTTCCTTACATAATGCCAAGCTGGGCAATGGCTATGTTCTGGGAGAACTTCTTCAAGAACACCCAGATTAACGCCGGCATGGGCATATTGCAAAGCGTAACGGGCATATGCGTTCCGGAATCCATGGTCTACGGATTCGTTCCGTGCGCCTGGGCTCTGGGACTGCACTACGCGCCTTTTGCCTACATACTGATAGGCGGAATACTGCGCAACATGGATGCCAACCTGGAAGAAGCAGCTACCGTGCTTAAGGCAAGCCGTTTCAAGATACTGCGCAAGGTAACGCTCCCCATAGTAATGCCTGCGCTTATCTCCACGGTCCTGCTGGTATTCTCCAGCAGCATCAGCAGCTTTACCGTGCCGTTCTTCCTGAACAAGAGCAGCATCACTAGCGGAAACAACTTCATATCCATTTCCGTGCAGATGCGAAGCCTCGTAAACAGCGGATTCACCAAAGGCCAGGGCTACGTCGTAGCTATAGTCCTGATGCTGTTCTCGATCATAATACTGACCCTCAACAGCAAGGTAACAGGCAAGAGAAAGTCCTTCACCACCGTAACAGGAAAGTCCGGACAGGTATCGCTTGTTAAGCTGGGCAAGGCAAGGGTCATCGTTGCAATTATACTGGTCATCATCGTTGCTTTCTTTGCAATAATGCCGCTGGTATCCTTCGCAACGGAAAGCCTCTGCGAGATCTCCGGAGACTGGTCCACCTTCACCCTTAAGTACTGGATCTCCGATGAGCCCTTCGAAGGAAGCGCCAAGGGAGACACTATAGGCATACTCAAGAGCACCATACTCTGGAAGGCTCTGGGCAGAAGCGTGCTCCTGTCCATATGCGTAGCTTTCGCGGCCGGAACCTTCGGCCTTCTGATAGGTTACGCGGTAGCCAAGAAAAGAGGCAGCAAGCTTGCCGGAATGGTATCCAACATTGCCTTCTTCCCCTACCTGATCCCGTCCATGAGCTTCGGCGCTGTATACCTTGCACTGTCCTACACAGAAGGATTCAAGTGGCTCAACGGTACTTACCTGCTGCTGTTCATAGTGGGCGCAATCAAGTTCATGCCGTTTGCTTCCAGGACAGGCACCAGCGCCATGATGCAGCTGTCCGGAGAGATAGAAGAAGCAGCCGTAATGATGGATGTGCCCTGGATCAAGCGCATGACAAGAGTCCTGTTCCCGATCCAGAAATCCAGCTTCATAAGCGGCTACCTGCTGCCGTTCATCTCCTGCATGAGAGAGATGTCCCTGTTCGTGCTTCTTATCCCCACCTACACCGCACTCGCCACCACCGTGCTCCAGGAGTACAGCAGAACGGGACTCACGCAGTCGGCTAACGCCATAAACCTGCTGATCATCGTAGTGGTGCTGGTGGTCCAGTTCGTGGTGAACAAGCTCACAGGCGCAAGCATAGACAAGGGAGTAGGAGGAAACTAAGATGCCGAAGATAGTACTTGAACACGTAACAAAACGCTTCGATAAATCATTCGTTGCAGTAGCAGACCTGAACATGGTCATAGAAGACAGGGAGTTCATAACCCTCCTTGGCCCTTCCGGCTGCGGAAAGACCACCACGCTTCGCATGATCGCAGGTCTTGAGACCCCCACCGAGGGGCGCATAACCATAGGCGATACTGTGGTATTCGATGCCGAGCAAGGCATAAACATTTCACCGGGCAAGCGCGATATCGGCTTCCTCTTCCAGAACTACGCCCTGTGGCCCCACATGACAGTCTACCAGAACATTGCATTCGGTCTGGAGAACCTCAAGTGGTCCAAGGAAGACATCAGGAAAAGAGTGGACGAGATGCTTGCCATGCTCAAGATAGAGCAGTTCGAAAAGCGTTACCCCAGCGAGCTTTCCGGCGGACAGCAGCAGCGTGTTGCCATAGCAAGGACCCTGGCTCCAAAGCCCAAGGTACTGTTCATGGACGAGCCGCTCTCCAACCTGGATGCCAAGCTGCGTCTGGAGATGAGGACCGAGCTCAAGCGTCTGCACGCGAACACCGATTCCACCTTCGTCTACGTTACCCACGACCAGCTGGAAGCTATGACTCTGGCTACCCGCGTGTGCCTGATGAAGAACGGTATACTGCAGCAGTACGATCCGCCGCTTACGGTCTACAACGACCCGCTCAACCTCTTCACCGCGGACTTCGTAGGAAACCCGACGATGAACTTCATCCCGGCCACAGCCGTCAAGACAGGCGAAAAGACAGCAAAGGTCACGGCGCTTGGCACCACGTTCACCTTCGAATCCAGTGAGGGCGTTGCGGATCCTTCCGAGGGCGAAAACAACGCGGTGCTGGGAATAAGACCGGAGTTCGTGCGCCTTAAGACCGGCACCCACAAGGCCATGGTCTACGCCACCCTCCCCGCCGGCATGGAGACTACGGTCAAGCTCGAGACCCCGGACGGCACTATTCTCACCTCCGTGGAGTTCGGCAGCGTGGACTACAAGCTCAATTCCGACGTTTCCTACGAGATAGCCGGCAACGGCATAATACTCTTCGACAAGGAGACCGAAGTCAACCTCGGAAAGGGCTGTGTGAAGCTCTGAGAGCCCGCCTGACGCGTTTTCGCGGCACGAACGAACAACTTATCAAAAACACAAAAATCCCGGCTCAAACCCGGGATTTTTGATATAG
>JAZQIH010000092.1:0-3142 GCA_045541015.1 Anaerovoracaceae bacterium | reverse complement strand
ATGCCGAGATCCTTCAGCTGGGCTGCGGTATCGCCGTCGCAGTAGCCACCTGCGGCATCGGTGGGGCCGTCTGTACCGTCGCTTCCTACGGAGAAGACTGCGGCGTTCTTAAGGCCTGCAATGCCTGCGGCTGCGGAAAGGGCTATCTCCTGGTTGCGTCCGCCAAGGCCGTGTCCGGTAATCTTTACGACAGTTTCTCCTCCTGCAATGAAGGCCAGGGACTTGCCGTCCGCTGCGTGGGTCTTGAGCACGGAAGCCAGGAAGGATCCGGCTTCGCGGGCCTGGCAGGAGAGCTGGTCCGTAAGCATTACGGGCTCGTAGCCAAGCTCCCTGCAGACGTTTGCAGCTGCGGCGCAAAGCTCCCTTACGCTGCCGTTTATCTGGGTGTGGACGTTGGTAAGCTCCTTTGGCGTTTCCTTTCTGAGAAGCTCCATAGCCTTTTCCGAGAGCTTAAGGCCGTACTTTTTCTGTATTCTGAGCGCGTCTTCGCAGGTGGTGCTGTCCGGGCAGGCCGGGCCGGATGCTATCATGTCCAGAGGGTCTCCGAGTATGTCCGAAAGGACGACGGCTTCCACCCTTGCCGGGCTGCAGAGCTGGGCAAACCTTCCGCCCTTAACGCCGCTGAGCCTCTTTCTTATGGTGTTCATCTCTACGATGTCCGCGCCGGATGCCAGCAGCTGGGAGGTTATATCCGCAAGCTCTTCTCCGGAAACCAGGGGCTTTTCGAACAGGGCGCTGCCGCCTCCTGAAAGCAGGAAGAGCACGGTGTCGTTTTCCGTAAGTCCGCTTACAAGGTCCAGAGCGGCCTGGGTGCCTTTGAAGGAGTTTTCATCCGGTACGGGGTGGCCTGCTTCAAAGCAGCTGAAGTTTGCTATGGGGCCCATTACGTGGTCGTACTTTGTTACCACTACGCCGCCTTCTATGCGGTCTCCAAGGCAGCTGCTTGCGGCTTTTGCCATCTGCCATGCAGCCTTGCCTGTGGCTACCAGAAGCACGCGGCCTGTAAGCTGCATATTCTGCAGAGCTCTTTGCACCGCGGCGTCCGGCTGGACTGCGTAAATGGCTTCTTTTACTATCTGATCTGCGTGTTTTCTGAGTGTCTGGTTCATGTTGTGCTCCTGTAAAACTGCAATTAACTAATTTTAAAATATTACCGGGAAAGTGTCAATAAAAGAGGGGAAAATGGCACAAATTCGCATGTTGCTATGATATAATATGCACATCTTAAAATACGCGGAGGATACTATGGAGCTCGAATTCGGATTCGGAAAAGGCACGCAGACAGTAGAGGTGCCGGAAAAGAACCTTCAGACGGTTCTTGTTGCAAACGAGATGGAACACAAAAAGCGCGGACCGGAGGCTGTAAAGTACTCGCTGGAAAACCCTATCGCTTCCAAAAAGCTCAGAGAGCTCGCAAAGCCTGGCCAGAAGGTGGTCATCATCACCAGCGATATCTCAAGGCCAATGCCAAGCTTTGATGTTATCCCTTCCGTGCTGGACGAGCTCAATGCGGCCGGCGTTCCGGATAAGGACATAACCGTAGTGTTCGGGCTGGGATCCCACAGGGGCCACACAGAGGAAGAAAAAAAGAGGCTTGCCGGAGAGGAAGCCTACGCGCGCGTGCGCTGCATGGACAGCACTCCGGACGACTGCGTGCACCTTGGATACACTAAACGCGGCACCCCGGTGGATATAACAAGGGTAGTTGCGGAGGCTGACTTCCGCGTATGCCTTGGCAACGTGGAGTTCCATTACTTTGCGGGCTATTCCGGCGGATACAAGGCCATAATGCCCGGAGTTTCAACGCATGCAGCCATTCAGTGCAACCACAGGATGATGGTCTTGGACGAGGCTTGCTCTGCAAATCTGGAGGGCAACCCGGTCCGAGAAGACATAGAAGAAGCCGGCGCCATGTTGGGCGTGGACTTTATAGTAAACGTGGTGCTGGACGAGCACAAACACATCGTGTACTCCGCAGCAGGGGATGTCATAAAGGCCCACAGGGATGCCTGCGCGTATCTCAACAAAATGTACCTTAAGCCAATAGAAAAGGGTGCGGATATTGTTATAGTAAGCCAGGGAGGAGCGCCCAAGGACGCTAATCTCTACCAGATGCAAAAGGCTCTGGAGAACGCTAAGCGCGCGGTAAGGCAGGGCGGAACCATTATAATGGTAGGCGCGTGTCCGGAAGGCCTTGGCAGCAAGATCTTCGAGGAGTGGATGTTGTCTGCGGGCAAGCCCCAGGACATAGTGGACCGTATACAAAAACAGTTCCAGCTCGGAGGCCACAAGGCCGCTGCAATAGCGCTTACCGAGCTGAAAGCTGATATATATCTCGTTTCGGAGATCGATGATGAACTTGTAAAGAAGCTCTTTATGTTCCCCAAGCACAGCCTTAAGGAAGCCTTTGACGATGCTTTTGCGAAGTACGGAGAGGGGGCCAGCGTTATAGCCATGCCTTTCGGCGGGGCTACTTTGCCGGTTCTTCAGTCCCCGGAACAACTCTGAAGACAGGCCCGAACGGGTTATCCGGAGTTTCTTCCATAACAAGCTGAGCCTTGAATTCGCCGCCTTTTTTATCAAGAAGGTGGCTTTTTTTAGTTGGCTTTCCTGCAAGGAAGCGCTTGGCATCCGTCTTGGTGAACTCTATTTTGGCCAGCATCTTCTGCTTCTGCTTTTTCCATATCATAAAGCGGCAGCCGTTCATGAAGCCTGTGCAGCCGTAGCCGGCCTTGCTTTCTGTTACATCGCAGCCGCAGCGCGGGCACTTGCCGAGGACTTCCGGGCCGTCGTCCGTTACCTGGGCCAGGCCGAAGGACGCTCCGTAGGCAGAGCCCGGGCCGTCGTCCACAAGGTAGACATCGCCGCTGTAGATGCGGTCCTTGGCGGGGGAGTACAGCCTTTTGACGTGCACTGTGGCCTCTGTGCGCTTCTTTCCGGTGGGGGCGGAGTTGCCTTCGCGGTCTGTGCGGACCTCGTCTGTCCAGGCGCTTTTCAGCAGGGTCTTTACCAAGCCTTTGGTTATCTTTGTCTTGCTCATCATGCCGGACTTGGCCTTTTTCCAGATGATGAACCTGCAGCCGTCCTTGTGGCCAAGGCAGCCGTAGCCATCGCGGCCTTCCACCACGTCTTTGCCGCAGCG
>JAZQIH010000091.1:0-1524 GCA_045541015.1 Anaerovoracaceae bacterium | reverse complement strand
GCCTCCGACTTACCCTCACAGACGAGGAGCACCGCGAGGTCTTCAGAAAGTCCATGGACTTTGCAGCAGGCAGAGTTGCCATGATCGCAGGCACAGGCTCCAACGACACAGCCTACGCCATAGACCTCACCAAGTGCGCGGCAGACCTGGGCTACGACGCCGGCCTGCTCGTAACTCCGTACTACAACAAGACAACACAGAAGGGCCTGATCGCAATGTACACAGCCATCGCGGACAGCTCCCCTCTTCCGGAGATACTCTACAACGTGCCCGGCCGCACAGGCATCAACATCGAGCCCGCCACCTACGCGGCGCTTGCTGACCACCCCAACATCGTGGGAATCAAGGAAGCCAACGGCAACATGGCCAAGATAGTTGAGACCCAGGCCCTCTGCGGAGACCGCCTCTGCATGTGGTCCGGCGAGGACGGCCTGATCACCCCCATGCTCTCCATGGGCTGCGACGGCGTCATCTCCGTGCTCTCCAACATCCTGCCCAGGAAGACCGTTGAGCTCTGCCAGAGCTTCTTCGACGGCGACGTTGCCCGGAGCGCTGCTCTTCAGATGGAGCTGCTGCCGCTGATCAACGCTCTGTTCTGCGAGACCAACCCCATCCCGGTAAAGGCTGCTCTTGCCGCCATGGGCTACTGCGAGAACTACCTGCGCCTGCCGCTGGTACCGATGGAGGACGCTCACAGGGAACACATGCTGGATCTTATGCGCCAGCAGGGCCTGAAAGTTTAGGAGAAGCATTATGGAAATAATTCTTCACGGAAGCACAGGCGCCATGGGCAAAGCCGTGGCGGAGCTGGTAGCCGGCGGCAAGCACACAATAGCCGCCTTCGTGAGCCCGGAATACCCGGAAAATACAGAAAAGCAGTACCAGAAGCTTGCGGACTACGCAGGCCCCGCGGACTGCATCATAGACTTTTCCAACCACGCCGCCGCCAAGGACCTTACGGACTACGCGGCAAAGCGCGGTATACCTCTTGTAATAGCCACCACTGGCTACACGGAGGAAGAGATGGAGCTGGTAAAGGCCTGCGCAAAGAAGGTGCCGGTCTTCCACTCTGCAAACATGTCCCTGGGCGTTGCGGCCATGGCGGACCTCACCAGGCAGGCTGCCGCCCTCTTCCTGGACGCGGACATAGAGATAGTTGAAGCCCACCACAACAGGAAGGTGGACGCCCCCAGCGGCACCGCACTGATGCTGTTTAACGCGGTCAAGGAATCCCGTCCTGAGGCAGTAGCCAATTGCGGCCGTGCCGGCGAAGGCAAGCGCACCAAGGAAGAGATCGGCATTTCCTCCCTGCGCATGGGCAACGTGGTTGGAATCCATGAGGTGCATATCTGCACCGGTACCCAAACTCTGACCCTGAAGCACGAAGCCACCACCCGCGCCATGCTGGCCGACGGAGCGGTGGATGCTGCCCGTTTTATGGAAGGCAAGGCGAAGGGCCTTTACAACATGGAAAATATTCTGGGCTGAGGGTCGTCTATGAACGTATGGTATATGAACGGTGCG
>JAZQIH010000090.1:0-3207 GCA_045541015.1 Anaerovoracaceae bacterium | reverse complement strand
GGAGGAGGAGGTCATGACCCTCTTTCCTGCGGAAGATACGCCGTATACCATGTTTATGGCAGCGATCTCGCTCTCTGCCTGAAGGAAGGTGCCGCCAATCTTGGGCATGCGCTTTGCCATATAGGCAGCTATTTCTGTCTGCGGGGTGATGGGGTAGCCGAAGTAGTGGCGGCATCCAGCCTGGATAGCAGCCTCTGCTATAGCTTCGTTGCCCTTCATAAGAACTTTTTCAGCCATTTTGCTACCTACCTTTCTACCTTGATGATGACATCCGGGCACATGAGTGCGCAGGATGCGCAGCCTACGCATTCGTCAGGTGCTGTGCACACTGCAGGATGGTGGCCCTTCTTGTTGATGACGTCCGCGGAGAGTGCCAATATGCCCTTGGGGCATGCGTCCACACACAGTCCGCAGCCCTTGCACTCGTCCGTTCTGAAAGTGAGTTTTGCCATAATGCTTCTCCCTTGATTATATTAATATTAAATATCAAACCGGTCTTTTCTGCAGCTTTAAGGGGAGTATCCCCGGCACTTTGCCTTTGAGGCTTTCTGCCAGGCTTTCTTCGACTCCTGTTGCAACAAGAGGAAGACCTGTAAGCTGCGAGCACTGCTTTCCGAACTCTGCGGAGGAGAGCACGGTTTCTTCCGTGGTCTCGGCTCCGAGGTTGGAGTTGTTGATTATTCCAGTAAACTTGAGGCCAGCTGCAAGCTCTATCTCCTGGACCACCTCCAGCACGCTCTGGGCGTCCGGGGTGAGGGGACGGAAGCGGTTCACCACAAGAAACATGTCGTAGTCTGCTTCTTCTCTTAGCTTAGGTGCCAGCCTTCCAAGAGCCAGAGCGCCGCGATCGTCTCCGCCTACGTCCACTATGCAGTGGAGGCTCAGATCGTCCACGACTGCGTACATGTCCTGGGGCATTGCCGGGATATCCACGTTGCTGTTTGCGAATCTGGAGACTATCATCCTAATTCCTGCGTGGTCCAGCCTTTCCTTGCTGTCCAGGGTGCGGTAGTAGGGGTTTACTATGTCCAGGTCCGCTATTGCTACGTTCTTTTCCTGAGCTGCCAGCATTTCTGCCAGGTTTACTGCTATATTCGTTTTTCCGCTGCCGTAGTGCCCGGCAAGCAGGGTAACGCGTTTAAAGTGCATTTCTTCTTATCTTTCCGCTTGTGGTCTTGGGGAGCTCGTCCTTGAATACCACTATTCTTGGATACTTGTAAGGCGCTGTGCGCTGCTTTACGTAGTCCTGGATCTCTTTGGCGAGGGTAGGCGTTGCTTCTGTGCCCTTTACGAGCACTATGCTGGCTTTTACTACCTGGCCGCGTACCTCGTCCGGCGCTGCGGAAACTCCGCATTCCAGAACGTAGGGCAGCTCCATGATAACGCTTTCTATCTCGAAAGGTCCTATGCGGTAGCCGGAAGACTTGATAACATCGTCCTTGCGGCCAACGTACCAGTAGAAACCGTCCTCATCCACCCAGGCAAGGTCTCCTGTGTGGAAGAATCCATCCTTCCAGGTAGCCGCTGTCTCTTCCTCGTTCTTGTAGTAGCAGACTGCAAGTCCTGGAGGCATGCCGTTGCGGATATCGATAACTATCTCGCCGGTCTCGCCTGTCGGGGTGTCCTTGCCGTCCTGATCCACAAGCTTGATATTGTATATAGGAGCGGGCTTGCCCATTGATCCTATCTTGTGCGGCGCGCCGACCATGTTGCCTATGAGCATGGTGCCTTCGGTCTGGCCGAAGCCTTCCATTATGCGAAGGCCTGTAGCCTTTTCGAACTGGCGGTAGGTCTCCGGGTTGAGGGCTTCTCCTGCGGTGGTCATGTGTTTTACGGAGGAGAAATCGTACTTGGAGATGTCCTGCTTTACCATCATGCGCAGCATTGTAGGCGGTGCGCAGAAGGTGGTGATGTTGTACTTTGCGAACATCGGCAGTATCTTTTCGGCGTCGAAACGGTCGAAATCGTAGACGAAAATGGCGCCTTCGGCAAGCCACTGTCCGTATATCTTGCCCCAGCCGGCCTTAGCCCAGCCGGTATCGGAAATGGTAAAGTGCAGGCCGTTGGGATCCACAGTGTGCCAGTACTTGGCGGTGTGGAAGTGCCCAAGCGGGTGCTTGTAGTTGTGAGCTGCCATCTTGGGGTAGGAAGTGGTGCCGGATGTGAAGTACATCAGCATCAGATCGTCTCCGCATGGGGTCTCGTTGGTCCTTTTGAAATGGCTGCTGAACATGGTGTATTCGTTGTCGAATGTGCGCCAGCCTTCGCGCTCGCCGTTGACTATGAGCTTGATCTCAAGGCCCGGGCAGTTGGGTTCAGCTATCTCCACCTGGTGAGCTGTATCTCCGTCTGCAGTGCAGATTATGGCCTTGGCGCCGGAAGCGTTGAGCCTGTATTCTATGTCGTGTGACATCAGCTGGTTGGAGGCGGGTATGGCTATAGCGCCTATCTTTTCCAGGGCCAGGATGGCGAACCAGAACTGGTAGTGGCGCTTAAGTATAAGCATTACCTTGTCGCCTTTTTTGATGCCCAGGGATTTGAAGTAGTTAGCGCACTGGGAGGAGCCGCGCTTCATGTCCATGAAGGTGAAGCGGCGCTCTGTCATATCGCTTGCGATGTGCAGCATTGCAAGCTTGTTTGGCTCGCGCTTTGCTATCTCTCCGACAACGTCGTAGGCGAAGTTGAAGCGGTCCGTGTTCTTGAACTTTATGGAAGTAGGGGTGCCGTTCTCGTTTTCCTGGACTTCTATGAAGTTCTGCCAGACGCGCGGGGTGGTGTCTATCACCCTTGGGCGCGGTGCTTCCTGGATGATGGGCCTGGAGGCAAGCTCCGGGATGGGCTCTCCTGTGGGGTTTAAGACTATGGCGTAGAAAACGCAGTCCTCTCCGCCAACGGCTATCATGCCGTGGGGCGTGCCGGAGTTGTAGTAGATGGAGTCTCCGGGGCCAAGTATCTCTGTATGGGTGCCTACCTGTACCTTAAGGTGGCCATGAACTACGATATCGCATTCCTGGCCTGCGTGGCTGGTAACCTCTATGGGCTTGTTCTGCGCGGCTTCGTCGTAGATGCTGCGCACGTAAAGCGGCTCAGCTATCCTGTTCTGGAAGGCGTAAGCCAGGTTATAGTAGGTCATGCCGTGAGCCTGTGATATCTTCTGGCCGCCGCCTGCTCTGGTCATGGTGTACTGGCGCAGGTTGGGGCTGTAGC
>JAZQIH010000089.1:0-7359 GCA_045541015.1 Anaerovoracaceae bacterium | reverse complement strand
GCCTGTTCGGCACCGGAAGAACCGTCCCCCTGATGCCGTCCCCCTGATGCCACTGATGCCAAACCTATTATACTGCGGGTAAGTAGGTAAATCAATAGGAAATGCACTAATTACCTATTGACATAGTAGGTTAAAGGTGTTATCCTGTTCCAGGGTGATCAGCAAAGGGCAGAACGCCCTAAGATCACAGTAAAACTCGGGCAAGACCGATCGGAGGATCAATGTTAAAAACACCTGAAAACAAAATGTATATTTACGCGGACAACGCGGCCACCACAAAGATGAGCCCCTCCGCGATAGCCGCCATGGTTGCAACGGCCAATGAGGTCTGGGGTAACCCGTCCAGCCTCTACACCACAGGCCAGAAGGCCAAGGAGGCGCTGGAGCAGGCCAGAAAAGACGTGGCGCAGATCATAGGCGCGCAGCCCAGAGAGGTCTACTTTACCTCCGGCGGCAGCGAGGCGGACAACCAGGCCCTGCGCTCGGCGGCAGCCATAGGCGCAAAAAAGGGCAAAAAGCACATAATTTCAACGGCTTTCGAGCACCACGCCATCCTTCACACGCTTAAGGCGCTGGAAAAGGAAGGCTTCGAGGTGACCCTCCTGCCGGTCCACGCGGAAGGCATAGTCCGTCCTGAGGAGCTGGCAGCCGCCATCCGTCCGGACACCTGCCTGGTGAGCATCATGACCGCCAACAACGAGATCGGCACCATCCAGCCTATCCGCGAGCTTGGCGCCATCTGCCGCGAAAAAGGCGTGCTCTTCCACACGGACGCGGTCCAGGCGGTGGGCCACCTGCCGATAAATGTGGCGGAGGACAACATCGACATGCTCTCGGCTTCTGCGCACAAGTTCCACGGCCCCAAAGGCGTGGGCTTCCTCTATGTAAAGAAGGGCATTCCGCTCACCAACCTGATCGAGGGCGGCGCCCAGGAGAGGGGCAAGCGCGCCGGCACGGAGAACGTTCCGGGCATCATAGCCATGGTCACCGCGCTCAAGGATGCTGAGGCGGCCCGCGAGGCAACCGCGGCCAGGCTGACGGTGCTTAGGGACAGGCTCATAGCGGAGCTTTCGCAGATCCCGCACAGCGCTCTGAACGGAGACCCCGTCCACAGGCTCCCCAGCAACGTTAATTTCTGCTTCGAGGGCATAGAGGGCGAGTCCCTGCTGCTGCTTCTGGACGACCTGGGCATCAGCGCGTCCTCCGGCAGCGCCTGCACGTCCGGCTCCCTGGACCCCAGCCACGTGCTGCTTGCGATAGGGCGCGTGCACGATGTGGCGCACGGCTCTCTGAGGCTGAGCCTCGGGGACGATGCCACGGAGGAGCAGGTGGACTACATAGCCGCCCAGGTAGCGCAGGTCGTGGAGCACCTGCGTGGCTTCTCCCCGGTCTGGCGCGACCTTAAAGAAGGCAAAAGACAGTTCATTTTATAAAGGAGCAAACAATGGCATTATATAGCGATAAAGTGTTCGAACACTTCAGAAACCCCAGGAACGTGGGCATCATAGAGAACGCGGACGGAGTCGGCGAGGTCGGCAACACAGTTTGCGGCGACATCATGAAAATGTACCTCAAGATCGATAATGACGTGATCTCGGACGTCAAGTTCGAGACCTTCGGCTGCGGCAGCGCGATCGCGTCCAGCTCCATGGCAACGGAGCTGATCAAGGGCAAGCCCCTGGCTGAGGCGATGGAGCTGACCAACAAGGCAGTGGCGGAGGCCCTGGACGGCCTGCCGGACTACAAGATGCACTGCAGCGTGCTGGCCGAGGAGGCCATACAGGCGGCGCTCATCGATTACTACACAAAGAAGGGCCTGGAAATGCCCGAAGAACTGAAAAAGGCAGCCGAACGAGCGGCTGCCCACGAAGAGCATTAATCGTTACTGCAGCTCGCAGCTTACGGAGAAGCCGCTGCCTGCGGAAAGCAGGAGCCTGTAGTGTCCGCGGCTCAGGCGGAGCTGGATATCGTCTTCCTTGAAATCTAAAGAAGTCTGCTCGTAGGCCACGTTGCCTTCATCGTCCACGATCTTGACAGTGATCGGCTTGTCGGCCTTCATCTCCAGGTCAAGGAAGTAATTGTCGGGATACTTCACATCAAAATCCAGCCATTCTTCATCGACCTTCGGTATATCCATGGATGAGGCGCTCTGATTCGATGTGAATCCCGGGCGCAGAGCCTCCAGCGTTATCATCGAGGCCGCGCCGATAACGATTATAGCCATGAACACAGTCAGGAAAGCGTTGCTGCCCCTGCGGTTCTTGCTGGCATCGGCGTCGTTCATGATCGACGCGCCGCGCGTCAGGACCGTGCTTTCGATAAGGAGGAGCAGGACGGCTATGACATGCGGCAGGTTGAACTGCCTGTAGGCGCGCACTGCAAACAGGATCGCAAACAGGAAGAGCACTATCCCCAGGATCATCGCGATGCGCCCCCAGCGGTGCTGCATCTCGGACAGGGACTGCCTGTCGGTAAAGATCTCGTACTCTTCTTCCGGCAGCGACGGGTCGTAGAGCTTGCGGAAGTAGTGCCAGCCGTTGAAGGTGGAGTTGATGTACTCCCAGCCTTGCTCGCGGAAGGTCTCGATATAGCGGCCGATGTTGTCCACTCTGCCGAAGTCCACCTGGTAGCGGTAGCGGATGTCCGGGTTTTCCTCGAATCTGCTGTAGAAGCAGCCGCCTCTTACGAGCTGCCAGCCCAGCTCCGAGGCCTTGTTGAGGTCTTCGATCTCCTGTTCGTAGTTCCAGGCCGAGTAGGCCTTGAAGGAAGTCTTGTAATTAGGCATTGCTATATCTCCTCTGCGTTTTCAAGCATTCTCTTGAGGCGGCCGATCTCTGTGCGAAGAGCCTGGCGGCCGCTTTCTGTCAGCTGGTAGAGCCTGCGGCGTTCTAGCCCGGGCTCGTTTGACATTATTTCTGTGATCCAGCCTTTTTTTATCATGTTGTTTGTGGCGCCGTACATGGTTCCTGAGCCTATAATGACGTCTCCGCCGGAAAGCTCCTTTGTCTGCTGCATGATGCCGTAGCCGTGGTTGGCGCCTTTGGCAAGGCAGAGCAGAATGTAGTAGTAGCTTTCGGACATTGGTTCGCTGTTTTTCATATGTGTCACCTCTCGATATGTCGACCGACGACTATATCGTAGCACGACATATGTCGGCTGTCAACATAGTTTTTGAAATTTTTTTAAAGTTGTGGAAACGAGGCGGAAACGAGGGACGGTTTGGCACCAGGGGGACGGTTCGGCATCGTTTCCGCTCTTTATTCTTTCGGAGCAAAATGGTACAATAAGTAAAACATGCAATTGCGGGTGCTGAATCTGCAGAGCAGCAGTCGGAAAGGGGTCAGAATGCCAAAAGTAGCAGTCGGAATGTCGGGCGGAGTGGACAGCGCGGTCGCCGCGTACCTTTTGAAACAGCAGGGGTACGATGTGATCGGCGTTACTTTGCGTACCAGCGAGAGCGACACCCGCTGCTGCGAGATCGACGACGCGCGAGCCTGTGCAGAGGCCATCGGCATCCCTTACCGCGTGTTCAACTGCAGCGGCGAGTTCGACCGCAAGGTGGTGGCGCCGTTCGTCGAGAGCTACTGCAGCGGGCAGACCCCCAACCCCTGCGTCATCTGCAACCGCCAGGTGAAGTGGGAGCAAATGATCTACGCCGCAAATGTGCTTGGTGCGGACTATATCGCCACCGGGCACTACGCTTTTATCGAGCAACTGAAAAACAGTCGCTGGTCTGTGCGGACCGCAGACTGCGCCGCAAAGGATCAGACTTACATGCTTTACCGGCTTTCGCAGGAGCAACTGGCCCGGACGCTGATGCCCCTTGGCAGCTATTCCAAGGAGCAGGTGAGGGCCATCGCGGCCGAGGCTGGCATCCCCGTGGCGCAGAAGTCCGACTCCCAGGAGATCTGCTTCGTCCCGGATGACGACTACGCCAAGTTTATAAAGGAATGGCTGGCAGAGGCATCGGATAAAGCTGCAGCGGGCGCTGGCGGTTTTGCAGCGGAGGAAAGCGGAAAAACAGCGGAGCAGCAAAGCGGAAAAGCAGCAGACGGAAATCCGGCGGGGCCCGGAAGCTCGGCAGACGGGCCGCTCTCAAACGCCGGGCCATTCACCGAAGGCAGCTTCGTGGACCTGGACGGCAATGTCCTGGGGCGCCACAAAGGCATCATCAACTACACCGTGGGGCAGCGCAAAGGCCTGGGCATCGCGCTCGGCTTCCCCGCGTACGTGGTGCGCATAGATAAGGAAAAGAATCAGGTGGTGCTGGGCCGCGACGAGGACCTCTGGACCCGCACGGTCTACTGCCGCGACGTAAACTTTATGGGGCTGGCGCCCGATATAGGGTGCGCAGATGCCAGCTTTGCCAGCGGAACTGATGTCACCGGAAGCGTTGCGGAGCAGTCCTCGTTCAGGGCCAAAGCCAAGATCCGCTACCAGCACAGGGCCGCGGACTGCACGGTCAGCATAGTGCGACAGGGCGACGAGCCGATATTAATGCTCCAGTTTGATGAACCTGTGCGCGCAGCTGCACCTGGCCAGTCCGCCGTGGTGTACGACGACAACGGCTGCGTCCTCTGCGGAGGCATAATCTGTCAGGAGGCAGCACGCTAACAAGCATATAAACTAATAATGCTGCGCCGTAAAAAGAGCAGCAATTTTTTGTAATAAACCTATTGACATAGTAGGTGAATGGTGCTAATATAACAACAAATCAGAAAGGAGGCGCAAAATGCTTAGCATCACCAGACAGAGCAAAACGACCGCGATCGGCCGCAGAACAGCAGGCGGCGCATGGTGTTGTCGAATGCAGAACTCCCGGGCATGTAACATGGCGGGGCTGTTTGCGTATGCGGACTGCGCCTTAGAACGATGTCAAACTAACTGAAACTTTGACATATGCCATTTGCCCGGGAGAGATCATTCGACCGGGCTTTTTAATTGCCGCCCGGGCGTTTCTTCGGCACCGGAAGAACCGTCCCCCTGATGCGTCCCTGATGCACCGGAAGGACCGTCCCCAAGTTCACTAAGTTTACAAGTTTACAAAGGAGAAACCATGAGTACATACAAATTCGAAACGCTTCAGCTCCACGTTGGTCAGGAGCAGGCAGACCCGGCAACCGATTCCAGGGCCGTGCCAATTTATCAGACAACATCTTATGTCTTCCACAACAGCCAGCACGCGGCGGACCGCTTCGGCCTTGCGGACGCGGGCAACATCTACGGAAGGCTCACCAACTCCACGCAGGAAGTCCTGGAGAAGAGGGTGGCGGCGCTCGAGGGGGGAACGGCCGCGCTTGCACTGGCGTCCGGCGCGGCAGCCGTCACCTACACCATCCAGGCCCTGGCGGCAAACGGCGGCCACATCGTAGCGCAGAAGACCATCTACGGCGGCAGCTTTAACCTGTTGGCCCACACCCTGCCGCAGTACGGGATACGCACCAGCTTCGTTGACGCCCACGACCTTGCGCAGGTGGAAGCGGCTATCGGGCCGGATACCCGCGCCATCTACCTGGAGACCCTCGGCAACCCCAACAGCGACATCCCGGACATAGACGCCATCGCGGCTATCGCGCACAGGCATGGCCTCCCGCTGGTAATAGACAACACCTTCGGCACGCCCTACCTGATCCGCCCGATAGAGCACGGGGCAGATATAGTAGTCCATTCGGCCACTAAATTCATCGGTGGACACGGCACGACCCTTGGCGGTATAATAGTTGAAAGCGGAAAGTTCGACTGGAAGGCCAGCGGCAAGTACCCGAACATCGCGGCGCCCAACCCCAGCTACCACGGCGTGGCTTTTGCGGACGCGGCACCCGGAGCGGCATTCGTTACCTACATACGAGCGATACTCCTGAGGGACACCGGCGCATGTATCTCTCCGTTCAATGCGTTCCTGCTGCTGCAGGGCGTTGAGACGCTCTCGCTGAGGCTCGACCGCCACGCGGAGAACACAAAGAAAGTGGTGGAATTCCTGGCAAAGCACCCGCTGGTAACCAAGGTCAATCACCCAAGCCTGCCGGGCCACCCGGACCACGCGCTCTACGAAAAGTACTTCCCGAATGGCGGCGCGTCCATCTTCACCTTCGAGATAAAGGGCGGCAAGGACGCGGCGTGGAGGTTCATAGACGCGCTGGAGATCTTCTCCCTGCTGGCCAACGTGGCGGACGTCAAGGGCCTTGTGATCCATCCGGCCAGCACCACGCACTCGCAGCTGACGGGCGAGGAGCTGCTGGACCAGGGCATAACCCAGGGCACCATACGCCTCTCCATCGGCACCGAGCACATAGACGACATAATCGCGGACCTGGAAAAGGGCTTCGCGGCAGTATAAGTTTAGAATAGACAGATCAGGGGTGAAACCCCGGAAAGAAGGACAAAATGGCTAAGATTTATAAAAGCGCAACAGAGCTTATCGGAAACACTCCGCTCGTGGAGGTCACCAACATAGAAAAGGAACTGGGCCTGAAGGCAACAGTCCTCGTAAAACTTGAATACTTCAACCCGGCCGGCAGCGTAAAAGACCGCATTGCCAAGGCTATGATAGACGATGCAGAGGCCAAGGGCCTGCTCAGACCCGGCTCCGTGATCATAGAGCCTACCTCAGGCAACACCGGCATCGGCCTTGCCTCCATAGCGGCGGCCAAGGGCTATCGCATCATTCTTACGATGCCGGAGACCATGAGCGTGGAGCGCCGCAACATCCTTAAGGCTTACGGCGCAGAGATCGTCCTGACTCCGGGATCCGCTGGCATGAAAGGCGCTATCGCCAAAGCCGAAGAGCTTGCTGCCCAGACTCCGGGAGGATTCATTCCGGGCCAGTTCGACAATCCTGCTAACCCGGCCATCCACAGAGCTACCACCGGACCGGAGATCTGGAAGGACACAGACGGTGCCGTGGACATCTTTATCGCAGGCGTTGGTACCGGCGGAACTCTTACGGGTGTTGGCGAATACCTCAAGTCCCAGAAACCAGACGTGAAGATCGTGGCGCTGGAGCCGGAAGCTTCTCCGGTGCTTTCCGAAGGCAAGGCGGGCGCTCACAAGATCCAGGGTATAGGCGCAGGCTTTGTTCCTAAGGTCCTTAACACAGGGGTCTACGATGAGATCTACAAGGCTACTGCTGACGAGGCGTTTGCCGCCGCCAAGCTTTTGGCCAAGAAGGAAGGCATTTCCGTGGGCATCTCCTCCGGTGCGGCACTGTCTGGCGCTATCGCCCTGGCAAAGAGGCCGGAGAACGAAGGCAAGACCATCGTGGCCCTGCTTCCCGACAGCGGCGACCGCTACTACTCCACCCCGCTCTTCACTGAATAGCATGAAACGAGGGGGCCGCATCAGGGGGACGGTTCTTCCGAT
>JAZQIH010000088.1:0-37925 GCA_045541015.1 Anaerovoracaceae bacterium | reverse complement strand
AGGAAGACAAAATATCTCTCCAACTCCTTGGCCCACAGAACGACATGGCTACGATCCGACTTGGCGCATTTTTGTGCATGCAAAATGGGCGATTTAGACCTAGCGGAAAACTAGGAAAAAAACGAGAGGAAAAAACCACATGGCACGACCACGCAAACCGACCGCCGTTAAGAAGCTCCAGGGCACGCTCCAGCCCTGCCGCACCCCGACGGCGGAGCCGCAGCCGCAGGTCGATCTTAAGGGAGCGCTCCCGCCGGAGTACCTCACGGAATCAGCGCGGGAGATCTGGGAGTTTTCGCTCAGCCAGATCCCGGACGGGATGCTCAGCACGGTAGACTATGCGGCATTTTGCCAATGGGTGGTGTGCTTCGATCAATTCGTAATCCTTACCGCGGCCATTAAGCGGGAGGGCACGATCCAGGAACTCCCGGACGGACAGCTGCAAGTCAGTAACATCCTGCATCACATAACCAAGACGGCCGCGATCCTCCGCGGGCTGGAGAACGAGCTAGGATTTACCCCGGCAAGCCGCAGCCGGGTTATAAGCTTCAGCAGCGCGGACGGAAAGAAAAATAAATTCGAGGATCTCTAAATGGCAGCGCTGGACTACGTAGGGAAGGCTAACCGCTACATTAAGCAGGTAACCACGGGCAAGAAGGACGTGTGTCGCTTCGTGCGGCAGGCCTGCGAGCGCCAGCTGCGCGACCTGGAGAACTCCGCCAAAAAGACAAATGATTTCCCTTACGACTTCGACCGCAAGAAGGCGAACCGGGTGTGCGCCTTCATAGAGCGCCTGGATCACGTTAAGGGCACCGCCGCCGGAACCGCGATCCACCTGGAGGATTGGCAATGCTTTATACTTACGACCATATACGGCTGGGTCTGCCGAACCGGGAAGCGCGCAGGAAAGCGCCGGTTCCGTAAAGCATATACCGAGGTGCCGCGCGGCAACGGGAAATCAACGCTATGCAGCGGCGCCGGCCTATACATGCTGTGCGCGGACGGAGAAGCAGGCGCGGACGTTTACAGCTTCGCAACCACCCGAGACCAGGCGCGTATTGTTTTTGATGACGCGCTGGCCATGGCGCGAGGTAATAGAGACCTCCGGGACGCCTTCGGTCTGGATTGCTTCAATCACAGCATGAGTATAATCGGCACCAACTCGCGGATGATGCCGAAATCAGCGGACGCGGACACCCTGGACGGCTTGAACCCGCACATGGCCATCATAGACGAGCTGCACGCTCACAAAACCAGCAAGGTATACGACGTTGTCGAGTCCGCCCTGGGAAAGAGAGCGCAGAACCTGCTATTCGCGATAACGACCGCGGGCTTTATACTTTACGGCATCTGCATGGACGTACGCCGCTACGTAGGTCACATTTTAGACCGCAGCGTTTCAGACGAAACAATCTTCGGTATAATATATACAATAGACCCGGATGATGACTGGAAAAGCATTAAGGCGCTTAAAAAAGCTAACCCGAACTGGGGCATAAGCTGCGACGAGGATTTAATCCTCAGTAACCGCAAAAAAGCACTTGTAAGCACCAGCGCCCGCAAGAATTACCTCACAAAGCACCTTGATGTGTGGGTCAACGCCGACAGCCAATGGCTCGAGATGGAGCGCTACAACAAGTGTATTAGCGACTTCAGCCTTGAAGAATTCGACGGCAGATACTGCATTTACGGCCTAGACCTGGCGTCAAAGCTGGACATAGCAGCGGCGGTTAAATTATTCTGGCGCAAGGAAGCAGACGGCAGGGTTCATTACTACGTAGCCGCTGATTTCTATCTCCCGGCCGAGGCCGTAAACAACACGGACACGGCCAAATACGAGGAATGGGCGGCGGACGGGTACCTGCATTCGACGGACGGCGCGGTTACTAACTTAACCGAGATCCAGGACTTTATACGCGAGGACACGAAGCGTTACGAGACCCTGGCGGTCGCCTACGACCCGATGCAGGCGACGCAAATGAGCCAGGCACTACTTGACGAGGGAATCGAAATGATCGAACTGCCGCAGACACTAAAGAACATGAGCGAGCCCATGAAGCAGCTACAGGCGCTAATATACGAAGGCCGCATACATTTTCAGAATAACCCCGTGCTGGCCTGGATGTTCTCGAACGTAGTATGCCACGTAGACGCGAAGGAAAACGTCTACCCGCGCAAAGAGAAGAAAGAGGACAAGATCGACGGGGTGGTCGCACTTATAATGGCCTTAAACCAGGCGATACAGCGCGACGTAGAAAACGAATATATAAGCGAACCGGACCGCGCGCCGATAGATTGGTCCGCATTTAAACTATAGGAGCGAAGCATGTGGAGCTTTATTAAGGGGCTGCTGGGAAACTACAAAGGGCAGCAGCGCACAACCCCCTACACTTCAATCACGCCGACGGACACGGCGCCGAGCGTAAGCAACGCGCTACAGATTCCCGCGGTCTGGGAATGCACCCAGAAGATCGTCAAAGCCATGGCCTGCATGCCGCTTGACCTGCTGCGCGAGGTAGACCAGGAAGGAAACACGGAGACCATCCGCAGCGGGCAGCTTTTCCACCTGCTGAGCGAGAGCCCGAACGCGAACATGACCCCGGCCGATTTTATAAAAGTAATTACTACGGATTACCTGCTATACGGCAACGCCTACATCCGCATAGACTACGCCCGCGGCGCGGATTACGTAGCGGCCTTAACTCCGCTTAACCCGAAGCAGATCGAGGTCATAAACGAGGGCCCGCGCGTAGTATACAGACACTACACCCAGGACGAGGAGCTGGCGCGCTACCCTGCCGAGCGTATACTGCACTGGAAGGGCGTCGGAAACGGCCTAGCGGGCTTCAGTATGATTGACTTTGCGCGCGCTACTGTAGACGAAGCCGCGAAGGCGCAGAGCGCAAGCGCCGACCTTTTCCGCAACAAGGGAAAGCTTAACGGCATACTTTGCTCAGATAACCCGATACTGAAGGACACCCAGATCCGCCAATTTTTGGATATGTTCACCGAAATGAAAAAGGCGGACATCGGTGTGCCCCTGCTGCCGCAGGGATTCCGTTTCCAGAGCCTGGGCTTAAGCCCGGTCGAGACCCAGCTGCTGCAAACACGCGAATACATAGATCGCGAATTTGCGCGGTGGTTCGGCATACCTTACGCCCTGCTTACCGGGGAAGCGCAGGACCTGGTCGAGCTCAGCAATTATTTTTACGAGACCGTCATACTCCCGATGTGTGTGGAGCTGGAGCAGGTACTCCAGTACAAGCTCATTAAGGAACCAGGTGTGCGCGTAAAATTCCGCACCAGCGTACTCAAGCGCATGAGCGACCAGACCAGGATCGCGATGCAGACCAGCTACGTTCAGAACGGCCTACGCACCCGTAACGAGCTCCGTCGCGAGGATGGGTACCACCGCATCGAAGGCGCGGACGACCTCACGGCACAGAATAATCTTTACCCCGTCGATAAGCTGGGCGCCAGCGACCCGACACAAACGCCGCAGACGCCCCTCACGGAGCAGCCGGTGAAACAGTAACCAGGAGGAAACAATGTACTTAATCAATCAAAAAACCGAGCTAAGGCTTGACCCTACGCGCGAGCCTGGATACGTAGCGGGCTACGCTTCAAAATTCGGAGGCATCGACAGCTACTACGACACCATCGAGCCGCACGCCTACGACGCGGTGGTCAAGGCCGGCAAGCTCCCGAAGATGCTATTCAACCACCAGGCATGGGAGGTGCCGGTCGGCCGCTGGACTTCCTGGAAGGTGGACGACGTAGGGCTATACGTAGAGGGGCTGCTTAACCTTAAGCTTGAGCGCGCGCAGGAAATCCACAAAGCCCTTGAATTCGGAAGCCTTGACGGCCTCAGCGTAAGCATTTACATGGCATCGGATGACTACGAATACGACGAGGAGACAGGAATCCGCCACATAAAAAACGTACAGGATATGAGGGAGATCTCACTTTGCACATTTCCTGCGGACAATAACGCGCGTATAATAACCTTTAAGAGCTCCGACGACTTGACGGAGCTTAAGACCGTCCGAGATCTGGAGAGCTACCTGCGGGATGCAGGCCTACCGGCAAAAGACGCGAAAGCATTAATCAGCGCCAGCAAGCGAGTAATCGCCGCAGACAACGAAGCCGCAAAAGCGCAGCGGGAAGCAGCGGAAGCAGCGGAAGCAGCAGCCAAGATGGAAGCGCAGCAGCTGGAGAAGATAAACCAAGCATTACAGCAGATTTTAACCCGATAGGAGACTATGATGGATAACTTAGATCAGATCTTAGCTAACGTAAACCAGGTAAGCGAAAAGATCGCAGGCATGGAAACCGGCGCAGCCGAAGCAAACAAGAGCATTGCAGCCCTTACCGAAAAGCAGGAAGCCATGCAGCGTGAACTCGCAGCCCTTCAGCAGCAGAACGCCGCCCAGGGCGCAGAAAAGACCGAAGCCGCAAAGAGCTACGGTGAACGCTTCGTGACCTCAGCAGGCTACAAGGCGTTTAAGAACGACATGGGCAACCGCCGCGCAGGTTTCCGCCTTGAACTCGCAGCAGCTCCGGAAACCACCCAGGCCAGCAACTCAGTGAGCCGTACAACCTTTGCACCGCCTACTGAATTAGGCTTAGTAACCGACCCGCGCAAGGTTCTTAATATTGAATCATTGTTCGGTCATATCAGCGTAAGCGGCAGCGCATACCAGTACGTCAAGTACGGATATACCACTACCGAAACCGCCACCGGTCCGGCCGTTACCGCCGAAGGCGCAGCCAAGCCGGAAGCAAATTACACCGGTACCATCGTCAGCGGCGCCGTAAAGACCGTAGCCGCCTGGACTAAGGTCACCGAGCAGATGATGCAGGACGACGCCAACCTGGTAAGCTTCATTAACGATGACCTGCGCTACCAGCTCAACAAGGTAATCGACCAGCAGATCGTAACCGGCAACGGCTCCGGACAGCTTACCGGCTTAAATCAGAGCGGCAACTACTACGACTACATCACCGGCGCGGGCTTAGCTTCCGGCGATACCGTAATCGACTTGATCCTTAAGGTAAAGGCGAACATGGAAGCCGCAAACATCAACAACATCAGCCTTTTACTTAACCCGATGGACTGGGTCAAGGTATTAGGCGCTAAGAACGCTAACAAGGATTACCTCATCCCTGGAATCCTCGACGTTCCTGCACAGAGAATCTGGGGCATCCCGGTAATTCTCAGCGGCAGCGTAGCCCAGGGTAAATTCCACATGGGTAATTTCTTTGAAGGCGGCAAGGTGATCGAACGTACCGGGATCGCCGTAGAAATCGACCGCGAGGGCGACGACTTCACCAAGAACCTTATGACCATCCGCGCAGAGCGCCGTCTTGACTTCGCCGTCGTACAGCCAAAGGCCTTAGCTTACGGCGATTTTGCAGATGTAGCTTAAGCCGCAGGAACTTACCGCCCGGGAGGGCAGCACGAAACGGGAGCCCCACAAGGCCCCCGTTTTTACTTTAACCGGAGGAAAGATGGCATTATATATAACGCTGGCCGACATTAAGCGGCACCTACGAATTGACGGGGACGACGAGGACGCGCTGCTTACAGACTACATCGAAGCAGCCCAGGGGCAGGCCGAGACCTACATGCGCCGCCCGATTTACTCCGCCGATCCTGCGGACGACCCGGTCACGACCGACGCCGCGAACATACCGGTGTGTCTTAAGCAATTTCTGCGAGTGACGGTCGGCGATTACTACCGCAACCGCGAGAACCAGCAGGACAAGGCATACAGCACCTACTATCCGCATTTACTGGACGGGCTTATTAAGTATGATTAAGATACGCGCCGGAGATTTAAACACCAGGGTTACGCTGCTGCGGCCTGCTTCCGAGATTACCGGCACGGGAGCCCACAGCACGACATACACAGAAGCGGGGAAGCGCTGGGCGAACGTACGTCAGATAACGCTACGCGAGCAGATGCGATCCCAGATCGAGCTCCAGCAGGACACCTACACGGTGCTCATGCGCTACCAGAGCGGGCTTAAACCCGGGTGGTGCCTAAGCTGGGGCGGGCTCCGCTACCGCGTAATCAGCATCGAGCACGACCGCGCAACCGGATATATGATCCTGGGCGCTGAGCTTGATAATTCAATAATCCAGGAGGCAACCACATGACACCAATGGGAACACTACGCGAGGAGCTGCTGGAGCTGCTGCAGCTCACCGATGCGGACGTCATAGCCTACGACGCGATGCAGGCGACGGAAATCAGCAAAGCGGTAATTGTAAGCACCTTAGATCTTAACTACCAGGAGCGGCAGCTTGATATGTGCTACTACCGCGCGTTAACGGCGGGCTTAACCCTGGTGGCCAAGACCACCGCGGACCTTGACGAGCTTACGGACAGTCTGGCCGCGCTTGACAACCAGGACACCGAGCACCTCCGCAACGCCACCATCCGCAGCGTAAGCTACGGAGCGGACGCGAGCGAGGACTACAAGATCGCGACGGCCACCATCGAGGTCGGCATCGCGGATTACTGAGGAGCAGGCGGTGATTATAGGCGAGAACGAGAGAGAACTGGAGCGCATTTTTGACGCCTTTCTGGACGCGATGGAAAAATTCGACAAAAAGACCAGCGCCCAGACCCAGCGCAAGATCTTACGCGAGGCCATAGCCCCCGCGGTGCGGGACTTGCGCAAGGCGACCCGCACGGAGTACACATCGCGCACCGGTCGCAGCCGCCGAAGCGTACGCACGACCGTCAAGGCGAGTAAGAAGCGCCCGGGCATACAGTACGCCACCTACGGGTGGAGCAATAAAGGGATCCAGCCGATATACTACGTTAACAGGAAGAACCGTCGAAGGGAGCGCCCGAAGCCCGCGACGTACATCGGGATATGGCAAGACCTGGGAACCAAGAGCATACAAGGGCGTCATATATTCGAGCCTCAGTGGGCAGCTCACAAAAAAAGAATTATTGATGCGCTAACCGAGAAAATACAGGCTATAATGAAAGAGAGTAAAATCTCAAAATAAAACCGTACGGAGATTAGATCATGACTGCAACCTTAACACCAACTACACCGAAGAACGCGATCAGCGGCAAGAACACCCTGGTCGGTTATAAGCTTGCGAGCGACACCTCCGGGGACTACATCACCATACCAGGTGTGTCCGTAGTAACCGGCTTAGGCGGTTCTGTAGAGGATATCGATCAGAGCTGCATCGCGGAATCCGCAAAGCGCTACCTTGCCGGAGCTTATGACGGCAACGAGGTAACAATTACCATCCACCACTACACCGGGGACAGCGTACAGCAGGCGCTTATCGCTGCTGCTAATGCCGGTTCCGTAATTAGCCTGGTAATTCAGTACCAGGACGAAACCACATGCACCATGGAGGTCGCCCTCAAGTCTGCAACCCCGCAGGATCCAAGCTTAAGCGAGACCTTGAAATGGGACATCGTAGGCAAGCAGAACGGAACCCCGACATGGGTATTCGGTTCGTAACAAATACCAACTTCAGCACCTAAGTGAGAGCCGACGTGGGCGGGAGCCGATAAACAGCCCCGCCCTTTTTTGTAAGTAGGAATAAGTAGGAAGGAAAACATGAGCACAATAACCGAATTATTTAAGCCCGTATTTAAGACCGAATCCGTGAAGGCTCCGGAGCTTAAAGAAGGCGCAGACATCATGATCCGAGAGCTCAGCGGCGCGCAGCAGGCGGAGCTCCAGGCGAGACTTAAGAAAGACAAGACAGACGAGAGCGCCGTCACCGCTTACGTGCTTTACGTAAGTATGGTCAATTCAGACGGCGAGCGCTTGCTTAAGGATGAAGCGCAGGCCGCCGCCTTTATTGACGCCGTACCGGCACGTCTGATTAACCGCTTAACGCAAGCCATATGGAAGCTGAACAGCGGGGATGCTGAAAAAAAAGCCTAGAGCTGCCGGCGGTAAGATTGTGTGTGCGCATAGCCCGCGAGCTGCACATGCCTATAACCGCCGCCCTTGAACTCCCAGGGCGCGAGCTGGCATTCTGGGCGGCCGTACTGGAGGCCGAAGCTAAGGGAGAACCGGAACCGACCCCGCCGGAGGAGATAGAGGTCGACCCGCGAGAAGTATATAAGCGCCTGGGGGGCACGATTAAATGAGCATAGTCAACTCGATCCTTAACCTGGTCGACTTGAACACGACCAAATACACCAAGAAGCTCCAGTCCATGAAGAAGGACACCAAGGCCGCAAGCAAGTCCCTGGCGCAGAACTTCGCGAGCATCGGCTCCGCCTGGAAAGCAGCCGTTGCGGGCATAGCTGCGGGCGCGCTTACTGGAGCGATATCAAAAGAGCTTATGGCCACCGAGAAATCGGTCGCATCGTTCATAACAGCTACGGGAAGCCTGCAGGAAGCACGCGCACAGTTTGAAATGCTGCAGCAGGCCGCCCGCGATACGATCCAACCGTTCGATCAGCTGCAGGCCGTAGCCCTTGACCTGCGCAAGAACGGGCTCCAGGCTACCGCAGCGCAGCTTAAGACTTTTTCGCAGATTGCCTACGGCACAGGGCAGAGCCTGGAGACCGTGGGGAAAGCTTTTACCGCCACCATGCAGGGGCGCTATAAGGCGCTGCAGCAGCTGGGCATAACTGCCAAGGACAACGGCGCCGCGCTGCTGCTTACCTATAAAGGCATAACCACCGAGGTGGAGAAGAACAGCGAAGCCCTGGGCGCCTACTTCGCAAAGATAGGCGAGGAAAACGAGGGTGTGCTTGATTACCTCCAGGGCGGCATGACCGGCGCGGTTAACCAATTGGAGAACGCCTGGGGGGACTTTTATCGCTCCCTCGCTGAGAGCGGCCTGGGCGACCTCATAGCCAAGATGGTACGCACCGCATCGGGAGCGCTGGATGACTTAACCGGGTGGATTAACAGCAACCGCCCATACTTTCAAGAATTTTTCAGCCAGATCGGGCAGGCCTTCAGCGACATTGTGGGCGTGATAAAGAGCGCGACCAGCGCAGGACTTCGCTACATCGCGGAATTTTTCGGCGACAGCGAGGACGAAGCGCAGGGCGCGATCTCTAATATAGGCTTTTTCCTTTCAAACTTTTTCAGCTTCGCGCGTAAGGGCTTCCTTGAGTACATAGCCAAGCCCGCCGCGATAGCCTGGGAGGCCATAAAGGGAAGTTTCAACTCCGCAAGCGAGTACCTGGCTACCCTGGCATATACGGGAAGTTTTGACGCCGCCGCGGATGCTTACTCCGACGGCATCCAGGATATGGCGGATAATATCGCCGAGACCTCCAGGATTTACGACAAGGCGATCCAATTCCAGGTCGATGAAATAGACAAGAGCCGCAAGCGCTTAATTGACAAGCTGAACGAGAAGCCGGACGAAGGCACCACCGTAACGATGCCGAAGATTGAATTCGGAAAGCTGGGCGGAGCCGCCGGAGGCCGTAAGCAGGCTGAGGACAACTGGGCGAAATACTACGACCGTGTGCTCCAGCTTCAGCGTAACAGCTACACCGAGGCGCAGAGGCTCCGCGCGGAGCATAACGACGCCCTGGGGGAGCTGCTGGCCGAATACCAGGCGAGCGCCACCGCCACCGAGGCCGAGTTATTCACAGCCCGCGAGACCCTGGAGACCGAATACCAGCGCAAGATTAAAGAGCAGCGCACCGCTGCCGTCGAGTACCTCCGCGAGATCCGCGGGGACGAGCTGGAGCAGCTGGCCGAAGAATACCGCGTCAAGCTTGAGCAGCTGGACGAGTATCACGCCGACGCGCTAATCAGCGAGCAGGAATACCAGGACGCCCGCGCGCAGCTTATAGCTCAGTACCAGGAAAGCCGCCGCAAGGCCGCGTCCGCAAAAAATGAATTCTTAAGCGCTGAGGACATCGAGCACACGGAGCAATTCACGGACGCCATGAACGACTTAAGCGACGCCTTCCAGAACCTGGCGACAGGCATGAGTGAAAGCTCCGGCGCATACAAGGCCCTTTTTGCGATACAAAAAAGCTTCGCGGTGGCTTCCGCAACCGCTAACGCCATTGTGGCCTGGACTAAGGCGCTGAGCAATAGCGCAACCTGGTATGAAGCATTAGCCAACTACGCCAACGCGGTGGCCTTGACGAGTAACATCATCGGACAGCTTAAGAGCTTAACCATGCACGACCTGGGCGGCCATATAGCCGCGGGACAGGTCGGTGTGGTCGGCGAGTACGGCCCGGAACTTGTAGCGGGACCCGCCGACGTTACCAGCCGCAAGCGTACCGCTGAGCTGGCGCGACAGGCCGCGGGAGGAACCGCCGGAGCCGTTACCGTAAACCTTTACGAGGACGCCGCGAAGGCGGGACAGGTAGAGACAGGCGACGACCAGGAAGGCGAGCGCGTAATTAACATATTTGTGAGCAACATCCGCCGCGGAGGCGCTGCCGCCCGCGCTATGGAAAGCACCTACCAGCTCCGCCGCTACGGCGCATAACATGAAAGAAAATTACATCGAGAGGGCATAAGCCATGAAATACTACCCCGCCGAGCTGCCGCGACCCCTGCAGGCGAGCTACAGCACGAAGCACAAGCCGAACATGATCCGCACCACCATGGCCGACGGCTACGCCCGTCAGCGCCTGGTTAACCAGGGCGCCCCCGACCAGGTAAGCGTGCAGCTGCTACTTGACGCCCAGCAATACCGCGACATGCTGCACTGGTACAAGGGCGACATCCGGAGCGGCGCCGACTGGTTTATTATGCCGCTGCTGAGCGTAGACGAGGACCAGGAGATCCAGTACCGCTACGTCCGCATACAGAACGGAGAGCTTAACGCGCAGCTCATAAGCACCCACGCGACCCGCGGCAGCATTTACCGCGTAAGCTTCACGCTTGACGCGAGCAACACGGTCGTGGACGACGGGTCGTGGGAAGATCATTATCTGCCTACGGCCGCAGGCGACGACGAGGTGGTCGACTTCGCGGAATTCACCGACGAGGATGTGGTCGACGACGCGGACGACCTGGGCGACGCTACCGACGAATTAACCATTGTAGAGGAGTAAGCAGGATGAGCTTTAAGAAAAATATTACTTTTACCGCCAAGGTAAGCGACTACACCGACGGCACCGTCAGTGCCCGCGTGCAGGCCGAAAACAAGATACTAGGCGACTTTATAACATGGCTATTGGCGCAGGATTTAAGCCTAACATTGCTGGAGAAGGTAGAGATCGGCGACACCATGTGGACAGGCCAGCCTTTCCAGGTACCGAGCGGTAGCGCTAGCGACGTAAAGCATACGAGCCTTTGCACTGACTTATATTTCCTGGGCCGCGGGCGTAATAAAAAAGCTATCGGTGTGTGCATCGACGAGCACGTCCTGCGCGTAGGGCTTACAGATACCCCCTCCCGCGATCTTGACTTTGCCTTGACTACCGGCACCAGCTACGCCCGCCTGCCTGCCGCGGTGCTTCGCGCAAGTAATAAAGAAGCTATTAGATTGGCCCGCGGCTGCTGCGGAGAGCTTGCCACCTTCAGCACGCAAGACGACGAGCTGAGCCTTGCCCTCGCTTATTGGCGCGGCCCTTCGGCGCTGGCTATCATCGGAGGCACCTCGCCGCTGGTTATTTCCACGGAGCCCTATACATGCCTTTTCACGGCGCCAAACAGCACGGTCGGCCTGCACTTCAGTCTTGATGACGATTTTCTGATCTCAGACGCCACCTACAGCTTTGCCGCCGACAATACGAACTACGCGAGCAATCTAGCCCTTGACTACGGCATGAGCTACTCGCCTTTCTTTGCCCGCACTTCCAATCGCGCCGTGTTCGAAACCCCGGATGCCATGTCGTATGCGCCTACCTGCCTATTATGCCACCGCCTGTCTACTTTGTATGGTTATTTCGTATCCGCCGGAACTACATCCTACGGCACGGACGTGCCCCTGCAGGGCACCACCGGCATGGCCTCGCGAGGAGCCATGCCGGGCACCGTTTACGGCTTCCCGCGTATAGGTAACTCAGAGCTTTATATACGCAAGATGTACGTGCCTATGACACGCCCGGCCGTAGCCAGCCCGGTCAAGCTGGGATATACGCCAGGGCAGATCCAGCAAAGCGCCGTGTACGCGGTAAAGGGCAAATATTATGTGGCACTTCAGACTGGTATCATAAGTCATTTTGTGGAAGTAGCCGATCAAGGCTAGGGAGCAGGCATGGCGCTACTTACTTTGAATGAGATTTACGCCGCAGGCGGACAGCTCCCGGCGGTAACACTGGAACTGAGCAACACGGGGATCGGCGACCTCCGCTACATCCTGGACCAGCAGCCGCGGACGATTAACGGGGAGATCTACGGGGCCGCTGCTTTTACAGTACAGCTCCCGGAGCGCAGCGAGAGCGGATTTACCGATCTAAGCTTCAGCATCTGCGGGGCCAACGGCGAGGCATACGAGTACATACAGCGCGCCCTCCGGAGCGACGCCCCGACATATATCACGCTGCAGCACCGTCACCCCGAGGACATAGACACGGTTTTATACGAGCTCACGCTCACGGTAACGGGCGGACAGGTAACCCGCGAGGCCGCGGTCTTTACCGCTTCATTCTGTGATATGCTCAACACCGAATTTCCGAAGCTCCGTTATACCGCTCAGAACGCGCCAGGGTTAAAATATGTAGCATAGGAGCTGAAATGAGAACCATTAACGATTACCTGCTGAACCGCCACACCCCGAATGGCCGCACATACCCGAGGCTTGACTGCTGGGGGCTGGTGGTCGACATATACCGCGAGAACCTGGGGATCGAGCTGAACGAGTACACCGACCTAACCGGGCGCACCATGAGCGAGGGGCTCCAGTACGAACGCCGGGCGGGGCGCTTCGTAGAGGTAAAGGAGCCGCAGAGTTACGACATAATAGCCTTTTTCATAAACGCCAGGCTTTTTCACGTAGGCGTGTGGCTGAACGGCCGCATCCTGCATACGAGCGAGCGCAAGAACACGCGATATGAAAAGCTGGACACCGCCACCCAGGCACACAGGAGATATTACCGCTATGCTGAGCATTGAAGTATTTACCCGCGCCGACCTTAGCCGAGTGCTTGAGCGCGCCACGGTAGACAAGAAGCCGGGGATGACCATTGAGGATGCCCTGCGCGCGCAGCTGCCGGCCTATACACCGGAAGCGGCAGCCAGGGCTTATGTGTCTTTATACGCCGACGGCGTAAAGATACCGCAGGACTTATGGGCGGGTTACCTGGTACGCGACACCCGCCAGCTCCGCATCGTAATCGAAGCGGGAGGCCTGGAGGCGGGAGCGATAATCGCCATAATCTCCGTCGTTCTGGCCGTAGCCTCCGCCGTATACGGCATTATAATGGCCAACCGCTTAGGAAAAGCGGGGCCGACAGACACGAAACAGGGCAGCAGCATCTACGATGTGAATGCCCAGGGCAACCAGGTAAACCTTACCAACGTTGTCCCGGAAAACTTCGGACACTTTAAGCGCTTCCCGGATTACCTGGCAGACCGTCATGTCTTTTACCGCAATAATACGCAATTCGTAGACATGATTCTATGCCAGGGCTGCGGAAGCTACGAGCACGCCGCCAATCATTCCGACGTATACGTCGGCGAGACCCCTATTAATGAGCTGCCGGGCTGCAGCATATACGTAATCGAACCGGGCGAAGAAATGACCGCATTCAACACCCCTGGGGATCGTTCCTGGTACTGCTTTTACAGCAGCACCGAGGTTACATCAAGCGGGCACGCCCTGGAAGCCACGGTCACCGAGATAGATCAGAGCAGCCAGAACGAAGCAAGCGCGACCTTCACGGGTGACACCTTCGCGGGCGGCTACTACGCTTATATAACCACCGGCTGGGGCTGCTCCGGGCCATCCGGAAGCGCCCGCGTTTATCGACCGCTGGATCTGCGCTGGAGCGTAGGCTCATACTTCACCATAAGCGGCAGCATAAGTGTGCGCCAGATAGGCACCGCGGATGACGTAACCGACAACCAGGACGGCACGAGCACCATTACCGCAGCCCTGGCCGCATACTTCAATAACGCTAACCAGGCGCTGCACCGCGCGTGGCTGAGAGCCAGGGAGACCGACCCCGACACAGGCACGATAATCACGGCAGGCGATGCGGTAAACGTAACGATTACTGCCGTATCCGAGGTCACCTATTCCGTAATGGGCGGCACCGGGGGACCCGTAGTGCGCACCGACACGGCCACATACGACATTACGAGCCAGGCCGAGCTTTTAGGCGTAAGCTACTCCGGCGATGACGCCGCGCTTACTTTCGACACCGCGGAGCTTGAGATCCCGCCGTATCCCGCCACACCTACAACCCCGCCGGGGGCACAGATTATAGAAACCTCCCAGCGCCTGGAGATAAGCATAAATCAGCCGGTGCCCGCAGATTACACGTGGGGCAACGATAACGGCATGTATGAAATCCTGGAGATTACCGACCACACCTACAAGGTTCGCAGGGTAACAAGCGGATATGATCCCGTACCGGGCTGGGTGGAATTCTGGTCGCAGGGCACAACGCAGACCGGGCTCACCTTTACGCTTGACGAGAACAGCCAGTCCGGCGCCTATGTAGGCCCGTACCGCGCATGCCCTTACGGAGCGGAAAGCAGCATATTTGAATATGACATCCGGTTCCCTGGCGGCCTGGGGTATTTGCAGGACAACGGCACATTCCGAGACCTTACCGTTGAGCTGGAAATCGGCTACCGCCGCGCAGGAAGCAACGACCCATGGACAACCACGACGCGCAGCTTCACAAACCACACTAATGACGAATTGGCCTACACCTTCCAGCTTGAGACCGAGCAGCCGGGAAATCTGGAATTCAGAATGCGCAATTTGAGCGAATCCTCCAACAGTACCCGCGCCATAGAGGAGGTGCGGTGGGTCGGCCTTAAGAGCGTAATCAGCACCCGCAACCAATACAACGGCATGACCACCATGATCGGCCGCTTTAAGGGCTCCGAGACCCTAAGCGAGCTAAGCGCTAACCAGGTCGCCACGTACTGGACCCGTAAGCTCCCGGACATAGAGACCGGTGTGCTCACGGCTACCCGCGAATTAGCGCCCGCCGTAAAGTACGTAATCAACACGAGCAAATACGCGGGCATCATAGACCAGGAGAGCCTGCTGGAATATAACGACATATGGGAAGCGCAGGGGATCAAGCTTGACGGAACCCTTGATGGCGACGGTACCCTGCTGCAGGTGCTCCGCGACATACTGAGTGTGGGCTTCGCGGCTCCGGTAATCGATAATAATAAATTAGCTTTTACCCGCCTACACCTCCGAGGCGAAGGCGAACCGCTGGCGCAGATCTTCACGCCGCAGAACCTCACCGGAAGCCCGCAGATTACGTTCAATCTGCCGAGGGAGGAGGACACGGACGAGGTGGTGGTCGAATACACCGATCCCGCCACATACAAGACCGCTATGATTTACTGCCATACGGACGAGAACGGAGACGCGGAGATCACCGAGTATCCGCAGAGCGTACACCAGGAGCGCCTTAAAGCCTTCGGTGTGACTGAGCGCCGCCAGGCTGAAGCCATGGGCATGCGCCGCCTGCGGTACCTGCGCAGCACCCGCGTAACGTACAAAATCCAGACTGAAATGGACGGCTTGAATTGCCAATATAATGACCTTGTCGGCCTGGTACTGGATGAGGAAATGAGCAACATCACGGGCAGGATTACGGGGCACGGGCTCACGCTGGACGCCATAACCACGGACATGGAGATCCCGGAGGAGCTCAGCACCGGCGTAATCTACATCCGCAGAAAAGACGGCACCAGCATGGACACGACATACGTCCGCGAGGACAGCCACCATTTAACCCTGGCCGACCCGCTGCCGGAATGGGATCCGCGCTTCGGCGAAGATCTGGAGCTGCCGTTCTTTGCCATAGGCAATATGGTCACCTGCTGGGTTACCGCGGTAGAGCCGCAGGACAAGCGGGTTACTTTAACACTTACAAACTACGCGCCGGAGGTATTCACCGATGACTTATAAGACCTTTGTGACCCTTAACGCGGGGTATATAGACCCCGCCATTGTAGCCTTGACCTCATACCTCCGATATAACGCGCAGCTGGGCGAGGTGTGCATCTACGCGGAAGCGGGGACGAACTGCCGCCAGCTTCGCCGGGCCCTGCGCGGGTACCCGGTAGAGATCCGCGAGGTAGAGCTCCCGCAGCTTCCGGAGCACGCCCATGTGCGCAACAAATACGGCGATCTGTTTTTTAAGCGGGAATCCCTGCCCGCCTTCGCGCAGCGTATTAAAGCGCTGGAGGAACTACGGAACGAGGCCGACGTCATAATCAATCTTGACCTTGACACCCTCACAACGGGCGGCATAGCTCCGCTGCTTCCGAGGGCGGAGCGCGGGTTTATCCTGGGCGTAAGCGAGCGCAGGAACCGCGACCGCTGGATCCGCGGACTGGGTGCGCGCGACATAGTACAGAACCCGAATTACATAAACACCGGGTTCGTGATTTACGGCGCCGACGCTATACCCGCCGACATCTTCCAGAGATACCGCGAATTTCTGAAGGAACACGGCCCCGATCTATACTGCCCGGAGCAGGATTTTATAAACTACGCCCTTGCGGACAGAATCGTCAATATACCGGAGGGCTACAACCTCATGTACACCAGCGAGGCCTACACCTCAGCGGCGCCCGTCATGATCCATTTTCTGGGGAGCGCCAAGCCCTGGAACCCGTCGCCAGAGCACCCCGCAAAGGCTGCATACTACATCCGCCGCTACTTGCGCGAGGCTGAGCGCTGCCGCGGACTGGTAAGCGATGAATTCCTGGAGCGTGTGGCCGAAGCCGCCCGACTTGCCTAAATTCTGTTAACCCGTAGACACTCAAGAGACCGCCGGAGGAATGCCCCGGCGGTATTATTTTATATACGTACAGCTTAGAGGAGGAAAAAAGCATGGACGAAATCACTCATACCATCATGCCGCAGGGCGGCGGCTGGGGCGGTACCGCACTGGGCGCAGGCGTAGGCGGTCTTTTAGGTTCCTGGTTAGGTAACGGCGGGTTCGGAGGCTTAGGCTACCGCGGTGCTGGCGCTGCCGTAGGCTACGACACCGGAGCCGTTAACGGCATCCAGGCATCTGTAAACGGCATCCAGCAGCAGATCGCCAACGCAGATCGCGATTTACTCATTCAGACCAGCGGCCAAAACCAATTCATGGGCAACCTTATCAACTCCACCGGAGACGCTATCGTCGGCGCGGTAAACGCCGGAACCCTGGCGCAGACCCAGAACCAGGGCGCAACCAACTTAGCGATGTGCCAAGGCTTCGGCGGCCTTAACTCCGCCATTGACCGCGGCATTGGCGCGCTTAACCTTAACATCGCCGAGCAGGGCGCACAGAGCAGACTGCAGGCGCAGGAACTCGCAAGCCAGCAGCAGGCCTGCTGCTGCCAGGTGCTCCGCGCGATAGAGCAGGAAGGCTGCGCTAATCGCGAGCTGCAGAGGGAAATCCAGACCCAGGCGCTCCGCGACGTACTGGCAAACAGCCAGGCCGAAAATGCCGCCTTAAAGGCTCAGCTTTTCCAGACTAACGCCATGAACGCGCAGACCGCAGCGATCATTAACGCGCTGAAGCCCGCAACCACCGCCGCCGGCGCATAGTCCCGTGTGTTTTTTGAGACAAAGCACCCATTCCGGGTGCTTTTTTGAAGGTACAATATAAGATGGAAATAATAACCGTAAGACGACATAAGGCAGCAGCCGCTCCCGCTTCCAAGGCCGCCGACCCGTATGCAGGAAGCCCCGACGCCGATTACATGAAGAACTGCCACAAGGTAGACCTTAACCCGCCCGCCACCTGGAAGGCTTACGACATGGAAAGCCCCGCAGGCGTAAAGCGCGTAATCGAGATGGAATACCGCGAGCTTATGGCAGCGGCCACACCTGCGGAAACTGAGGAGAACATATACCACTTATCGGTCGCGCTGCTGCGCTACTGGAGGCTAAGACATGAACACGCCAACGGCTCCGGCGATAAATCCGGGGCTACTAAGTAACCTATTAGTGCAGAGCGCCCCCGCGCTGCAGCTTACACAGATAGACAAATTCGAGCCGCCGCAGGAATTCACGGACAGCACCGGCAGCACCTGGACGCTTGTCAAGAACTCGCAGAGCGGCATGGGCGAGGTTCCCGACCCGCAGGCCGTAAGCATAACGGACTACTGGAATCACGCATTCCCGGGGAACGACAAGGTCTACCTTTACGTCGTAGAGGGTATACGCAATCCTAAAACCAACCGCGAGGCGGCGTGCCGTGTGCTTTACGCCTGGTTCAGTACCGTAAACCAGCCCGCATTCACTCCGGCGATGATACGCCCGCAGGAATGGCTGGTGGCCAACGTATACGCCTCCGGCATAACCGACGCCCGCGAGAGCAAGCTGCAGGCACTATGCAGGCAGGAACGCCCGCAGACAATAGCACCGACCCCGGCGGCGGACAATCAGCCCGCCCCGCTCATAAGCATGGAGGCATTAAACCATGACACCAATACAAGCCCACCGATTAGACCAGCTGATCCAGGTAATCCGGGAGAGCGCGGAAAGAATAATCGACGATAACTACACGGAGCGCGAGCTGCTGCTGGCACTTTACCAGCGCGGGTTCGCTTTTATCTCAGACCAGCGGGATCAAGCCCTGGTCGACATTGGATCGGTCGGCCTTGCCTACGCCGTAAAGCGCGCAACGCGGAGCGAAGGCGATGGGCAGGCGTAAACCACGTGACCACCGCGGCCGTGAGTTCGAGACAGTACGGGACATGTGCCGCGCCTACGGCGTAAGCGTAAGCGCCTATTATGACGCGCTGGAGCAGGGGGCAACCATACGGGAAGCGCTGGAGCCCGAGAAGCGTAAATACTACAGGTACCGCCGCCGTATTTTCTTACACAAGGAAGGTCTCATGGCCTATGCCGGCGTCACCCGCTGGGCGGACATAGCCGACGAGGTCGAGACCCTCCGGCAATCCGATTTAAAAAGATAATACTTTTTTCACAACCATTGATTTATGTCACAGATTTTGTATAGTTTTTTGATACGCTATTAATATAACCACAAAACATGAGGACATAAGAATGGCACTAATAATAAACACCTTAAGACTTATCGGCGATTTAACCATTAAGGCCGCGGTCGGCCTGGGCTACATCCTGGGGGCGCTGGCCGCCTGCGTTTTCTGCTACATCATTTTAGTAGTTTTGTTATCTTTATAACTAAAATTTGATTTATGTCATGGTTTTTGTATAAAAAAGTGATACAGTATAAATCATAGAGACAACAACAAAGGGTACGAAAAAATGAACACTAAGACCGAAAAGCAGATCGCAGACATCAAGAGCCAGACCATCGGCGTAGAAATCGAGATGAACAACATCACCCGCATGAACGCCGCCAAGCTTGCCGCTGAATACTTCGGCACTCACCGCTACGCCGACACCGCCCGCGACATCTTAACCCGCAACTTAAGAGGCGACGCTGCATTCAGATACGGTCGCGCAGCCTAACCAAACCACGGCCCGCCGCGGAGGCGGGCGCAACCGAGGAGAGAACCATGAGAAAATATTATCTAGCATACGGCAGCAACTTAAACGTCAACCAGATGGCCTACCGCTGCCCGAACGCCCGCCCCGTAGGAACGGGAGCGATCCCTGGCTACGAGCTGCTTTTTAAAGGCAGCAAGACGGGCGCCTACTTAACCATCGAGAAGTCCGCGGACAGCTTCGTGCCCGTAGCCGTATGGGCGGTAACCCAGGAGGACGAGGCCGCGCTTGACCGCTACGAAGGGTATCCCCGCTTTTACTACAAGAAAGAGATCACCATAACCATGCGCGAGACCGTAGGCGGCAAGCTCCGCGCGGTTAAGGCCTTCGTATATATCATGCACGAGGACCGTGAGCCTGCGCTTCCTAGAGGCGAGTACGTAAACACCTGCGCCCGAGGGTACCAGGCGTTCCATTTCAACCCCGAAGCGCTGCGCCGCGCCATAGCCAGAACCAAGGAGTTAATCAATGAAAGACATTAAACCCACCGAGAACGGGCGCCGCGTGTGCCCTATCTGCGGCAGCGTATACACAGGGGCGGGAGCTCCCGCAAAACGCGACGGCGCCGAGGTGCGGGTCTGCCCCGACTGCGGAGCCCGTAACGCGCTCAGTGAGATGGGACTAACCCCGGAGGAGATACAGCAGATCCTCAATACCGTACATCGCTACACGGAGCCGCTGCTGGCTCCCGTATAGAACCGCGGAGCACTTCACGGATTTAGTATTAAAAACTGATACAATGAAAGAAAAAACCACGGAGGATCGCCGATGAACGATGATGTTTTTATCCTGGCCGCTATACTGGCCGTTGCGGTATGTGCTGCGGTAATAAGCTACAGCCGAAGCAGCCGAGACGAAACGGTCGGACAGCTTGAGACGAAGGTCGCCAACCTTGAGGCGGAGCTGCAAGCTAAAGACGCCGCGGTCGCGATGTACCAGCAGCTGCTGGACGGAGAGCGCCGCGAGATCGAGCTGCAGAAAGCGATTATTAATAAGCTGGAGCAACAGATTAAGGAGGATAACTAATGGTTTACGGAGCTATTGTGGTCGTTGCGCCACCTATTACCGGCCCGATGGGCGGAGGCGGCGACCTTTACACCGCGGGGAATTCCGAGAACGCGGACAAGATAAGCAAGGCGGTGTGGCCGTCCGCGGCTTATATACTGCGCTGCGGGGTACTGGAATTTATACCCGATGTCTGCGACATAAAGATCTTACGCCAAGCCTGGAGGGGCTCCAGATTTATGCCCGCTGGCGAGGTCATTTTTAAAGCGGATGACGCTAACCGCTATTTTATGGGTATTACGACGAACACGGCGGGAGAGCGCCTGCGCCGATGCTTGAGCGAATGGGAGCGCCTGGACGCGGTAAGCGGTACCGCGGCGCATTATCGCCTTATAATTACCCGCGTCAGAGCGGCACGGAGGCACGATGAGTAAGATCGAGATTATATGCGACTACCTGGACGAGGAGCTGCAACTATACGTCGGCACCGTAACCAGGAACGGCGAGAAGCTGGAGGACATAACCGAATACTGGCCCGTCCTCATGGACTGGCTGGTCGGCCACCGCGAGCGGGCGCTGCTTAGCTCACGCCTGGCGGAGAGCTTCGGACGCGATGCCGCGGCGGAGCTGCTGGAGGTACTCGCCCCGAGATTTAAGGAATTACTGTTATAACGGAGGATAGATGGACGGAAACGATTTAAGACTGATACGCGAGGTTCTGGGACTAACCCGCCAGGACTTCGCCTACCTGCTGGGCTGCAGCTCCGTGCAGGTACTGGCGATGGAGACGAGCAAGCGCACCATTTCCGCAAAGTACCGCACCGCCGCGCTTGACGTAGTGCGCGGGCGAGACTTTAACGACCGCATGGAACGCGGCGCCGACATTCGCGAAGAACTGGAACGCGAACACAAAAACGGGGAGATTTAAGCCGTGACTATAACCGACGAGTTAACCCGCAAGGCCGTATTAACGCTTATATTTGTCGCGCTGCTGCTTTTAGCGCACTACCAAAGCGGAGAGATCGCCAAGCTGGAAGCCAGGCGGTCGGAACTAGAGGCGACACTGGAAGCAGAGCGCAGAGCGACAGCGGCAGCGGACGCTGAGGCCAGGAAGCTCACGGCGAAGGTCGCGGAGCTCCGCAGGAAGGCAACCAAGAGGGAGGATCAACTCAATGCCACAATCAAGCAGAAAGCGCAGGGCGACCCCTGCCTGGAGCACCGTGTGGATGCTGCCATTATTGAGCAGCTGCGCGGCTCCGCCGCAGGCTCCCGCGATACCCGCGGCACTAACTGAGCCGTGTGCGCGGCCGGAGCTTAACGGCGAGACCTACGCCGACATCATCCGACTAGCTGCGCGACAGCGCGACGCCCTGGAGGAGTGCAGCGAGCGCCTCCGGAGCATAAGAACCATAAACGAGGATAATCAAAAATGACAGACATACAGGAACGCCTTGAGCACTACGAAGCCAAGGACAGGAAACGCCAAGAGCGCGAAGCAGAAATCATGCGGCTTGACCTCCAGTTATTTATGTACGCAAGAGACCACGACACCCCAGGAGATGACTATTACCGCAAATACGTGCAGAGAAACGCGATGATCTGGGATTACGGCAAGACCTACGGAACGGACGCCCAGGAACGCCTCAGAGAAATGCTGGACGACGCCCGCGAGAAATTCAAGGCACGCGCGCAGGAGCTGAAGGAGACCGCAGGCATCAAGGAGACCGACGACACCGACGAGGTCGGGGAACTGCGGAAGCAGGTCGCCGATTTTTACAAGCTAAGCAATGAGAAGGCGTACCAGATCAACGACATCAAGCGCCGCATACTTGACGAGCTCTACAACTTCCCAGCGCTTGAGCTGCTGGACGTACTGCTGGAGCTTCAGAAAAAGCATAAGAAGGAGAACGACGAATGATAAAAGCAAGCGAGAAATTCAAGGAAAAGCTGCGGAGGACATTACAAGCCACGGCCGGAGTGCTAGAACTCCCGAATCTTAGCCCGCTACAGCGCCATTACTATGGGGACATCTGGGAACTACTGCAGCGACTCCATGGGATGACCTACCTGGCCGACGAAAGCACGGAGATCAACCTCAAGACCGACGCGGAAATCATGGCAGAAACCGAGGAGGAGATCAAGAAAGTACGACAGTCTATACGCAGATTAGGAGACAAGAGATGACAAACAATACAACCGGAATAATTATGATCGCCGTAGGAGTAGCGCTGCTTGCCGGCGGGCTGCTAGCGCTCGCGGCTAAAGACAAGGCGCAGGATGAGCAGCTGGACGCCGGGCGCTGCGAGATCAATGCCGTGACCCGCTGCGGCATACAAAAATGCTATTTCCGCGCCATCGTAGACTGCGCGGAGCTGGAAGCACTAATCAAGAGAGGCGCCCGTGAACCTTAAGACCCTACGCGAGAACCTGCGCAGCTTTACCGCAGCGGGGCGCCTGGTGCTTCATACCTACACCAGCCCAAGGCGGAACGCCTGGAGCGCCCCGGTACCTGCTACCCCGCAGCTTGAGCGGGTACCAATAGCGGACATCGTACCGCACGGCGACGAGCTGCATGTGTACCTCGATACCTGGCCCGTAAGAAAGCCATAAAAAAAGCCCCGGCATAAAGCCGGGGTTAGTCTATGACATAGCGTTGTATAACCACAGGAGCCGCGGCAGCTCAGCGGTTAGGGTACGAGCTCAAAGAACCGCCGCGGTCTTGATAATTATAGCGCCATACGCTCCGCGTATCAACCTTTTTCATTTTTGAGCGCTTCCAGGAGCAGGTCCTGTACTTCGCGCTTAGATTCCATACGAGCCATGACAAGCTCATCCACAGTCCCCGCCGCAACTATGTGATACAGAAACACCGGACGCGGGTGCCCCGCCTGCGCCTGGCGAGTAGGGCCTATACGCTCCACGATCTGCTGATACTGCTCCAGATCCCACCACAGAGAAAAGAAAGCCAGGATATGGCCGCCGTCCTGGAGATTGAGCCCATGACCTGCGGAAGCAGGATGCGCAAACAGGATCGGGATCCTGCCCTCATTCCAGGCTTTAATGGTACGCGGGTTTTTATCAAGCTCCCGCCCCTGCGGAAAGGCTTTTTTAAGGCGCTCCAGGTCGGCGCGCCAATGGTAAGCCACCAGCACCGGAGCCCCGCCTGCTTCCTCAACGATAGACCGCAACGCCTCGATCTTAGCATCGTGCAGCACTTCCCAGGACTTCCCGTCATCACCGTAAACCACGCCGGAGGTCACCTGCAAGCACTTAACGGTCAGCGCTGCGGCATTAACCGCGTCGACCTCCGCGCCGCTGGAAAGCTCCGCATACATTGTGTTCTTGAGCGAGCTATACACGCGGAGCGCTTCCTGCGGCAGCTTCACGGGAACCGTTACCGAGATCGGCGCCTCAAGCTGGAAGTAATCACCCGCATCAAGCGAGAGGCAGAGATCCGCGAGCCGTTCCTTTATAGCCTCCGGCGCCCAGCTGCAGGGCTCATACGTAACCGCGAACGGAGAAGAACCGACGCGGCGCTGCCGGAAAAAGCAGCTTGTAAACGCGGAGAAGCTGCGGCCGAGACGCTCACCGCGATCCAGGAACCACAATTGACCCCACAGATCCAGCAAGCCGTTAGGCGCAGGTGTGCCCGTAAGCTCAATGAAGCGCGCGGAGCGGAAGGCTACACGGCTTAGCGCCTTAGCCCTGGAACCGCCACCACCTCCCAGGCGAAAGCCTTTAAGCCTGGTCGCCTCATCGGCTACGATGACCGTGTACGGCCACGCGCCGTCAAGCGCGGAGAGGAGCCACGGCAGCCCCTCATAATTGATTGTATACACATCCGCGGCAGCTTCCAGGGCGCGCAGGCGCTGCGCAGGTGTGCCCACAACGGCGGAGACCTTAAGGTCAAAGCCCCATTTCTTAACCTCATCCGGCCATGTACTGGCCGCCACGCGGAGCGGCGCCAGGATTAGAGCCCGCACCGGCTCACCTATAGACTTAAGATAAGCCAGGGCGGAGAGCGTACTGGAGGTCTTACCCATACCCATGGACACGTAAAGCGCGCAGCGCGGATGCGACAGGATATGAGAGATTATAAGCTGCTGGTACGGGCGCGGCTTAAATTCCATGAGCCACCCCCTCAGCATTTCCGGAATTCCAGGCGCGCCAGAACTCCAGGAAGGCATCCATGGAATCCACCCACACGACGGCGCAGCCGCCGACGGTACGCATGCGGGACATTTCCCGAACCTGCGGTGTGCGCGGTACCTCGCCCGGCGCCTTGCACTCTACCCAGCAATGCCTCCCGCCGTGCAGGATAACGAGGTCGGGAGCCCCGATCCTCCCTTCCCATGAACATTTACGAACAAGGCCGCCCTGCGCGGCTACAAAAGACTTAATGGCAGATACCAGCTTACCCTCCGGTGTCATACCTTACCCCCTTTACTTAAAGAATATTCACGCCCCGGAACCTGCGTCGTTTCGCGCTCCGGGCCCTTAACATGCGGCCGCACGTAAACGACCGCGCCGGACTTATAATGGCGGTAATGCCCGCGCACCTTCCAGCAGGCGCAGCGGCGCACCCGCGGAGCGATGACCGCGGTGGCCTTTTCTACTGCGGCGGCTATCTCCGCACCGCGGGCGCCAAGCTCCAGGATCCGCACCTTACCGGGAAGCGCCGTGTACTTCGCGGCGGTGCGCATATACTTAGCGGGCGCCCTGGCCTTGCGACGGTATGGAGCTACACCCCCATGCAGGAGGAGAAGCTGGAGCCCGCAGAAAGCAGCGAAATGGCGATCCGCCACTTCCTGGAACTTCACGTTCATATGCTCCGGAGCCTCCGGCGGTATACCGACCGAGCGCCGCAGCATGCCGGTGTGGTCGTTGCTCAGATAAGCGCAGAAGCAATACACCGCATCATCGCCGTCCACGGCGTACATTCGGAGAAAGATCCCACGGTCAGCCCATACGTATGAGGGCGCGTACTTCATTAGGTGTGCGCGGCCCACGATCTCGCAGCTCATGAGCGAGCGACGACCGGAGAGCAGCGTTACATCTAAGACCACCGCGGAGACGGCCGGGCGGCTTATAAGCTCATCAACGAGAGCCGCCCCGAAGCCCTCCGCATTAACCGGGGCGCGCCCGAGATATATGAGCTCATGGTCCGAAAGCTTAACCCAGTCAGCGGGAAGCGGCAGATCTTCAACGGCCGGATTATTCATACTTCAAGCCCTCCAGAGCATCAAGGTCATTAGGCGAAATCCCCAGGGAGGCCGCAAGCAAGGCCTTAGAGCTGAAGCGCCGCCCATCATACACCACCGCGGTGCCACGAGACACCGGGCGCACGGCCTGCTCCGGTGTGCACTTATGCCGCAGCCTGGCGTACACAGTAGAGACATTAACGCCGTGCGCCTTAGCCGCTTCGCGAATGCTGGCATACCTCACGCCGTTAACAACCACGGCACGGGAACCGCCAGAGCCATGATGCCCCGCTGCATTACTGGGAGCGACGGGCTCAGTGAGGGAGCGCTCCAGGGACCAGCCGCGGATAACGAACCGCGACCGAAAGCACGCCGCAGGGATGCCCCAATGCTGGCACATAGCCACGATGGTCGGAAAGCTGGCGCCGGTATGATCCCGCGAAGGCGTATGATGTAAATTCACGCGGGCGAGTGCCACCTCAAGAGAATCGCCACGGGCCAGCCGCTGGTATACGGTACAGACATTACACCCGTGAGCCTCAGCAAGTGCCTTAACAGACGGATATTCCTTCCCGGTCTCCGGGTCTTTTATCTTAACAGCCATAGCTTAATCCTTTTTATAACGGTACGCCGCAAAACCTGCGGCAGATAACGGCAAGCCCTCAGCCCAGGAAGGCACGGAGGACATAATGGCGGCGAGCCCTGCGGCGGAGAAGCGCGGGTCGTCCGGTACTTCGGTTATAAGCTCATCATGCACCGAGAGCACGGTCTTATAACCTGCGGCCTCAGCGGCAGGAAGCGCAGACGCGAGCACATCACGCGCGCAGGCCTGGGTCAGATTTTCTACAATTTTTCCCGCATAGGTTCGTATATAGCTCCAGCGGCGGGTGGCCTGGATCTGGCCGTAATACTCGAACGCGCAGCCCCCCGAGCTCATATCGGCGGGAAGCCTTGCGGCCGGGTAACATACGGGACGCCCGGACGGGAGCGTCGCCACCAGATAGGTGCCGCACCTGCGGAACACCACACGACCGGCGGAAGCGCACGGCGTAAGCCCCGCGAGTACCTGCTTAACCGCGGAATCGGCATCCGCCCAGAACCCCGTGATTGCAGGATGCGCACGGCGCCATAAGCGCTTTATGACCTCGCAGGCCGTCCACTCATCCGCGCCGAGGTCGGTGGCTCCACCCGCGCGGGCGAAAGCCTGGGAAGCGCTGCGCCAATCGTCGGCGGAGCAGGAATCACGGACGTGGCGCGCCATCTCAGAGAGATCCACGCCGTAGCCGCGGGCGAAGGTCGCGAAGGCGCCGACGCCGCCCTGGTACCCCATAGCAAGCTCCATGACCTTCCCGATCTGGCGCTGCTTTTTGCTCACATCTTCCGGAGCGATACCGAAGGCGCGGCCGTAGGCGACCTTATACAGATCGGGACCCTTGCCCGCATCATAAAGGCGGAAGGCTTCCAGCTTCCAGGCTTCGCCCGCGAGCCACGCCAGGACGCGACCCTCGATATTGGAGAGGTCAGCGACTACAAGCTTATACCCCGGACGGGAGCAGATTGCGGCGCGCAGGCAATTACTCACAAGGGCGGTCACATCCGCATAAAGAACCGAGGCAAGGCCGGACTTGAGCGCCGCGATCCCTTCCTCGACTTCCTCCGGCGACATGGTGCCGCGCGGCAGGTTCTGAGGCTGAAAGAGGCGACCCGTCCAGCGACCCGTACGCACCGCGCCCATGAACTGCAGGCAGCCGCGAAGGCGCCCATCGGTATTGGTGCAGGCCGACAGGGCGTCGTACTTTTTCACGGACGCCTTACCCGCAGAGAGGCGGGCGGAGAGCAGGTCGCGAACTACGGGCGGAAGCGCAGGATCCGCGAGGCGCGCCTCCAGCGTAGCCCGCTGCATGTCCGGCAGAGAATAGCCGCATTCATGCAGGCAGAACTCCAGGAGCTTATCCAATTCACCGATTGACTGCGCGCGGCCTTCCGTAAGCCTGGCGACGGTCTGGTCTGCCGCTTCCTTAGCCGCTGCGGCTGCTGCCGAAGCAGCGCGGACGAGCTCAAGATCGATCTGCATACCGCGGTCGTTTATGCGCTGGTCTATCTGCCATTCACTCCACACGACGTCAGACGGGAGGAGCTGCTGCGGCAGCTTGTAATACACGGAGCGCATGGCCTCGACATCGAGGCGGCAATACTCCACGAAGCGTTCCCAATGCTGGACATATGCCGCCCAGAGCTCCGGATCCTTGCGCCACTCGAACACGGTACCGTCCTGCACCGGCTTACAGAACAGACGGATCAAGCGCTTGCCTTCCGCATCCTTAGCCTTATCCGCAGGAACGCGGCAGAGCTCACAAAGGTCAGCGAGGGAACCGGGAAGCGAAAGTGAATAAGCGCAGATCATCGTATCACGCCAGCGAGCCGGGTCGCCCACCTGCGGCAGGTAACGGCGCAGCACTGTACGGTCGAAATTTGAATTATGGGCCACGATAACCTCAGACGGGTCGGCCAGGCGGCGGAGGAGCTCCGCAGGCCACGGCGCACCAGAGGTGGCATCGTACACCCGCGCGGGAGCATCATCCAGGGCGTAAGCACAAAGCAGGATGCGGGCGGTTTCCGCATACTTATAAACGCCGGAGGTGATAGGCTCCGCGCAAAAGGTTTCAAGATCAAGCCATATCATAATTATAAAAAATACCTTAAAAAAGCGGCGGGGGTACCGCCGCAAAAGAGGACTAATAGCGATTAGTAAGGGAGGTCGTCCTGCGGGCCGTAGCCTGCGCCGTACTGCTGGCCATAGGCGGGCATAGGCTGGAGAGGCTGAAGGGGAGCGGCAGGGGCAGGAGCAGGAGCCGGAGCCGCGCCGTAGGCTCCGGAAGCTTCCGCCTCAGCGCTGCAATCTGGGTAATCACTTTCGGCAGGCTTAGCAACACCGGAGAAGGCGTCAGCGTAGCCGCAGAACTGTACGGACACCAAACCGGCAGCTATGCCCGACTTGATGGTTACACCGCGGGCGTCCTTCACTTCGTAAGGATAGAGGTCGATAAAGCCGTTCACCTTATAACCAGCAACAAACTTTTCACGAATAGCGCGCGTGTCGGTAATGAGAATGTGCGGATTAGCGTCGCGGAGCTCCGGCGCATTCTTAGAACGGGCGGAGATGTAGAGCATACCCGCGTAACCTTCCGGCACGCGTTCCTTATTGTCGCCAACCTTGAGCGGAGACTTATCCGGATTAGCCAGGACTGCGGAAGCGCGGTCGCCCCACATAGCGGAGGCTACGGACATAAGAGCGGCGCGGAGCTGCTGGAGGCATGGGTTATTAGGCTCAATTAAAAAAGTAGCCTGGTACTTAAGGTCGTTACCGCCTGCCATGGTAGCGCGAGGCTCATCAAGAGCAGGGAAGGAGAGGCGGGCGCCTCGAATGAATACGCGTTCTGTTTTTTTAGGCATGATATATTTCCTTTAACTAACTAAATAAAAAATTTACTTTTCTAAACTTTCGTCCGGGTAATCTTCCGCGGCAGGACGCCCGGAAATCGCCGGCCGCTTATCGGAGAGCGGGGCAACCGTAGGGCGGCCGGGCTCCCTGGTAATCACCGCGCCGAGCTCATCCCATTGGTCGGCGCTTAAGGTCTTAAGCTTAATAAGCTTTTCGGCCTGCGCAGGGCTGATTAAGCTTTTATTGTAGCGGTACTCCGCCGGAACCTTCCAACCCTTGAGCATCTTTTCAGCCTTAGCCTCATCCGCCCATTTACGGTTCCCGGCCTTGCCTTGCACGAGCTTAAAGCCGGGAACGTCCACGCCTGCGGTGAGCGCCTCAAGCGCGTACTTTTCCACGGACTTAACCCAGGAGGAGATCAGATCCACCTCATTAATCGGGGCGATCCAGCCATACTCCAGGAAGGCGGCGCCGGCATATATGAGAAGCTGCGTGTTTTCCATAGCTTCCACGCGCTCACCCTTGCCATACTTAAGATCACACACGTGCAGCGTATTACCCTCAAGAACCACGGCGTCCGAGGTACCATGAGCCCCTGGCTCACCCGTGATGCCGCCTAGCGGAAGCTTCACCTCAACCATGATATTACTACCCAAGGTCTTAACGTAATTCACGTATTCAGTAACGGGCGCCTCAAAATCAGCAGGATCAAAGCCGTCGGCAACACAGGCGGCTATTTCCTCATCGGAGAAGCCGTCAGCGCCTAAGAGCTTAAGCTCACCAAGGCGGTGTGCCCATGTACCCTCACGGGCGTAATCTGAAGAATCATCGGGGGCGTCCTTATTAAGAACCACCGACGCGGCGCAGGACAGCCACCGCGACGAGCTGGAAGGCGACAGCAGCGCGTGAGTTTCCGGAGCCATTACTTAACCCCCTTTGCCGCGAGGAACTGAACCAGGTCGCCATACTGCGCGGCAGGGAGATCCGCCAGCATAGACAGACCGCGGCCGCGGAGGAACGCGAGGACATCGGCGGTCAGCCCTGCCTGGCCTGCGCGGATGCAGAGACCGCGGAGCTGCTCAAGCGTCATGGCTTCGGACGGAGCGACATCCACAGGCGCGACAGCTTGAGATACTGGCGCATGGTTAGCGGAAGCCGCGGCAGCCTGCGGTTCATCAATGATCGCAACGCTGGGATTTAACCCGCTGGCGGCTGCGTCAGCCTCAGCAACTGCGGCGGCTTCCACGGCAGCAGAGGCCGGGCCGTAAGCGGCAGGCGGGCAAGGAGAAGCTGCAGGAGCGGCTGAATCCTTAAGAGAGGCCGCAAGAGCGGCGATGGCTGCGGTCAGAGCCTTAACGGCCGCGGTGTTTTCTTTTATGATATCTTCAATCATTTTTATTATTCCAGGTTTACCGGGAAGCCCCCGGCGGGCAATTATTCAGCGGGGTCGATCCAGCCGAACGACCAGCACGTCTCCGGAGCGCTTGCGAGAATCTTACGGATGGCGGGCAGATCACACGGGGCGTCGATACGGGAGGAAGCCACAAACAGGGCACCGCTGGCGTCACGCTCCAGGTGCTCATGGTCGTGGCGGATAACATCGATGTAGGTCACAAAGAAAAGAAAATTATCAATACTTCCGTCAGAATTACAGCGGTGAACGGTTACAAAATCCCTGTTATACAGGGCTTCCTTGATCTTTTCATACATCATATACGCCCCCCTTTTTTACTTACTGGCAACGGAGTCAGCGAGAAGCTGGCGGAAATAAGCGGCAGCACCCGCAGACCTGCGGAAACACTGGAAGTAGTCCCCGGCGGCTCCGCCGCGAGGCGCGTTGTTGCCGAAAACTACGCGAACGCCTACAGCCTGCAATACCTTAAGAGCGTGGTGGCCTTCAGAATTGGAGAGAAGGGAGGCATGGCCGCGGCTATGCGACCAACCGTTATTAAGTAGAACCTTGTCACCTTCAAAGAAAGCAACCAGGACAGAAAGGACGAGCTTATAATCGGCCCACTTATGCATACGGGGGAAAGCTGCAGCTATGCGATGCTGCACCGCTACTGATTTCTTATTCATTTAAAGCACCTCACGGAAAGCGGAAAAACGGAAAACATGCCGGAGGGCGGGCTTGACCTCAGCCACACGGCATGTATTAAATAGTAATACACCAAATAGATTATTGCAAGCGTGCAATACATAGATTTACATTTTTTTAATCCGTGTCACAAAAAAGCAGAACTAAGCATCAAGACGGGAGCGCGGCCTACTATTAATGAGTATCATATAGTTAGCGTTGCATACCTGCAACACTTAAGGAGACCACAATGAACAAGAGCGACCGCGCAAAGCTCCCGACACCCGCCGAGCTTATACGCGCGACCAATTTATCCGACCGCGAAATCGCGGCCCGTACCGGACTGGATGCCAGCACGGTATACCGCATCCGTACCGAGATCACAAGTCCAAGCTTCATGACCTACGCGCTGCTGCATGCCGTATGGGAGCAGACCATGAGGAGGGCGGCACATGAGTGAGAACCAGCACGCCGGAGCCTCCGCAAGCGAATGGGCGCAGGCTGCAAGCCAGGACATTATGGCGCCATGGATCCTGCCCGTAGTAAGCAATCTACAGCTTAAGATAAGCCCGCAGAGCGTACTCAAGACCCCCGGCAAGGTGCCGAGCTGCAAGAACGCCCGCGGCGAGATCGTAGGCATAGCGGGATGGACGGGAGCACCGGAAGCCACCATGCAGCAGCTGGACACCTGGAGCAGAGATCCCGATCTGGGATTTTGCGTCCGTACCGGCCACGGCGGCCTGCTGGCTATAGACTGCGACGTCAACGATCCGCAGCTTGCCGACGCCATAGAGCGCCTGCTGCTTACCTGCTGCCATATAGATCCGGAAAACTTCACCAAGCGCCAGAGAGGAACCGCCAGATGGGCGACACTTATCCACATTACGGGAGACGGCGCCGACAGACCGCGAGCCAAGACAGTCATTAATATGACTACCCCCGGAGCAGACAAGGCCGAACTTGAAATCCTGGCCGCAGGGCAGCAGCTGGTCTGCGCAGGTACCCACCCGAAGGGAACCAGGTACACCTGGACCAACGGGATCTACCCGCTGGAAGTCAGCGCCGCCGATTTTGACGCCTTCGTGTTCCAGGTCGCGGCCTTTTACGGCACAACGGCCGTCACCGAGCAGCGCCCGAGAACCCGCGAACGCGGGGAAACCTTCGCGGCTCCCGACCGCCTGGCCGACTGGCTGCATGAAACAGGGCGCGTCCTGGGCTCCGGCAGGAACGGCGAGCTATATATAAGATGCCCATGGGAAAGCGAGCACACCGCAAGCAGCGGACCGGCAGAGACTGCGTATTTCCCTATCGGTACCAACGGCTACGCCCACGGCGGGTTTAAGTGCCTGCATGCTCATTGTGCGCATAGAGGGCTCCCGGAATTCCTGGAATGGGCGAAAGCCCAGGGCTTCACCGCCACAACCCCGGAGGCGTACCCGAACGAGACCGCAGGCAATGCCGCCACGGCAGAACCGGACGCGGGCGCAAGGCTCATGCTTTACCGAAACGAGAAAACGGGTTATATAGACCCCTGCGCCACCGCGGTATATATCGCCGTAGGCGCTCCCGAGATCGCAGGCTACAGCCTGGCGTATGACACGTTCAGAGGGCGCATTGTAGCCCGCAGACAGGACGGCGACACCTGGGAACCTTTCCCGGAGGAGCGCAACCTCGAGCTGCGCATCAACCTTGAGCGCTACGGCTTTAAGCCCGGACGGGTAAGCAAGGACTTAATCGCGGACGCGGTAAAGCTGGTCGCCTCGGAGCACAAGGTGGACACCATGGCCGATTACCTGGAGCGCACCCTGCCGGCATGGGACGGGGTACCGAGAGCGGAGCGCTTCCTTGCCACCTACTGCGGCGCGGAGGATAACGAGTACACCCGCGCGGTCGGCCGCTATTTCTGGGGACTTTTATGGCGCAGAGCCGCGAAGCCTCAGCCGATAAAGGCGGATATTTCCCTGGTGCTCATTGGCGCCCAGGGCGCTAATAAAACCAGATTTATAAAGGAGATCGCCCTGCAGCCGGAGTACCATACAGAGCTCAATTTTAATCTGAGCGCCGCAGAACTCAGCATGAGAATGGGCGGCCGCGTACTCGCGGAATTCCCGGAGATGGTGGGCTTCGGCAAGCGCAAGCTTGAGGAAATAAAGGCATTTCTCACAATTGACGCCGACACCTACCGCCCGCTATACTCCAGCGACCAGCGCACCGTTACCCGCCGCTGCTTATTCGTAATGACTACCAATAATACGGCGTTCTTAAGCGACCGCACGGGCAACCGCCGCTACGCTCCCGTCGAGGTCGGCAGCTTCCAGGCGGACGCCATCAAGCCCGACCTGCTGCAATTGTGGGCGGAGGGCAAGGCTATATTTGAAAAGTACGGCGGGCTGAAGCTTCACCAGGACGTCGAAGCCCTAACCGAGAACCTCAATGAACGCTACGTCCTGCCGGACAGCTGGGAGACCGCGGTGGGCGACTGGCTAACCGCCCAGGATGCGATGCCGGAAGCAGACCGCGCATCACTTCAGAGCCGCGCGATCCTAGCCCTCGCCCTGGGGTTTGACGATAAGCAGGTGAAGCGCGACGACCTGGCTCGCCTCAGCGAGATCATGCAGGCGCTGGGGTACAGCTACGGGCTTGCGAGAGTAGCCGGAAAAGTAGTCAAAACCTGGCGCAAAAAATAGGCCTAAAAGTATCAATTTTTTTATCCTTCCAGGGCTGCCCGGGAGGGCTTTTTTTTGCCTAAAAATTAGCCAAAATCTGTTACCTTGACCTGGTTACAAACAAAGGTTACACCCCTTTATAGAGGTAGCATAGGTTACTTTTACGGGGTTATTTCCTACCTATCCACTATGAAACAGTAACAATTCCAGGCTATTTTTTAGCGCCGCATTGCTTCAAAAAGGCTTAAAAGTGTAACCATTGCGGCTAAAGGTAACACAAAGGTTACGACAAAGGTTACACCCGCGAACCCTTGATATTTAAGGCTTCCCATGTGTTGTAACCTTTGTAACCTTTATATTTTATATAAAAAGTAATATATAAAAAGAGAGAATAGAGGGAAGGGGTATAATACGTGGGAGAGAATAGGAAGGATTTTTTCGGATTGTAAAGGTTACACTTTTTTAGCGCCCGAAAAACTCCCGCCGAGGCTTCACATATTCCACGGAAAAATACCCGGGACGGAACCGCGGAAAACACACCGGCATGCTATAATATTTTTTAGTGCATCAGCAGGAGGGAAAAAGACATGGAGAAGCTCATAAACTGGCTAAGTGAAAACACCCTGGTGGTAGCGGGCGCGGTTTTTGCTTTTTTGATCTCAATTTTATCCGGCAGGGAGCGCTCATGCCTTGACCGCTTAACCGGGGCGGTGCTATGCTCAATGCTAAGCACCGGCATATTTTACGGAATAACAGCCATTTTCCCGACCTGCCCCCAGGAAGCAGCGGTGGCGGTCGGGTCATTCGTAGGCTTTTACGGAGTAGGCGAGACCAAGCGCCTCATACTCCAGAGAATCAAGTCCATACTTACCGCCGGATGCCGTAAGGATAACGCGGATGACTAGAATCACATTAAGCCCGCAGGGGCAGAGAGCAATCCAGCAGCGCGAGGGGCTGGTTCTTACCGCCTACCGCTGCCCCGCCGGGGTATGGACAATAGGCGTCGGCCACACCGGCAGGGACGTCACCCCCGGCCTTAAGATAACCAGGGAAAAGGCGATGGCGCTATTTGCCGCCGACGTTAAGCCCATAGAGGATCTGCTTAACGACGAAGGCGAATGGTTCCGCCGAAGCGTAAAGCCCTATGAATTCGACGCCCTGGTGAGCTTTATATTCAACGTAGGCGCCATGCGCTACAGCAAGTCAACACTCCGCCGCCTGCTGCGACAGGGAGCGGACAAGAAAGAGATCGCCCGCCAGTTCATGCGCTGGATTTATATAACCAACGGCAAGGGGGAAAAGATCATCGCCCCCGGCCTCGCGCGCCGCCGCCTGGGAGAAGCCCTGCAATTTATCGGCTACCCGCAGCAGCTGCACGATCTGGGCTACCCCGAGGAGCTCATCGGCGATGCCGCCGCCTTCCTTCCATACGATAAACAGGCCCAGGCACTGGGCTACACCCCGGAGCTCATGTGAAAATAGAAAATCTAAAACCTTCAGACATAATCCCCTACGTCAATAACCCGCGCCACAACGAGAGCGCGGTCGACGCCGTAGCATCCAGTATCCGCGATTTCGGCTTTAACGTCCCGCTGGTACTCGACAAGGACCACGTAATCATAACGGGGCACACTCGCCACCAGGCAGCGCTTAAGCTGGGGCTTGAGACGGTACCGTGCATCATAGCCGACCACCTCACCCCCGCCCAGGCTAAAGCCTTCAGACTTGCGGACAACCGTGTGTCCGAGCTTGCCACCTGGGACGAGGAGCTGCTGCAGGCCGAGCTCCAGCAGCTCAGCGAAATGGGCATCGATATGGGCGACTTCGGATTTACAGAGGAAGAACTGGAGAGCCTGGACGACATAGCCGAGGACACCCCGCCCGAAGTAGACGAGGACGCGGAGCCGATAACTCAACCCGGAGACCTTTACGAGCTGGGAGACCATAGGCTTTTATGCGGCGACAGTACCAAGGCCGAAGATGTAAACAGATTAACCGAAGGGCAGGACGTAGACCTTATAGTGACCGACCCGCCCTACAACGTAGAGTACGTAGGCAAGACCGCCGACGCCCTCACGATACAGAACGACAGCATGAGCTCCGCGGACTTTTATGCATTCCTGCGGGACGCCTTCGCGGCAGGAAATACCCGACTTAAGAAAGGCGGTGTGTTCTACATCTGGCACCCCGACATGGAAACAATAAACTTTTATCGCGCGGTCGAGAGCACCCGCGGATGGACAGCCCGCCAGGTTCTGGTGTGGGTAAAAAATACCATGGTATTAGGCCGCCGAGACTACCAGCAGCAGCACGAGCCGTGCATCTACGGCGTAAAGGCCGGAGCAACCCGCTATTTCACCGAAGCCAGGAACGAGACCACGGTCATCGAGGACCGCCCCGACGTAAAGGGCATGAGCAAGGCAGACCTCCAGGCGTTATGCCGCGAGCTGCTGAACCGCCAGCCGATACCTACTACCGTCCTGCGCGAGGATAAGCCCGTCCGCAGCGAGATACACCCGACCATGAAGCCCGTTAAGCTTTTTGCGCGCTTAGTTATTAACAGCTCAAAGAGGGGAGACCGTGTGCTTGACCTATTCGGCGGCCGCGGAACCACGATGATGGCCTGTGAACAACTGGGGCGCAAGGCCTACCTCATGGAGCTAGACCCTAAATACTGCGACGCCATCGTCGCCCGCTGGGAACAGCAGACGGGGCGCAAGGCTAAGAGAATAACCGCGAGAGAGGCTAAGGCATGAGAGACGACATCCCCGAAGGCGAAGAACGGGAGCGCGCCCTTGAGGCCGCACTGTATACGCTGGCGACCGGAGCAACGGTCGAGGACATAGGCAAAGACGAGAACGGAAACACAAAGATCTTCCGCCGCAGGCTCCCGCCTAATCTCGAAGCCATTAAATACCTGCGCGAAAGCTTCCGCCCGACAGGCAGAGCTAAGCGCCTTAACCTCCGTCAGCTTACCCGCGAGGAAAGCACGACGGAATAACCGCCGGCAGCTGCCGGTATACTAACCGAGGAGAAACCGATGGCCACAACCATTAACACCTACCTGGCACGCGTTAAGCTGCTATCTGCCGCCACCCTTGCGGATCTCGAGAAGGCCGTGAACGATTACATCGACGACGACCTGGAAACAGGCGAATACGCCATGAGCGTAGACATCGACGTTACAACCGTACGCGACGCACCTAAGCCTACATCGCTTTACACCGCAACCATCAGCATCGTCGGCAGCACTACAGCCGACTAAGCCGAAGGCCTGCGCTTAAATAGAGCCGGCGCGCGGGACTGCTGCGGAAGCGGCAACCGGACCAGGCGTCGGCCTTTTTTGGAGCTACACCATGGGAACGATAAGACCGAAGAAACCATGCGCGCACCCAGGATGCCGCGAGTGGGCACTCCCTGGCCGCAGCTACTGCGCTAAGCACCAGGCAGAGCACGACGCCGCACGAAAGGAAGCGCACGAGCGTATGCTGCGGGAGATATCGCAGGCGAGAGCTGAAGCGCAGAAAGAGAAAGACAAGAGACGCGGAACGGCAGCCGCCCGAGGCTACGACAGTGCATGGAATCGAGCCCGCAAGGCTTACATAATACGGCACCCGCTGTGCGCGGTCTGCGGAGCACCGGCAACCGACGTCGACCACATACGACCGCACAAAGGTGATAAAAAAATTTTCTGGGACAGCAACAACTGGCAACCGCTATGTCATAGCTGCCACGCTAAGAAAACATACAAGGAAAACCTGGAGCGCTTCCAGATGAAGCGTAAGAAGGAGAAGCCCAAAACGGAATGCGTAACCGATTTAAGAATGGGTACATTTTTTATACCATGATTAAATTAGTTCAATTTCGTTGATATTTTTTAACACCCCTAGGGGGGATCCGCGAAAAACACCCCCCGGGTAATGAC